>JAQGOU010000069.1 GCA_028293445.1 Verrucomicrobiales bacterium | reverse complement strand
TGCCTGCTCGGACTTCGCATCGAGTTCGTCTATTGTGCATTGAATCCTTTTACTTTCTTCCTCAGCCTTCCGATCAATGTCGGCACGGTCAGTCGTGCGCCGCTGTTTTGCCAATTTGATTTTCCCTCTAAGATCTGTTTGGCGCACCACCTCATCCCGTTGCTTTTGCTCTTTGAAATAAAGGTCGGTTTTAACTTTCTGATATTCATCCGGATCTTTAAGTTCTCCCAACGAACGGAAGTCCTTATTTACCTGAGTCCGCGCTGCCGCCAATTGGGCAATCCTCGGCTCGAATGCTAATTTGGCACGGCGCTCGTCCGCGTTGACCGACTGAATTGACTGACCCCGTTCCTGGTCCAAAGCATCGAGGTGTTGCTGAATTTCGGAGTTGATTGCACTCTTCTGTCGCGCGTAATCCTGCGCCAGAGCACTCCAAGTTTGCTCAATTGTCTCCAGCATCTTGTTTCTTTGCGCAGCCTCCCCTTCGTAATTTGCCGTCAGCAGCCTGTATTCTTCCTCCGCTAAATGCTTTTCCGCCAGCATTTGTGGGAGGGTGAGGAGAGCCCGTGCCTTCTTGGCGATGTCCAGCTGTTGATATTGTTGCGACGCTTCTTCACCTTTTTTGATCGTGTTGAGCACAACGGCTAGTTGGTCTCTGACATTGATGATGGCGAGGTCAAGTTCTGCTTTGTCAGATTGGAATTGATTTGCTTCCTGCTCCCGTTCCAACCGCAGTCCTTCTTGCGCAGCCTTTACCTCAGACAGCTTTGTCGGAATACATTTCGCCATGCGGACAAGGTCTTCAATTGCAGCTTTTCGCTCCTGACCGGCTTCGTCAAATTGCTGCGCAAGATCCAACAGCTCGAGGGCGTCGGCTTCATGCTTCAAATACGTTTTGACAGCTTTATGGACGCGGCGAAAATTCTCCAATTGGCTTTTCAGTTTCAGAAGATCCAGCTGCATGGCAAACGCATCATCATGGACACCACATGTTAAAGCTGTCTTCAGTTTGTCTGCATCCAACTGACTCACCGTGAAAATTCCGCTTATGATCCGGGGAAGGACGCCAATTTGGCCGACGTTTCTCGCGGAAGGTTTGAAAACGGAATATGGTGAGTGGGTGCTACCGTAGATCCGGTTACTGAACTCTTCGTAAGACGATTTTGTGTCGAAGGCGCATTTCGCTTCACGAAGCCGTTCATGAACTCCTTCCACACTTTGCACAAATTTTCCTTCCAGATAGTAGTCCTTGCAGTATGGGCTATCGACAAAGTGGAATTGAATGCGACCCGCTGGTCTGGTCACCGCGATGTGAAAGCTCGGACTCCCGTTGCCGCGTTTTACCTCGTAAATTAGATAAGATGGAGGATCGCCCAGATAGTGACTGACAAAATCCGATTTGGTCTCATGCAGCGCATAAGGAGCCTTATCGTTGCTTCCCAAATAAAAGAAAAGGATCGTGCGCAGCACGGTGGATTTCCCGTGACCGTTCACGCCGATTACTTGCCCGTGCCCTCCAACTGGAAATTCAAGGTAATCGAACCCAGCGGAATTGATAAGAATGATACGGTCAAGTTGTGGCATCTGGTGTCTCCATTTGCGTCCCGTCCTCCGGGATATTGATTCGGTCAACAAAATCGAACAGATAATTGATTGCGGAAAGGACGCGGTATTGGTCACGGCTCTCGTCGTATTTTGACAGGAATCCACGATCAACCAGGTGTTGAAGGAGGCCGTTCAATCGTTCTCCATTTGTCGCGCCTTTGCTTATTTGTTGAAGAACCCTTTCAGCTTGAGGGTCCCCATTGCAACGAGCGGCGAGGTTAATCGCTGAAAATGTTTGGCCTTCACCGAACCCCTCGACGTGTATTGAAAGAAAATTCAACAATCGAACCAAGCGAATGGTTTGTTCAAGTTTCGCTTCCACCCTATCGCGCGTCTCGTCTTCGCTAACCAAATAGAAGCAGTTGTCTCCTTTTTCCAACCGATAGCCTAAAACTTTCAAGAAATTCGAACACGCGGATTCGCTTGCTTCGACTTGGACGAAAAGGTCCGGATCTTGATCAGGGCCATTACGTGACAAAATCCGATTATCCCGATTCGAAAGACGCGAAAATAAGCGCCTTACGACAGGTGGAGCTTCTATCGTCATATTATTTTCGTGGCACGGGGAAAAACTAAAGCGTATTCCCAACCGCCTTCAAAGTTCATCTCAAAGGGCCGATCCCAAGTAAGTGCCCATTTTTCGTCGCTAAGAATGCTGCAGTATCCATCAACGCGCTCCTCTTCGGAGAGCAATTTTCCTCCGATGCTAGTGGTTCCGAGAAAGGTAAATAAGTCTTTCTCCTGCTCGACAAATGTTTTGTAGACATTCGTCCAATCGATGATCGGAGAATCTTCCTCAAAAACCGGTTCTTCGATTTCGACCTGCCGTGCCTTAAGCTGCCGTTCCCCAACCCCGACCTTCATTAACGCTCGTGCAAGGATCTCCGGATACCTATCTGTTACGCTCGGAGAAATTGTTGTTCGCACTTGAATTTCTGAAAACCACGGACCCGCTGCAGCTGTGCTGACTTCCTCCAAGTTCGTCGAAGTGAAATGTTCATGCCTGTCGATCATGGCACATAAACGAATCAATTTTCGTGCACGATCATAATCACGCAGCACACGATTCAAATATTCCGCAATTCTTTGATAGATATCGGTGAGCCCATCACCCACTTGCGCACACCTCAGAATCAGTCCGCGACGTAACGAAAGGATTTCGGTATCACGGTGAATTTGAAAAAAAGCGTCGTTTCGAAGCAATTTGTTAAGTTCCTCGATAGCCCGACCGTAACTTTCAGCCCTCTCAAGATGCCATTGAAGATTCAGCAGTTTCACTTCGTAGTCCGATCCCGCTCGGTAATCGTAATCGACTGCCGACTGGATTTCTTCCAAGTGCCTTAGTATTCGGCCTTTACAGCCTCTTAACGAACGGCAAACTTTACGGGAAAACACCGCTGCTTTAGCAGTGTCTGACAGCTTGTGATAACCCTCTATCGAACGGCGAATTTCATCAATCAAGCTGATCAACCAATCGGCTTGAGCGATCTCCACCGCTCCGAGCATTTCGTCGAGGAAACGCTCCACGCGGTCATCGAGACGGTATTCCGAAGTCTCGCTGTCATGTTCGATGAAATCGAAAGCGATCAATTTGGCTAGAGAAGGTCGATCAACCAGTTCTTCTACGATTTCCTCCGATATTCGAACATTGCGGTTTTCGAAAAACCGCTGCAGCCCCTCCCGCAGGTCCGATTGAAAAATTCTAAAAAAGTTGTCTTTGGAAACGGCCATGGGAAAACCTCACATTAAGTGCCTGTCGCCCGGAAATTTATAGACTGAGGGAATCATGAAACCGGAGAGAGGTCGGATTGTATTCTCTTTATTTGGGAAACCATGGTTGACGCTTTTTCTATATGAAAACTGGCCCTACGTCACGTTCGAATCGGCCATTGTTGCCGGTTCAATGCCGAACGTAGACGATTCGTAAAACTAATGCTGGGAGGAATGTGAGTCCAAGCCGAAGCCACAAGCTGTTGGGCACGCAAATGGGGTTAGTCAATTCCGAAGCGACAGCCCACGCAAGTTCCTGCGGTGAACCAGCTACCTTCGGCTTCTTGCCTGGCACAAAAGTTTGAGATTCGCTGGATGGCTGCAGCGGTTTGTGGAAAGTCGCTATAAAACTTTGGGCTAAAGACCTTTGCTGAAAAGAGATCAGCTAGTTTTTCTGGTACCGTTGCCTCCCCATGCTCTTCAAGCTGAGCTTTGACGTAATCCAGGAAGGGGTTAATAAATGTCGCCATGGCTTCATCAATATAATCCTGAGCACGGTCGGTAGAAAACCGTGGCCTAATATTTAATTGATGACACCAAGTATAGAGACCACCCGTTGTGGACTTACACTTGTCCATTAGGAACAGTCCTAACGCTCTCACCTGTTCGGGTGTAATGGCCTTTGGGCCAGTCCGGAAAGGCCCCATTGCTGACTAGGGATGCAGCATCAACCTTTCGTCTTACATCATCAATTATGCACTTCGTTTCAATATTCTCTTCAAGCCACTCCAACATCGCAACGACCCCTATTCCGGTCATCCATTCCGTGCAGCCCTTCAAAAACTTGCCGTCGTTCTGCAAATTCGCCAAGTATTCGGGACATCGTTTGAGGCTTGTGTTGCTGGGCGAATGTGTTTTTGTCCGATTCCGGTGAAAATAAGCTAGCTGGGCCTAACGGCATTGAAGGAAGAATTTACTTCGAACCACATCTCTCCCGCCTCTAACGACTCACTGCTTTTCTGCCACTCGTTCGAGCATTTCGACGCGGAAAGTATCTGATTTTAAATCGTTATCGCTAAACCACTGGCAAATCGGATCTCCATTCCTACACCCTTTTTGTGCCTTGAGGATATTATCTATCATCCTGAATGACGGGTGTCCCTCGTCCCCGACCAACCGTTGGACTGTCATTGTAGGTCCTCCAGATTTCAGCCGCACTACGTCTCCGGTCTTAAACATATGAGTGTGTCTCCAGTAAGCGTTTTCTAGCTGCTTCGATACGGCACCGAAACTGGCGTTTTTGCCAAATGATGCAAGACGAAAAATTCCTGACGCTCACGAAATTATGAGCTTGTATGCTTGTGCACACGAAATGAAAAGGAAACCGAGTAACACTCGGAGCAAAATGGACAACACTTTCACGCAGACGAGACATTGAAGCACGGCCATGCTAGCCGTCGATGTTGGGCTCGCACCAAATTACGCGGGGACCGAGGTGGAACAGGACGTGGGCGAGTTCGTGGGCCAAGGTGAAAAGACGGCGCGCTGGGTGTGCAGGTGATTGATGAAAATGGCGGTGATTGTGCCGCGATAGGAGATGCCGGAAACGTGCGACGCCATAGCCAGTTTCAACGAATATGCTTAGTCGTCCAGAGTGAAATGGACGCTCAGTTCGTGTTATAAACCTATGACAGGAGGCATTCTGCTCTGTCACTTCTTATGGCTGGATTCAAACATTACACACCACAACTGGACCGCTTTCTGGTTTCCGTGCTTTACCACGAAGCCAGGAGGCAAAAGAAACCAATGACTGTTGTCGCCAACGGCCTTTTGGAAACCGCACTGCGCGGGAGCAAAAGCTGGCAGGTCGCTGAATCAGCAACCGTGCTTAAAGAGGCACCTCCACCGTTCGCCGCTCGAAAGAGCGTCTGAACGTATTGCATCAACATCAACCTGCAAAAGCCCCGGCCAACAACCGGGGCTTTTGCTTTTACAAAGGACACTTGAAACAAGAAATAACAATATGGATTACGACCGTTTTGCTGGTCATTCCCTTGACCGGATGCGCTTCGATCCCGTTCATGGGGCCAGTCAATTCGGTTGTTCTGTCGATCTCCGTCATCGCGGTTCTGACAATCATCGGCTTGGTCGCCTGGTTAAGCCGCGGAGCACCAGATGCTGCCACGCTACGACAACTGGCCAGCGATCCGCGCTTCAGCGCACAGCAGATCACTGAAACGTTCATTTCTGCGATCCCGACACTGACACAGGAAATGAACCTGGAAGTGGCCAGTTCCAAGCAGACGGAAGTCTTCGAGCGAACTGATGCCCGTTGCTTTATTGGAATTGATCTGGGGACGAACACAGTGCAACTGAAGGTGCCGACGACATATCGCTTCTTCATTTGCCTTTACGATCCATGGAAGCTCCATGTCAATGGTAATTCGATTGTCGTGTCTGCTCCGCCAATCCGCTGCTCCAAACCCCCGGCGATTCACACGGACGAAATTCAGGAGAGCATCTCTCGCGGTTGGGCCCGGTCCTCGCCCCAACCAATGCTGGAAAAGATGCGGCACGACTTAACCCCTCGGTTGTGCGAGTTCGCAGAGGATCCACGGCGGATGGACCTCGTCCGGGAAAAATGCCGACAGTCAGTTGCCGAGTTCGTGAAGCGCTGGCTGGAAGGAGAAAGCCGATGGCAAAAGGGAAAGTTCACATCCATTCGTGTCCATTTCGTGAACGAGCCCGTTGTAGCGGCAAAACCCACAATTCAATTATTGGATTTCTAAACAAAGGCAACCGCCCTGATCCAGGCGACTGCTTTAACTCAACCGGATCGGTTCCCGAACATGGAACCAAACTACGAAAGGAAAAATGATTACATTGGAAGCAAACTACTCAAAGAAAATCGGTCTTCCCCAATACAGCAGCCACCAGTTCAGTTTGACGATTCGGACTGAATTGACGGATCTGAAACAGGTGGAGGCCGCCACGTCCCATCTCTACGAACTGCTGCAAGGATGCGTTGATCACGAGATGCAGAAGATTGGTTATCTGCCCTTGCAGATTGAAAGCTCTGGTAACGGCAATCGTCAGAGCCACCCAAGCCCCAACGGCAACGGGCACAATGGAAACGGAAATGGTCACCCTGCAAAAGGCCATAACGGAAATCATGCAGATGAAAAATGGGAATGCTCCGAGAAACAGAAGGGCCTCATCCTGAAAGTCGTGGACGAACACAAACTCGACAAGGCAGAGGTGGAAAAGCTCAGCCAGGAACGGTTTGGCAAATCGGTCAGGCTTCTGAACAAACTCGACGCCAGCAGCCTGATCGACGAGTTGCTACGCATGGCGGGACAGCCTGTAAACCGTGTTGCCCGGTTCCAGAAAGCGAGGCCGCGATGAATTCGGCGGGGGAACTGCAACTGATTCCCCGGCAGCCTTCACGAAGGCTCACGGAAGCTGAGATCATTTGTGAATTGAAGGAAACTGTATCGGCATCGCGGCTCTATACGTGGCTGCGGTGCCGATTACAGTTTTACTTCAAATACGTGCGCCGGGTAAATAAGGCACCCACACCAGGCTTGTTCGTTGGCAATGTTATCCACGGTGTACTCCAGCAGTGAAACATGGCTTGTTGGAAGAGGGAGCCTTTTGCGCTCGAACGATACAAACAATTGTTCGAGGAAGATTGGATCGAGGGCCAATCCGATATGGTGATGGGGTGGGATGGCGAGGAGGAACAACACCGGGAATCGGCGTGGACGACGTTGGAACATTACTTCCGGGAAACACCAATCAAACCCGATGAACGTCCGGAAGCCGTGGAGGTTTGCGCGGAAGCAGAGTTGCCCGGTCTGCCAAGACTCATCGGCATCATCGACCTGATTCGGGCAGGTGGCCGAATTGTGGACTTCAAATCAGCCGCCAAGACACCGGACGTCGATCAACTTGCGCATCAGAACGAAGTGCAAACGTCATGCTATGCGTTGTTGTACCGGGACAGCACGGGACGAATGGAGCAGGACATTGAATTGCATCACCTCGTAAAAACAAAAACGCCGAAGCTCGTCGTAACGGCGCTTGGTCCGATGACCGATCATCAGGAAATGCGGTTGTATCGCACAATCGAATCCTACGTGGAAGGCATGGAGCGGCAGGATTTCGTTCCGTCGCCCGGCCTCCACTGTTCCTCCTGCGAGTTCTACCAAGAATGCCGCCGGTGGAATGGAAAGGAGTTATGTCCTGGTGCCATAGCCGGCTGACAGTATGGGGGACCAAAGGGGAGATCAAACGGTTTGAGCGCAGTCGATGGAAAGAGAAACTCGGCGCTAAATACGTTGAGTGGCTGGAAACCTCCCACCATCGAGTCGTTCATCAGTTCGAAACAGACACACCTCCGGTCCAAAAACTGGCTGCGCTATCACACCGTTTCCCAAAACTGACCTTCATCCTCGTGTACGAGATGGAGGATGAAATGCAACATGGGCTGGCGAAGGTCAAGCGCGGTGTCGTGGACCAGTATCAAACAACCCGTTAACAAACAATAAACAATGGAAAGAGCCGGACGCGTCATTGCGTTCGGCTTTTTCGTTTAGAAAGGAAAAATGAAATCCGTTATGAACCCGCCGAAAGCGGAATCCGTCACCTTGTATTATCGCGAAGGTTCCAGCGACAAGGTTTACACCTGCAGTATTGAACCCAGCGACGAATTGTTCGTCGTCACCTTCGCCTACGGGCGGAGAGGGTTCACGCTCAGCACAGGAACCAAAACTTCTTCGCCCGTCGATTTCGAGACGGCTAAGAGGATCTTCGACAAGCTTGTCCGCGAGAAAACAGGGAAAGGCTACACCCCCGGTGAGAATGGCACTCGTTACGAGCAGACGGACCAGGAGCAACGAGTCACTGGCATCCAATGCCAACTGCTCAATGCAATTGATGAAGGCGAAATGGAAAAACTCATCAATGAGGGCGACTGGTGCATGCAGGAGAAATATGACGGACGTCGCGTGCTCGTGATGCGAGTCGGACCAGTTCTCACGGGTGTCAATCGAAAGGGGCTTACCATCGGGCTGCCGGAAACGATCATGAAATCAGCCGGGATGATAGAAGCCGACTTCGTGTTGGATGGCGAAGCAGTCGGTGACACGTTCTTCGCCTTCGATCTGCTGGCACTAAATGGGGCGGATCTGAAACAGGAGCCCTATCGTGCCCGCTTAGTGGCACTGATGAACCTTCTGGCAGGCAACAACGTTCGCCACATCCAAATGGTTCAAAGCACCTTCGATGCAATTGGGAAAACGATCTTGCTGCGTGAATTGCGGCAGGCTCGGAAGGAAGGGGTTGTGTTCAAGCGATTGGATGCGTCTTACACCCCGGGTAGACCAAATTGCGGCGGGAGGCAACTGAAGCACAAGTTCTGCGCCACGTGTTCAGCGGTGGTGGCCAATCGCAATAAGCAGCGCAGCGTTGAGTTACGGCTCCTTGATCAGGATGGGTGGCAGGTGGTCGGCAATGTCACGATCCCACCGAATCATCAGGTCCCTTCGGTTGGCGCTGTGGTGGAGATTCGATACCTCTACGCGTTCCCAGAGAGCCACTGCTTGTATCAGCCGGTTTATCTCGGCGAACGGACCGACATTGATCGCAGTGAATGCCTCCTCGCTCAGCTTAAATACAAACCAAGTGAGGAGGAGTGACCACTCTGAAAATTGGAGACAAACGCCAGTCATGCCCAACGGTGTGATTGGCGTTTTCATTTCATCAAAGGAGCAAACATGGAATCACACCTTCTGGGTTCACCGCTGGAGGTCCGACTTGAAGAGGTGCGACGGGCAATCAGTAATGCCAAACCGAAGCAGCCGAAAGAACTGAAGGAATCGCCAGAACTGTACCACGGATGGATGCAGCCATATCTGATCGGGCTTGACCAATTGATCTGGCAACGCTGGGAACACTGGTTCGAGATGATGGACGCAGGAAGGATGGTTGGAGAGATCCCACCCATTCATTGGCAGCGCAACGATGCCGGATTCAAAATGCTCGATCGGGCGCTCAGCTGCATTACTCGTTATGGCGATTGGCGTGGGTGGGGAAACTGGTCGGCCTTTGAATACTTCATGGATTGGCTGCTGTTCGGATTCGGTCATACAGGCCAGCCAGAACTGCCAGAGGAACGAGACGACTACAAAGGGGCCAGTGACAGGCTGTATCAGGTCTTCAATCTAGAGCCGCTCCTCGCCTATCCACACGATTACCTGGCCGACATTCTGGCCGAGAATCAACACGGCAGACATGTAGGCTTCTTCCCAACACCAATGGACCTTTGTGCCCTGATGGGCCGAATGACCATTGGTGACGAGGATGCCAGGACCAAGTCAGTGATGGACCCATGCGTCGGAACGGGGCGCATGTTGCTGGCGGCTTCCAATTATTCTTACCGTCTCTATGGGTGCGACATCAATCCAACCGTCATCAAAGTGACGCTGATCAATGGATTTCTGTATGCACCATGGCTGGTGAGGCCACTCCCGTTCGTGGATTCGGTGCTGGCCGATCCATCCCAAAGTCAGCGTGTGAGCGACTCTCTCGCTGCACAGGCACCAGCGCAACTCCAAGGCACCCAACACGACGCAGAGGTGCAATGGCAGTTTGAACCAATCAAGAAGCGTCAACGAACAACAACCCCTGTTGCAGAGCCTGGGTTGTTGCTCGAATTCTAACGTCAGCAATCTGCATTAACGCCAGCCGGCAATACCCGGCTGGCGTTTTTGTTTTAACGAAAGGAAATATGAAATCAGAAATCGAAATTCCCGTGGCAGTCCTTAAAACGGTTCTGCCCGGCCTCAGTAAGATCGTAGTGAAGAAACCGACGCTGCCGATCCTCGGCTGCGTAAAAGTCCGTCAGGAGAATAAACGGATCGTCATCGAAGCCACCAATCTGGACGAAACCGTCTATTACGGATTACCCAATCAAACAAATGGAGTGCCGGGCGAAATAATTGTCCTTCTGGATGATTTGTCCAAAGTTGTTAAAAGGTGCTCGGCCAAGGATGTGGTTAGGTTGGCGGTTGTAGAAGAGAAAACACTTATCCGTTATTCACTGGCCGGTGGGTTCGTTGACGAGCCTGTAGAAACCATTCCGGGCAAAGAATGGCCGGTCGTGCCCATTTTGAAATCCGAGGACATTCCGCTGCCCAAAGGATTCAAAGAGACGCTCCGCCAGGCGATGGAATGTGCTTCCACGGATAACAGCCGTTACGTGCTCAATGGCGCGTGTCTGGACGTGACGACGAGTGACAAGGCCCATTACATCGTGGGAACCGATGGGCATCAACTGTTCGCGGCCAACTCGTTTACCTTCAAACTCGATGCCTCTGTCCTCATCTCGACCCGGCGTTTCCTCGCATGGCCGGGATTCATGGATGATGGCGAATGGCGGCTGAAGGTTTTGCCCAAAGCAGAAAGCCATTCTCCCTGGGTCCAGATCACATCCGACAACTGGGTGTATGTGGCTAGGCAGATCGACGGCAACTTCCCCAATTGGAAGCAAGTCGTTCCTCGGCCCAATAGTAAATGGACGCATATCACCCTGGACGAATCAGCTGCCGACCTGATGCTTGGCACAATTCCAATGCTTCCAGGACGGGATCGACAACATGAACCAATCGAGTTGGAAGTCCGAGAGAACTCGTTGTTCGTCAAGGGCACCGGGAACAATGGCAATCACGGCCAGGCGAAAATCAATGGCGCGACGATTGTCGGGAAATCAGTCGAGGTTTCACTCAACCGCAACTACATGTTGAAAGCACTGCGCTTTGGTTTTCGGACGTTTGAAATCGACGACAGTCTCTCCCCAATGCTCTTCACCAATGGCGGTAAAACCATGGTGGTGATGCCGGTTCGCGGACCCGCCGCCCCAGTTCCAGTAGAAGGAAAGCAACCGGACAATTCATCACCGGCTGCAGCTCACATTGAATCTCCGAAAGAGAATGCTCCTGCCGTTGTTCCGTCCACGGCTGCAGCAGAAACGAAACAGACGGAAGAAACCAAGCCTATGCCAGAAACATTGCCGACAGCTCAACGTGGGAATTTGAAATCCCACCAGCCAGACAACGCCGAAACTTCAGCCATTAAGGAACTCATCGATCGCGTTGAAAGTATTAAAACTTCGATGCGCGATGTGTTGAATGACCTGCACGACACGGCGCCTCTCCTGAAGCAGGCGCTGAAGGAACAGAAGGCGACCGAAAAGGAAATTGAAACGGTCCGTTCCGCGCTCCGGTCCATCCAGCGCGTGGAAATCTAGCCGACACCATAAACCAACAACGAACTGAGCCGGATCGCCTTCACGGGCATCCGGCTCGTTCGTTTTCAGAAAGGAACAAATGTCTACTCTCGTAAAAGTCGCATTCATCATCGCGGCCATTATCGCGCTAGTGATTGTGTTCGTTCATCTCCTGCCATGGCTCATCGGAGGCGCAATTGCCGTCTTTGTTGTTCACCGATGGCTCACTCGCAACCGGCGGTCCAGCCCGCCTCCTCAATGGCCGTGGATCAAATAAGATATGGAAAACGATCTTCTAAAAATTCTCACCCGGGAAGGGGTGCTTCTGAACGTCTCCGTTAGATATTGGCGCGGCTGTAAAAAGCTCAAAGCCGAAGACATTGGTTTGGACCCGGACAAAATCTCCAACAAACTGATTAGTCTCGGTCATAAACGGTTGCTTCCCAAAGAAGCGACGGCCGCCCTGGGACTGATTGAGTCCCGCACCCACGCGTTAGTTGAAGCGAACACGTTCCCGTTTCTCAATGGGCTCGCTCATTTCCTTCCCAATACAAAGCTGGAGGAAGTGCTGGGAAAACTGAAGGAACTCGAACGGGAGTTTTGGAATCAGAAGCGGGACTTCATCCGGCGCTATGGAAAGCTCCGGGAACAGGCATCCGTCGATTGGCGAGCCATGGCGGAAAAGCTGGTCGAGCAACCGGAACGACTGGTCGCTACGATTGAGGGGTCTTTTCCGATAGCAGACCGCATGGATCGGTTGTTCGGTTTCGACATTCAACAATTCCAGATCGCTGTGCCGGAACGGCTCGGCATGGACATGTTGTCGTTGGGCGATCAACAGAACCTCATGGCGGCTCGGCAGCAGGCTGCAAGGGATGCCTCTCGGAAGATCCGACAGGATGTCGAAGTGTTCGTCTCCGGTTGTGTGTCTGCGCTCCGTGAGCAGACCGCACAGTTGTGTAGCGACATGCTTCAGAGCATCAGCACCGCTGAAACGGGTGTTCACCAGAAAACCCTCAACCGTCTCATCCGGTTCATTGACCAATTCAAGCAGTTGAACTTCGCCAATGATACCGACATGGAGCAGCAATTGGAGGCGGTACGCAAAGAACTGCTCACGCGCACTGCCGAACAGTATCGGGATAGTGCGTCATCACGGGAACAGCTGGTCAACGGTTTGACCAGGCTGCGGAACCACGCGAATCAACTCGCCAAGGCTGAACCCAAGGAAATCGTCCAGCGGTTCGGCGAACTCGGGAA
>JAQGOU010000067.1 GCA_028293445.1 Verrucomicrobiales bacterium | reverse complement strand
GGAAAGACAAAGAGGTGCGTCCGAAGTTCCGGAGAGTTCTGGCGTGATCACCACCGGTTCGTTCAACCAATGGGTTCCGCCACGAACGAAAATCGTGACCGGTTGTTTCCAGGTGCCGCCTTGCTGCTGCTTCAGATCGCCAACGGCTCGTAAGGCGCGCTGGATCGTGCGAAAAGGACCGTCGTCCTGACGATTTGGAGCGGCCATCGTCCCGGACCATTGGTCTTGTCCGTTGGTCGCGACGAAATAGACACCGGTGCCCGGGCGAACGGTTCTCTTAGCGGCACCCTGCCCTTCAAAGCGGGCACAACTTCCGCAGACAGCGAGAACAACCACGAACGAGAGACAAGCGAATAGCCGCATTGGCCGAAGGTCGCACAGGTGGTCAAATCGTTGCCAGCAACAAAGTTACGGAGCCAAAGTCGCGATCCATACAGGCAAAGTCGGTTCCGGGTGGCAAAATGGCCACGAAAGATACTCGGCAGGCTCCTTTTTGCTTCCCAGATTCCTGTCCGCCACGCAGCAGGCCTCTTTTTGCTTCCCAGATTCTTGTCTGCCACGCAGCAGGCCTCTTTTTGCTTCCCAGATTCTCGTCTGCCACGCGGCAGGCTCCTTTTTGCTTCCCAGATTCTCGTCTGCCACGCGGCAGGCTCCTTTTTGCTTCCCAGATTCTTGTCTGCCATGGTTATTATTGGTTATCAATCAAGACTTTAGCCTAAAACGATTGGTTTTTCGACGTTTTGAGAGCATTGGGTAGAGGGAAACACCAAACCCAAAAACCGAAAAAGGGTCCAAAGCTCAACGTCTCGTAAATGGAGGTTTTGAACTAATTTGAACCGCGTTCCCACATGCTGCCTTTTAAACGTTCTTTAAATTTGGTGTTTGGGCTTGGGGTTTTGGTGTTTCTTTTCCTCTCTGAAGCCTGTCATTGACGCTTGAGCCGAATCGGATTCACTATTGCGGAACCTATGCCTCGACTTTTAAACAAAACAGCCATTGTCACCGGCGGCGCGCACGGGATTGGCAGAGCGATCGTCGAGGCTTTCGCGCGCGAGGGAGCAACCGTATTCATTGCCGACCTCGACGAAACGGCAGGAACCGCTTTCGCTGACGAACTTCGAAAGAAGAGCCAAACGGCCACCTTCTTCAAATGTGACGTTTCGAAATCCGACGATGTCGTGCGGGTCGTGAAAGCCGCCGGAGAAAAGAGCGGACGCTTAGATGTGCTGTGCAACAACGCCGCCTATATAGGTGACTGGCATAATGCCGTCGAAGCGCCGGACGAGGAGTGGGAAAAATGTTTCCGCGTATCCATGATGGGAACCCAATTTTTTACCCGTGAGACCCTCCGTTTCATGGTCCCACAAAAAAGCGGCTCCATTATCAATATCAGTTCCATCCAGGGTTTGGTGGGCGGACGCAATTCCGCTGCTTACACCACGATTAAAACGGGATTGATCGGCTACACGCGCAGCGTTGCTTACGATTACGGTTCACACAACGTGCGTTGCAATGCGATTTGTCCCGGAGCGATTCGAACGCGCATCTCTCCGCCCATCGGCTCGGAAATGCATCAGCGCCAGATCAGTAAGACCTTTTTGGCGCGGGTCGGCGAACCGCACGAGGTCGCCAGCGCGGCGTTATATCTGGCGTCCGACGAATCGTCTTACGTGACCGGCTCGGTGCTCGCGGTGGACGGCGGCTGGACGGCGATGTAATCAAACCCGGTCCCGGATCGCCATCGCTCCATGTTCGTGGGCGCAATGCCCGCAACAAAAGAACGACTCCGCGGCTTCCACTCCATGGCCGATGATCTTACATCCGCAATGTTCGCAATCCGGCGCGAGTCCGTGAATCGCACATTCAAAGCAATCGAAAAACCGTGATTCGCCTCCCACAACAATTTCCAGTGGTTTGTCGTAATCGTTTCCGCAAACTTCACATTTCATAAGAGCCTCCTTGGCCTAACAGACTGTTGAAAAACCCTTCTTTCTCGTAGGAGACGAGGTGACGAGTCTCAAATTTCCTCGGTTTTCAGCGGAGAAGTTAGAGACTCGTCACCTCGTCTCCTACTTTTTCAACAGGCTGCTAACCTCATTCCAATCCGCAGCCGGATAAATCGGTGAAAGTCGTTGTTTCGGGAAAGAGATTCCCGAGATGTGGCACAGGGCACCGTATCGGATAAGCACTAGACGAGGGTTTGTGATTCCACTAAGTTCCTGCGATGTCGAAACCGACCAAAAATGGTGGCGCACCGGCGAATGCCGAAAATGAACTGCCTTTCGAAGAGGCGATCAGGAAGCTTGAAGCCATCGTGGAAGAGATGGAAGGGAAGGATTTGCCGCTGGAGAATCTTTTGGCACGGTTCGAAGAGGGAACAAAACTGGCCAAGGCGTGCCAGATTAAGTTGTCCGATGCTGAATTGAAGATCCAACAGCTGGAAAAGAATGCTGCCGGAGAGATGACCTTGAAGCCGGTGAATCTCGCGAACGAGTGAATTGTTCTCGCATCCGAGGATTTAATTGAGTTACACACATGTGGAACTCGAGCCTGAGAAGACCAGACTTGAAAAATATGAGCCGATATCTCGACATGGTTGACCATCCATCGCACGTCAAGAAATTGACAATGCCGCAATTGCAACAACTCGCTGAAGAAGTTCGCGAGGAACTCATCACCAAGCTCGCCAAGAACGGCGGACATCTCGGTCCCAACCTGGGGGTTGTGGAACTGACGATTGCGTTGCACAAAGTATTTTCCACCCCGCACGACAAATTTGTCTGGGATGTCAGCCACCAGGTTTACGTCCACAAGCTGCTCACCGGTCGCAAAGATCGTTTTCACACCATTCGCACCACGGACGGCTTGAATGGCTTCGCGCTCCGCACTGAAAGTGAACACGATTGTTTCGGCGCCGGTCACGCGGGCACCGCCCTTTCGGCTGCGCTCGGCATGTGCGCCGCGCGCGACCAGAAGAAAACCGACGAGAACGTTGTTTGTATTTTCGGCGACGCCGCATTGACCAACGGCATTTCGTTCGAAGCGTTGAATAACATTGCGCACACGACCAAGAAGTTCATCGGCATTCTCAACGATAACGAATGGAGCATTGCCAAGAACGTTGGGGCGATTTCGAATTACCTGAACAAGCTGATCACCAACCCACGCTACAATCGGTTGCAAAAAGATTTCGAGCGTTGGATGAAGAAGTTCGGGCACAAAGGTGAAATTGCATTGCGTCTCGGACAAAAAGCCGAAGAAGCAATCAAAGGCGCCGTGAGCGAAGTCAGCCTGGAACCGTCCGAATCGCAAGCCGACTCCGATGGCCGTGGCGGCTTTGGCAGTAGTTTGATTTTCGAAGAATTCGGCCTGCGTTATCTCGGTCCCATCGACGGCCATGATTTGCCGTTGTTGTTGAAAGTGCTGGAGTTCGCGAAGAGCTGCGAAGAGCCGATCGTCATTCACGTTCTGACCAAAAAAGGAAAAGGATTCGAAGCGGCACTGAATTTCCCCGAGAAGTTCCATGGTCTCGGGCCTTACGATGCCAAGACTGGCGCCACCGCTGCGGTCAAGGCCGGCACTCCACCGAATTACCAGGACGTCTTTGGTAATGCGATGGTGAAGCTTTGCCAAAAAGATAACTCAATCGTCGGCATTACTGCCGCCATGCCCAGCGGCACGAGTTTGAAGATTTTGGAGAAAGCGATGCCGCAACGTTATTACGACGTCGGAATTGCTGAGGAACACGGCGTGATTTTTGCCGCCGGTATGGCGACGATGGGTTTCCGTCCGGTGGTGGCGATCTATTCCACATTCCTGCAACGCGCTTACGATTGCATTCATCATGATGTTTGCCTGCAGGATTTGCCGGTGATCTTCTGTATGGATCGCGCTGGTCTTTCCGCGAACGATGGCCCGACGCATCATGGTCTTTTCGACATTGCCTACCTGCGTTGCCTGCCGAACGTGGTCGCGATGGCACCGAAAGATGAAGATGAATTGACGGATATGATGTTCACGGCAACGCACGTGAATCATCCGACCTTCATTCGCTATCCGCGCGGTGCCGCTGAAGGCGTTCCGATCAAAGATCAGCCCAAGCTGATCGAAGTCGGCAAAGCTGAGGTGACGCAGAACTTTTCCAACAACGGAAAAAAGAAAGTGGCGCTGTTCGGTCTTGGCAATATGCACGGCGTGGCGAAGAAAGCCGCGGCGCAATTGGCCACGGAAGGATTTGATTGCGCGATCATCAACCCGCGCTTCACGAAGCCGATTGATGCTGCGACCACGGAATTCTTTTCACGCGCGGCTGATTGCGTTGTGACATTGGAAGATCATGCGCTGATGGGTGGTTACGGCAGCGCTGTTTTGGAATTACTTTCCGAGAAGCGAGTCACTACGCCGGTCGCACGGATCGGATGGCCAGACCTGTTTGTCGAACACGCATCGAGTGTCGATTATCTTCGCGAGAAACATGGCCTCACGGTCGCGAACACTGTCGCACAAGTGAAGGCACAGTTGGCTGGCGGCACAGAAAAAGCCGCCGCGAAGTTTACGGCTGTGGCGTGATACAAGAGTCTTAAAAGTTTCGAATGCCGCAACTAAGTTGCGGCATTTTCTTGTACTTATTCCAGCGATACCCTGACAAGAATTCCGATGCATCCTCCGTCTGGATTCTGCTAGAGTCTACCTGGGTATGAAAATGATCGGAACCATCGAAACCATCCTTCACCACAAAGGCGCCTCCGTCTGGACAGTCTCGCCGCAGACGACGGTCTTTGAAGCCATCCAAATGCTCGCGCAAAAGAATATCGGCGCGGTGCCCGTGGTTGAAAACGGAAAGCTTGTCGGGATTTTTTCGGAACGCGATTACACGCGCAAGATTGCGCTCGCGGGCAAATCGTCACGGGAGACGCGCGTCCGGGAGATTCTTTCGAGCCATGTCGTTTCCGCTACCCCGCAAAACACGGTTGAGGAATGCCTCCGGTTGATGACGGAGAATCGAATTCGCCATCTCCCCATCCTGGAGGAAGGCAAACTGATCGGAATCATTTCCATCGGCGACCTGGTGAACTGGATCATCTCCGCGCAAACTGCCGCGCTGGATCAGATGGAAGCTTATATTTCAGGTCGCTGAGATCACTTCAACTCGGAGAGCAATTGCAGGATGGCTTCGGAAACTTTTCCCGACGCATTCGTTTCCAGGTAACTCGAACGGGCACGCCAGGTTTCGTATCCCCCCAACTTGTGCTGCGCCGGTGTGGGCAGGTATCCGTTGTAGCCATTGGCCAGCTCAATGGTGAACGTTGGTTTAAACGGACTGTTCTTCTTGAGGCCGAGTCCGATCTCCACAAAAACCTCGCAAGGAATGGCGCAGATCGCCAGGTCCCCGATGCGATGCGCTTGTAGAATTAAGGGAACTTCGTTCGGGAACTCATTCAACAAAACCGTTTCGCGGGAATAGACTTCCAAACTCCAGGTCGGCAACTGACCGTTGACCAGTTTCACCTTCGCCAGACGTTCTTTGGCTTTGGTCAACTCTTCTGCGGTTGGTTTTCGCACCGCAATGGAAATTTCTTTTTGCACCGTTTTCAATGGAACCCAATCGTGCCATTGAATGTTCTTGTAGGCGGCATTCGCGGTATCAGCCACGTCGTTGGCCACACGTTCGATGCGTTCGAAGGGTTTTTCCTTTTGTGGTTTCTCGCGAAAGTTCGTGGTGTTGCAGTCGCCGCTCGTGCCGTTCGACATAATGGCAACAAATGGCGGATCCTGGTGATCGGCTCCGAGCAACTTCTGCACGCGATCCGCAAAGGCACCAAAGTAATCCGCCGAAATGGTGCCATCGGGAACGCCACCGCAGTAGTGCGTGGAATAATTGGCGAGCACTGCAATCGGCTTATCATCCAGCGTTTTTACAGCCAGAATTGGAAGTTCAGGATCAGTCGCTCCAGCTGGCTCCACGAGATCGGGACTGCCTGGTAGCGGATTCATCCGCACGACATCGTTCGTGCCACCAAGCAGATCTTTATTCACAAGACCCGGTTTCATCTTCCAGCGACGATTTGAAACATAGCGTGGTTCGTTTGCGACCACCCATCCAATTTTGGCCGGCGCCAGATTATTGATCGCCATCAGAACCGCGTCGGCCATGCGCATCGCCAACAAATGCTGATACTCTTTGTCTGCTTCCGCCTGGAAAATGGAAACGGACGCTGGAGCCGAATGCGAGTGGGTCGCCGACATTAAAATGTTTTCAATCGGGAAACCGCTCTTTTCGTGCACACGCTTTTTTGCTTCGTCGAAAATCTCCCGGTAAATCATGCAACTGTCGGCTACGCAAATGGCGAGTTTATGTTCGCCATCATCGAGCACGACGGCCCGGGCATGGAGCGCGTCATGAATATTTGTTCCCCAATGCCGGTGCATGTTGCCGTTCACTTCGGTTCCCAAAAATGGAGAGATGTCGGCGGTGGCGGCACCCGCCATAAACCTTTTCTCAGACTCTGCATATGAAAC
>JAQGOU010000052.1 GCA_028293445.1 Verrucomicrobiales bacterium | reverse complement strand
CTTTCATCAGTTCGTCCGGGCAAGGCTGCATGTTCAGTTCGTTCAACTTCGGTTTGTAATCGAACATGTCCAGCGACGGCGGTGCGCCGGACATGTGGAGATAAATAATCGACTTCGCGCGCGCGGGAAGTGCCGGGGATTTCACGGCCATCGGCGATGTTGAGGTCGAAGCGGTCGCGGCCCGAGCGAGAATTCCACCGAGCGCCATGCCGCCGAGACTGAAGCCGCTACGTTGTAGAAATTGTCGACGCGTGAGCGCGCGGGCGTTGGCGAAGCGAAAGTTTAACGGTTCCATATCAGCCTTTCATGAGAACACCATCGAGATTCAAGAGCACATTACCAATGACCGTCCATGCGGCGGCTTCCGGAGCGTTCAGACCCTTCGGCAACGGCCCGAGCGGTTTCGTCGCGAGATCAAGGGCATCCTTTTCGTTCGCCTGGTAGCGGGTGAGTTCGGATTTAAACAAATCGACCAGCGCGGCGGTTTCCTCTTTGGTGGCTTGCCGTGACAAAGCGAGTCGTAAGCCGAAGCGGATTCGCTCTTCAATCGTCGCCCCGCCCTCTTGCACGAGGCGACGACCCAAGGCCTGCGCGGCTTCGACGTAGACCGGATCATTCAAGGTCACGTAGGCTTGCAACGGAGTATTGGTCGGCAACCGACGGAAGGTGCAACTCTCGCGGCTCGGCGCATCGAACGTCGCCATGCTCGGATACGGCACAGTGCGTCGCCAGATTGTATAGATGCCGCGGCGATAGCGATCTTCGCCAGTGCTCGTGGCGTAAGTGCGCTGGCCGTTGAACGCAGCGCGCCAGAGACCGTCCGGTTGTGGCGGATAAACACTGGGTCCGCCGAGTTTGTGACTGAGCAAACCGCTGACCGACAGCGCTTGATCACGGACGACTTCGGCATCCAGACGACGACGCGGCGCGCGGGCGAGCAAACGATTGCGTGGATCTTTCTGCAATAATTCTGGCGTGAGACGCGAACTCTGTTGATAGGTGGCGCTCATCACGACGGTTTTAAGGAAGCGCTTCACGTCCCAACCGTGGTCGCGTAGATCCACCGCGAGCCAATCGAGTAATTCAGGGTGGCTCGGTAACGATCCTTGCGTACCGAAATCTTCTTCCGTCTCCACGATGCCGACGCCAAAGATTTGCGCCCAGAAACGATTCGCCATCACGCGAGCCGTAAGTGGGTTCTCGGGACTCATCACCCATTTGGCGACGCCAAGCCGATTCATCGGGGCGTTCTTTGGCCAGGCATTGAACGCGGCAGGAATTCCTGGGGTAACTTCGTCCGCGGGAGAAAGATAACTTCCCTTGCTCAAGATGTGGGTAGTGCGAAATTTGTCCTTCGGCAGTTCAGTCATCACCGGCACTGCGACGGGCTGAACGCCTTCGACATCTTTCTTCAGAGAATTGATTTGCTCACGCAGCTTTTTCGTCGAGACCGCGTATTGCTGAAACCACGTTACCAGTTTTTGTTTCCCTTCCTCGGATCGCGCTTCAGAAGTGAGGATCGAAGAAATCTCAGAAGGAATGGCAACGACCGGCGCAGGCAAGGCCGCGACCGAAATCCGGAATCGACCGATGGTATTCTTCATCCCGAAGTCTTGCGCGAGTTCGACGGTCAAAGTCCCGGGGGGAAGTTTCTCCGCCGTTTCAAAGACAGCGGATTGTTCTCTCCCCTGCCCTCCATCGATTGACCAGCCGGATTTTTTATCCGCCTTGTCGTCGATCGCCAGCGCGATGTCGTACTTCTTTTCGCTGTAGGTTGCCGTGGGATTCTTCAACGCGATGACGCGGTTGGTTGCAGCGTCCTTGTCCGGCTTGAAGGTGACGCGGAAGTTGTTGAGAACGAAAGCTCCTTTCTTGGAGCGACCCGGGCCGTTTTTCGGCAGACTCTCATCCGTCAACGTCTCCAGTCGAATCGCCGAAAACTCGGTCGCCGAATGCAACTTGATGGTGTAGGTGTCCTTACCTGGTGCCTCGCCGCTCGCGAGCACCGATTGATCGGATAACTTCTTCAATACGACAGCGTTTGTCGTCGCCTTAAACTCGATGGGATCAAGAATCGTCCACGCATTTGAATGGCCGTGAATCTTTTCCCATGCGGAGAATTCCGTCAGCAATTCCGGAGACACGCCTTCGATTTTCTTTTCCAAATCGCTGATTTGTTTATTCAGCCCCTGGATCTTTTCGCGTTCTGCCTTGGTCGGCAGCGGCAGCGTGGGATGTTCGTCCCCTTTATCATCGTCCTCGGTTTGATTGAAGAAGGCGTAGAACTGATAATATTCCTTGTGCGTGATCGGATCGAACTTGTGAGTGTGACACTGCGCGCAGCCCATCGTTAAGCCCATCCAGGCTTGTGCGGTGATATTCGCGCGATCCTTAACGGCAGCGACGCGCCATTCCTCGTCATCGGTGCCGCCCTCCGTATTCGTCATCGTGTTCCGATGAAAGGCCGTCGCGGTGCGTTGTTCCTCTGTCGAATTCTCCAGAAGATCGCCAGCAAGTTGTTCCGTCGTGAATTGGTCGAAGGGCATGTTCCGATTGAACGCTTTGATCACCCACTCGCGGTAAGGCCAGATACCTAGACGCAACGGATCAGAACCGTAACCAGCGGAATCGGCATAACGTGCGATATCCATCCACATACGCGCCCACCGCTCACCGTATGCCGGAGATGCCAGCAAGCGGTCGATAACCTTTTCATAGGCATTCGGTGATTTATCCTTCACGAAAGCTTCAACCTCCGCAGGCGTGGGAGGCAGACCGGTCAGATCAAGAGCCAGACGACGAATCAAGGTCGCGCGTTCCGCAGGTGGCGACGGCTTCAATTTCGCCGCTTCAATCTTCGCGAGGATGAAAGAATCGATAGCGTTCTTCGCCCAACGCTTGCTCTTCACCTTTGGCAACGCGGGCTGTTCAGGTTTCTTGAAAGCCCAATGCGTTTCGTAGGGAGCACCTTGTTGAATCCATTTCTTTAACAGCGCAATTTCCGAAGACGTCACGGCATGACTTTCCTTCGACGGCGGCATCACTTCTTCTGGATCGCTGCTACTGATGCGCCGGATCATTTCACTCTGCTCAGGACTTCCCGGCTTGATTGGGAAGATTCCGCCTTTGCGTTCTTTGAGGGCTTCATCACGCAGATCCAAACGGAGTTTTGCTTTGCGCGATCCTTCGTCGGGTCCGTGACAATGAAAACATTTCGCAGAAATAATCGGGCGAACCTGTGCACCGAAATCAACGGCGTCCTTTTGCGCGGCTCCAGAGGAAGTGCCGGCGCAAAGAGAAATAACAACTGCCCACGCGCCAACGCTGGCGAAGCGAGAGAGTTTTGCGGCAACGCGGAGTATCATCGGTAATGTCAAAAGCGGTTTGCGATAGGTTTCGGGTGACTGAGATGGAATCTACTCGTTTTCTTTGAGGATGTCAGTCCCTTTGCTGATGCCATCTTTCCAAATGTTGTATTTGGGATCGGCATACTTCGCGAAAAAGGCGTTCAGTTGCTTTTTCAAGCTGTTACGCATGGGTGCATGACCTTCGGCGTGGATTAAGTTCTCCTTTTCGCCAGGATCGGCTTCCATGTCGTACAACTCGTCGGGCCCGTACGGGTGACGAAGCGTCAGCTTCCATTTGGGAGTGCGAATCATGCGGGCATTTCCAAACTCGTGATAAATAACGTTGTCCCATTTAACCGTGCGCCCGTGTAAGACGTCGGCAAAGCTGTTCCCCGGCAATGGAGGTGATGTCGGCGTTTTCTCTTTCAGCCCGAGGTAATCCAGCACAGTGGGAAGAAAGTCATGGTTTTCCACCATGAGATCAGATGTTTTCGCGGCGGCGATTTCGCCGGGTTGCCGGAAGATCAGCGGAATGCGCACCGTCGCTTCCTGCGTATTTACGGGACGTGAATGATCGCCCATTCCCCAATAGCCGCCATGACCGGCGTTCAAACCCTGGTCAGCGCTGAAAACCACCAGTGTGTTTTTGTCGAGGCCGAGTTCTTTCAATTTCTCCATCACTCGCCCGACTCCATCATCGACCCCACTGACAGCTGCGGCGTAGCTGCGCATTGATTTTACGTTATTCATGGCAAAACGATTCGCTTTGAGCCATGGACTGGTCTTTTCACGTGGAAAGGAATCCATCGGTTTATCGCGATAATATTCCGTGTGACGATTTTGATGTTCTTCATTCACCACTTTGCCTAGGCCATACGGGCCGTTATAGGCGAGATAGAGGAAGAACGGTTTCTTCTGGTTTTGCTCCAGAAAATCGATCGCATGATCGGTGATAGCGTCCGTGGTGTATTTAGGTTCCTTGTAAAGTTTCCCCTGCCAGATCATGTCGTCGTTGTAAAAGGTCGTGGTGTGCCCGCCCTTTTTCGTGAACCAATAAGAGAACGTCTCCTGGGGATTCAAATTGTCACCGAGGTGCCATTTTCCGGAAAGGCCGCAAGTGTAACCCGATTCCGACAGAATCTTCGGCAAAGTGCGGAATTCCTTAATCACATCATAGGCCTTCGGACCAATTTGAGCCGCTTCCGGAATATAGGTGTGAACGCCATGCTGCGATGGCAGTAAGCCAGTGAGAAACGTGGCACGACTGGGTGAACAAACGGAATTATTGCAGTAAGCACGCGTGAAAAGGGTTCCTTCGGCGGCGATCTTATCGATGTTGGGGGTGCGTATCTCTTTATTCCCGTAGCAACCGAGCGTCCAGGCCCCATGGTTGTCAGTCAGGATGAAAAGGAGATTCGTTCGCACGGCTTCTGCGGTCGCCAGAAAATTAATAAAGAGCGCGGCAAAGAATATTAAACATTTCATCCGAAACATGCAGACGGAGCGCGCATGGGAAAAGTTGCGAAAACTCAGCAGAAATCTTGTTATGATTATCATCACGATTACGGATATTCTCTTTTGCGGCCACTCCTCGTTGTTTACTCTGTTACAATGTCATTTCGTCGTTTGTGTTTGGCCTTGTGCATTGTCTTCCATTCGCTGAGTGCGAATGCCCAACTAAGTAAGGGCAATCAAATCCTCATTGAACACGGCTTGCAGCTGCAAGGATTGTGCAAGGATGACTGCTATATGCATTTGGATACCTATTCCAATGCGAATTACACCTCGATTCTCTGGAGCAATGAAATCAATGTCAGAAGAGACGATCAGGGAAACATTATTGAAACGATCGTTCACTCTTCACGCCCGGATTGGATGGGCACAGCTCCGGGCTTTCTCTGGGGACGTTGGGCGGGTGACGAGACCAATATGCCACCATATGTGACCCAATATGGCGGGGATGAAGCACCTTTCATGAGCCAACTCATCACATTGCAACTGAGCGATGAATGGGAATTAAACCAACCTGAACCTCGCACTCGTCTCGTCGACTGGTTCAATGCTGTTCGCACCAATTATCCCAATACAATTTTGTATCACAACAGCTACGGTGGCCAGGTCAGCGACGGGCCACTCGCGGATTTTTATACGCGTGCGCATCCCGATATGCTTTCCTTTGATACCTATCCTTTCTGGTACAATGGGTCAGGGACCTCTGCAGGCGACACCCCGTTTCATTGGTATGGGGATCTGCGCAGATATCGCGAACATGCGCGCGGGGCGAACATCCCCTTTGGCTGTTACATTCAAACTTACCACTCCGAAACGGAAGGCGTTCGCAACCCCTCCCAGTCCGAACTGCGGCTACTGCACTTTGCTGCCTTGGGTTTCAATGCGAAGGTTTTGATGGATTTTATTTACAACACAGGGGCCACAACCCTGTTCGACATTCAATTCAACGGCAGCGGAGATTCTTTTCCCAATGCCATGTACTACGAAAAGGCGGACATTAACAAACGGGCCCGAAATCTGGGCAAAGCTTTGGTCCGTTTGCAACCGATCGCCGATGCTGCGCCTAATTCCTACACCACTGGCATGATGTTTGTCCGGGGCAAAGACCCGAGTGGTTCATTAAATCCGTTCCCGATCGGATTTTATGCCGGTGACACCGGGGCCAATGCTTTCACGGATTGGGCCTCAGACCGCAACGATCCGTATCTAAGAGGCTGGGTGGTGACAAACAAAGGCACGAAAAACAGCGGGAACGCGGGGGACGTTATCATTTCCTGGTTTAAGCCGCTCGATGAGAGTTTCGATGGACCAAATTATACGAATGAAATTTACATGATGGTTGTGAATGGTTTGTGCGACCCAACCGGTACGCCTGCTGATTGTCTTCAGGAAATTAAACTTAATTTCCTGGATACTTTTACGACGGTGGAATTGTTAAACCCCACCAACGGGCTCGCGGAGGCGCAGGTTCTGCCTGTGGTCAGCACCCGACGTCAACTGGTCCTCAACCTGAATGGCGGCGATGCGGCCCTTTTCAAGTTTTCCGATGGGGCACCGTTCCTCGGGGTTCCGCCGGTAATCACCAACCAGCCCGTCGGTTTAACCAGAATCTCGGGAACTTCTGCCACGTTTACGGTCGGGGCCAATGGCGATGCCTCGCTGGTTTATCAATGGAAACTCAATGGCACTAACATTGCGACCGCAACCACAAGCAGTTTCACCATTAACCAAGTGCAATCGGCGGATGCAGGCAATTACACGGTCGTGCTCACGCATACCTGGGGAAGCGTGACGAGCAGCATCGCGAACTTGAATGTTCTATTTGCCCCGCAGATCTCAATTCAGCCGCAAGATCAGACTGTCACTCCAGGCGCTAACGCTTCGTTCAGCGTGACGGCGAGCGCAAGTCCTTCACCCACCTATCAATGGCGTGTCAATGGCCTGAATATTTCAGGCGCGACCGGCAGCAGCTATACGCGACCCAATGTACAAGCAGCGGACGCAGGCAATTACTCTGTTGTCCTTGCTAATACAGGAGGAAGCGTGACCAGCTCGAATGCGCTTCTGACGATCAGCGGTCCTCCGTTTATTACCGGCCAGCCACAAAACCGAGCCGCTCTCGTCGGTGGCACAACAACGTTTAATGTAATCGCTAGCGGAGTTGCCCCTCTCTACTACCGATGGCAAAAAGGTGGGAGCAACCTCTCAGATAACGGATCAATATCCGGCGCAACGACGACCGTGCTCACGTTGAGCAACGTGCAGGCAAGCGATCTGGACAACTACACGGTAATCGTCAGTAACATTTTCGGGGCGGTAACCAGTATCCCTGCAAGCCTCTCCATTGCCACACAACCAGCCATTCAATCTTCTCCGCAAAGCCGCACCAATAACGCCGGAACCACGGCCACATTCAACGTTATCGCAAGCGGCGCTGGCTTGAGTTACCAATGGCAACACGGTGGAACCAATCTTGTTGATGGCAGCAACATCACTGGAGCGGCCACCGACACGCTGATCCTAAATAGTGTCACTAAATCAGACGCCGGAACTTACACAGTGGCGATCACCAATGCTGCAGGTAATACAACGAGCCCGGCAGCCACACTCACCATTTTAACACCCCTGCCCTGGTACGAACCTTTTAATTATATTTCAGGCGCTGCGATTTCCGGTCAGGTCACTCCCAGTGGCTTGGTATGGGCGGATGTCGGCACCGGCACAGCGGGCACGAACGTCACGATTGAGCCCGGCAATCTGCCGGTCACAAATCTCGCTTCGAGTGTGGGAAACAGCATTCGTTTCGGCGGCCTGGGAAAGAGCGCGCGGTTATCCTTTTCGCCGACCTTTACCAGCGGCACAGTTTATTTTTCGTTTGCGTTGAAGGTGACAGACCTGACTGGCGCCAGTGCCGCGGGCGGTTTCTTCGCCGGCTTTAATAATTCTACAGGCACGCAGGCTGGGCAACCGACCATCGTTGATACCCGCCTCTATTTACGGACGGCAAGTGGTGGCTTCAATATCGGGATGGCAAAGAGTTCCGATGTCGCCACAGACTGGGTGTGGGATCCAAGAACCTTCACGACCAACGAAACTGTTTTCATTGTCGGCAGCTACACCTTCAATACGGGCGGCACCGCTAACGATGCCTCAGCATTGTGGATCAATCCTGCGCCAAGCGACTTTGGGGTGCCAACTGCCCCTGCATCCTCTATGACCTCCAGCGTGGGAACCGACATTGCCAGCATCGCCAGCTTCGTCTTTTTCAAACGCAGTACGACTACGGAAGCTGCGGTAATGTTGGCCGACGAGCTACGTTTCGGCACCACATGGGCCAGTGTCACACCTGCTGCCGCGCCGGTGAAGATGAACTCAATGACTATCCTGCAGGATGGTCGAGTCCGACTGCAAGGCGCTGGCAATCCCGGAAATTTCATTATCGAGACCAGCAGAGATTTACTCACCTGGACCCAAGTGAAGACGATCTTAAGCACCGGCGGCGCGTTCGAATATATTGAGCCTGCGTCCTATGCGTTCCAGCGCTTCTATCGGATTAACCTGGTCCCCTGACCAGCGCGCTGAGACCCACACGATAATTCCACCTGTTCATCAGAAAAGATATTGCTACGGTTGGGCATGCGTTTGAGCAGCAAAGCAAAAGCTATTCAGTGGATAATTCTGACATTTTGCCTTTGGGCTCGTGCCAAAGACATCGAGCAGCAACCTGTTTTCGTCCGCGGACAAGACGGCTATCACACCTATCGTATCCCGGCCGTGCTCACGACCTCGAAAGGATCCGTGCTGGCCTTTTGTGAGGGCCGTAAGGCGAGTGCATCCGATTCCGGTGACATCGATATTGTTTTCAAACGTTCCATCGACGCGGGTAAAACATGGGGCAAACAACAGATCATCTGGGACGACAAAACGAACACCTGCGGCAATCCCTGTGTTGTTCAGGATAAAGAGACGGGCACAATATTTCTCCTGCTCACACATAATCTCGGCAAAGACCACGAAAAGGAAATCAACGGCGGGACATCCTCGGGCAGCAGGACAGTGTGGCTGATGAAGAGCGACGACGATGGCCTGACTTGGTCTGCACCGAAGGAAATTACTTCTGCGGTCAAAGAACCATCATGGCGCTGGTACGCGACGGGGCCTGGCATCGGCATTCAAATTGAGCACGGTCCGAAAAAAGGGCGTTTGATTATTCCTTCCGATCACTCTGTCCCGGATGGCGAACACACAGAAAGCCAATCACACGTCATTTATAGCGATGACCACGGCAAGAGCTGGAAAATCGGTGGCAGCATCAAACCCAACATGAACGAATGTCAGGTAGTGGAACTCTCTGATGGCAAAGGAACATTGTTAATGAGCATGCGGAATCTTCCCAAAGGCAGCAACCGCGCGCAGTCGATCAGTTTCGATGGAGGGTCGACCTGGAGCCCAACGGCACGGCATCCACAATTAATCGACTCGACGTGCCAGGCCAGCATCCTCCGCTATCGATGGTCCACATCTAATGAACCTCCGTGTATTCTCTTTTCAAATCCAGCGGACAGCTCGAAGCGCATAAATATGACGGTCCGCGCAAGTTATGACGAAGGTCAGAACTGGAGCACTGATACAGTTCTTCACACAAGCGATTCCGCATATTCGTGTCTCACGGTTTTGCCGGACCATACTGTTGGCTGCCTCTATGAACGGGGTGAAAAGAATGCCTACGAACAAATCACGTTTGCACGGTTTGCTTTGACATTACCGGACCAAGCCGACCCAAAACCGCCCACGAAATAGAAAAGCGTCGAACGACCGTGATCATTCGACGCTTCAATTCTTCCGACGCTTAGCCCAGGCAGATACCGCCTTCACCTTCGAGCACTTGAAGTTCGTGTTGCTCGAACTCCTTCTCGAACACTCTTTCGCGGTATCGACGTGTTATCTCAATGATCAGGCCGACGCCGGTTGCCGCCATCGTCCCAACAGTGGTCCACAACATCGTTTTCAATATATTCATCCGAGCCTCCTTTCAGAGTTGCCTCAATAAGCCATAGACACGCGCGAGTTTCACCCTGATCCCATTACTGAAACAGACATCGGGAGAATCGGGGCGAAATGGCCTTGCGGCTTTCACAATTTGAAATTTTATTCCCCCGTCAAGTGCCCCCAGAAAAATTTGCGGAAATTGTTGGCGTGATTCAGCAACAAACATGAGAGTACCTACGATTATGGAGTCCGCTGTTACAAACAATTTAGAAAACCCATCCGAAAACGTGCCCGAACAATCACCCAAACCGATCGCCGAATTTGTCGCTCGTCCCGATTTTCCACAATGCGCTTTGAATCAACTCGTTGATATCGGAGGCTACGCAGGCGTCGTGGTGGAGATCGCTGGCAACTCCTTGAGAGTCCGGTCGCCCGAACAGAGCACCAAGGGATTTAATTTCCACACCCTGAAAAAACTTTATGCCCCTCGCCTCGAAGCGCCACCGATGCCAGTGAAAGCAGCCGAGCCTTCAGCACCCGCTCCCCGCCCGGCAAAAAAACAGGAGGAAAAAGCGCCGGAAAAAGTCGAACCGAAACGCAACATCATTGCTGACCCGAACTTCGCCGCGCCCGTGCAGCAGCTTAATGAATTCATCTCCCTCGCTGATTTCCCGCAGTGCACTTTTGGGAAACACCTCGAAATTAATGGCTACACCGGAGTCGTGGTTGAAATCATTAACGGTTCCTTGAAGATTCGTTCGCAGGAAGAAGTGACCCGCAGTTACAACGCCAACGTTCTCAAGAAGCTTTACGGAAAAGCTTAAGGCAGCCCTTCTACTTCCCCGCGCGTGTAAAAACGGCGGGGATTTATTTTTTTCTTTACACTATTACCCGAGTAGTATTACTTCGGTAACAGATGCAGAAACAAACCTACCGGCTGGGGGATCTCCAGCTCAAGATCATGAAGGTTCTCTGGGAAAAGTCCGAGGCTTCCGTCCCTGAGATTCACGAAACGCTCCAGACCGACAAAGAGCTCGCCTACACCACCATCGCGACCATGCTGCGCAAGATGGAGGCACGCGGCCTCGTCAAGCATCGGGTCGAAGAGCGCAAGTTCATCTACACGGCGGCCGTTCGCGAAGACGCGGTTTCGAAAAAAATGACCGAGCATCTGCTCGATCATCTTTTTGAAGGGAGCCTGGCGGATATGGTCAGCCATTTGTTGAGTTCGCGCGAAATCAGCCCGGAAGAACTTTCCAAACTGCAACGCCTGATCACGGAAAGGAAAAAAAAGAAATGAACTTCCTCGATCACGCCTATTGGTTTGGAGTCATTTGGAATCTCCTCGTTATTACAGCAGCAACCATCGGACTCGCTTTTCTCGCGGCACGTTGGACGCGCTCGGCATATTGGCAACGCACGATTTGGCAGATTGCTTTTGTTTCCATCGGCATTCTCGGCGCCAGCGAAGTTACGGGGCTGACCAAGGGGCTCGCGCTTTGGTTCGGAGGCAAGAAGCCTGTTGCCCAGCGGTTCTCCGTGAGAACGTTTGAGCCCACGACTCCTGCACTGGAATTGGTGGAAGAAGATTCTCCGGCCGTGGTTGAACCAACTTTCAGTTCATCACCCATCCAGGAAGAGCGGTCCGTGGTCTGGCCCGGTTTTATCTGGATTGCTGGTGCAGTGGTTATTCTGTCACGCGTTCTGTTTTCGCAGGCGCTGTTGTTCGGGTTTCGGTTTCGACGCGAGTCTCCCGAAGATGACGCGGCGGTTGATTCCGCCAATCGCCTCGCCTCCCGTCTCGGTCTCACCCACCACATCGCCGTTCGCCAATCCCCTGCCCTGCGCAGTCCGATTGCCTTCGGAATCTTTCGGAAGACGATCGTGTTGCCAGAGCATTTCTCGAAGACGTTCAATCCCGTCCAACGCGAGGCCGTGCTCGCCCACGAACTCGCGCATCTCGCCTTCAATGATCCCGCCTGGTATCTCGTCGCCGATTGCGTGACCGCATTTTTCTGGTGGAATCCTTTGGTCTGGTTGGCGCGGCAGAAACTGCATGCCGCGAGTGAAAACGCTGCGGACGAAGCCTCTCTCCTCGTCCAGGATGGCGCGACTACTCTCGCAGAATGCCTCGTGCACCTCGCCAAACAATTCGCCTCCTCCGGCGCGTTCGGTTGGATGAGCATTGAAGGAAATGGCTTTCGTTCCAATCTGGCCCGACGCATCGAACGTCTCCTCAGCTTACAAAGCACTGAGTGGCGCACGCCCCGTGCTCCAGCCGTTGTCGCTCTGAAAGTTTTCACGCCCATTGTGCTGATAACGCTCGCGATCGTTACTTCCGCGTTGGCCCAACGCGACCGGACGCAGCCGGGCAATCTCAATGCAGCTCTCCATCAAACGTGGAATGATTCGATTGGCGCCCTCGCACTGAATGCAGTGTCGACACCGAACGAACCGTCAGTTGTGGATGAACCACCCGCAGCAAAATCTACCACGTCCGTAAAACCAAACGTCTCCCCCTCAGTGGTAGAAACGAAAACTCCATCAAAACTACCTGTCGCTACGAACGACGCCGTTGTGACATCAATACGTGAGGCGGACGTAAATGCAGCGGCTGCAGCAGGGGAAGCGCACGCAACAACGAACGTGATATATACATCCGTCTCGAAGAAAAAGATTTGGGCCACCCTGCAGTCTATTAAATTAGAAAGCTTTTCCTTCGGAGGACAACCCCTCGGTGAGGTTGTGCGATCACTCACGGACGAAACTTATAAATACGACCCAAAAAAGGGGATCAACTTCATGATTGATAAAGCCGATTTGGCGAAACTGCTTCTGCCAAACGTTACGCTTAAGTCAAACATCCCGATCTCCGATATTTTAAATGAAATGTGCCGGGTGGCGCCCCTCCAGTATCGCATTGAAGATTATGCAGTTGTTATCGCCACCAACAGCGGCCCCGTTCTGCGGTTGTTTTCTCGCGTGTTCATGGTGAACGCGATCGCCACAACGGAAGCGTTAAAGAAACGTGGTCTTATCGAGAATCACATCGTTGTTGGCACGGAGACAGCGGTCCTTAATGGAGCCCTTCGTAATTACTTTGCCGCTGCAGGCGTGGACTTGAAAGCGCCGAGATCTGTCTTCTTCAATGATCAACTCGGAAAAATCATCGCGCGCGGCACTACCGCCGATTTAGAAACCATCGCCCAGGCGATCGACAAGTTAATTCCCGATCCCGCGCAACTGACAGTCGAAGTAAAGGTCGCGGAGATTTCCGACGACGATTCCAAAGCGCTGGGCTTTGATTGGTTTATTGGCGACTCATCCGTGTTGAATCAAAGGCGGTTTGTCGGACTTCCCGGTGACGACACAGTCGCGACCCCGTCCGTGAGCAATCCACCCAGGATTTTTCCCGGCGCCCCTCAGACCAACGCTCCCAATAAATCAGCGATGCGCGTGACTGGAGTTTTAACTGAGGCACAAATGCGAGTAGTGGTGCGTGCGCTCGAAACCCGAACGGGAGTGGATCTAATAACGATGCCCAGGGTAACGACGCTGAGTGGACGTCAGGCGCAAATTTCTTCCCTGGACTCAACCACGGTCGTCACGGGGGTCCAATTGGTGACCAATTCAGATGGAACCATCACGCCGGGGATTGTGACCATGAATCTTCCTTTCGGCCCTGTGATGGATTTTATTCCGGATGTATCCGACGACGGGTTTTCGATACGCCTGACCGCGATGGCTACTTTCAACGAATTCGTCGGCTACGAGGCAGCGACGGAGGCCCAACAAAAAACCCAGAACGTCATGACGAAGACTGCGATTCAGGTTCCCCTGCCGAAATTGCGGATGAATCAAACCATCGTGGAACCCATCATCGTGTGGGACCGTCAAACCATCATTCTAAGTGGGTTCACCACCGAGGCTTCCAAGGACAAGTCCCTTCCCCCCCTTGGCAGCACCTCGCAAGTCGGAAAGTTGTTCGGCAAGAAGGAGTCAGACAACTCAAAAAAGAAACACCTGGTCTTCTTCATTACGCCAACAATCATCGATCCAGCGGGAAATGTTGTCCACACCTTGGACGATATGGACGTTTTGACGAAAAGGACTTCCCTCCCGCCGCAAGAGGTTCGGTCCCCACATTTTGCACCGCTTCGTGCGATGACTCCCGGAAGTTATCTCGAATCAATTTCGACGAGAACCAACCTCGTCAAATAGCTTTCGAGAAACGAATTACTCAGAACCTGGAGCGGTTCTCAAAAACCATTTCCGAAATACCTGAGTCGACCGCACTACGGAAAGGCGCGCGGCATTTATGCCGCTTCACCGCACGACTGACGAAAACCCTTGAGAATTCGCAAGGCCTGCTCGCGTGACCACGTTGAAGCGGCGTAAACGCCGCGCGCCTTTCGCCAGCGCCGCTGCGATCTACGATGGACTCCGCGATGTGCTCATTTCACCCGGCCCATGGCATTGAGGATTTTTCGTCGCAATTCGAGCGGCTCGATTTCGCCTTCTTCCTTGAAGACAACCTCGCCCTTGGGATTGATCAACATGGTAAACGGCAACGCGCCTGTCCACTCGGGATCCAGTTTTTCAATCATTGCGACTACATTGGTTCCAGATAAAATAAAATTCTTACCGGAGGATTGCTGCTTCTTCAGAAATTTCGTGACTAATTGTTCGTCCTCAGCCAGATGAGCGGCAATCGTGACGAACTCGAATTCCCGGTGCCGATACATCCGATTGATTGTCACCAAATCCGGAAACTCCGCCACGCAGACACCACACCAGGTCGCCCAAACGTTTATCAGCCGATAATTTCCGGAATCATTTTTGCGCAAGGCTTTTAATCCATCCTCAGTCACGGGCTCCACCACGACCGGTTCCTCGGCGACCTGTTTCATGTAATCTTTTACGGCATCCTTTTTTCCAGCCCACTTGACTGAGCAACCGAACACCTTCGCTTGCGGCACTTTCACCTCACGGGCCGCGAGCAGATCATCGAGCGCATTGCGGAGGTCGTTGCTTTTTACTTTTTCCGGCCGCTCATTGTCATCGATCCGACCCGTGTAACGCAATTTTCTGGCTTGATCGAACACGAACACGTGCGGCGTTGCGACCGGACCGTAGGCGCGGGAAACGCGTTGATTCTCTCCATCATCCAGATACGGGAAATTGAACTCTTTAAATGTCGCGCGCGTCTTCATCTCGTCAAAAGAGTCACTGAGATCCGTATAACCAAGTTCGTTCAGACGGATGGATTTGGGATCGTTGGGATTGATCGCGACGAAGGCCACTCCTTTTGCTTTGTAATCATCAACCAATTGTTTGATGCGATCTTCATAGGCTTGCGCGGTGGGACAGTGATTGCAGGTGAAGATAATGGTCAGGAGTTTTGAGCTGGAAAAACTCTTCAGGCGATAGGTTTTGTCATCGACGCCGCGCAATTTAAAATCGGGTGCAGCCGAACCGAGCGCCAGAGTTTGCGGCATTTCGGCGGCATGAGCGTGAACGGCCAACAGCGCCAGCAAACCAAAGATTAATCCTCGCATGGCGCGCAGGATAGCCATGAACCAAAGACGACATCAAGCGCGTCCAGACCCGGAGTGACGTCCTTGTACGCGTACAACACCCGTTCCCGAGCCAGAAAACTTGGAAATATCCGTACGAGCACGATTTCCCATCGCAGGAAACTCCCCAATATTCTTAAAGACCAATTTTCTGTTCCGGAAAACTCCCCTGTACGCGTACAACGCCTGTTTCCGGTTCCGGAAAACTCCGGAATATCCGTACAAGACCGATTTCCGGGAGTTAGAAAAGCACCTTGTACGGATATTCTCCTGTTTCCGGGAGTTAAAAACGACCTTGTACGCGTACAAGGGCAGTTTCTGGAACCCGGAAGGAGGCCTTGTACGCGTACAAGGTGGTTTTCGGACCGGAAAGGACGCCTTTTACGGGTACAAGGTCGTTTTTTGTTCCGGAAAGTCGCGTTGTACGCGTACAAGGCCTCCTTCCAACTCTCCGGAAAGGCTCTGTACGCGTACAGAGCTCTTTTCCGGAAGGAAAAGTTAACGAATAATCTTATTGGGGAGTTTT
>JAQGOU010000005.1 GCA_028293445.1 Verrucomicrobiales bacterium | reverse complement strand
GATGCGATAAGATTCATTTACTGCCGAAATCGCAATTCGACGACAAGAAAGGAAGCGTGACCGATGAGAGGCGACATTTCATCGCGCGCAAAATAGTCGAAGTATTAAGACTGCCCCTCCACCGCAGATAAAGAAATTGGCCTTGTTCCCGAGTCCCTGCATTGCATTGCGGTGCAGAAGAGGCTCGTCCATTCAGTCGTAAGCTCGGACCCAAAATCGCAAGCTAGCGTCGCCCGCATTGTCCCCCTCCGTGACCTGCCGTTCCGCTTGCCACGCGGCAGCCCCCGGCGAAGGCGGACTTGTCGCGCCGTAGCCTTGGCAAAGGAGGATGTAAAAAAAATCCCGTCCTCCTGTCAAATCTGCGAAAATCATGCCCCAATCTGTGGATAAAACATTCCCGGTATGCTTTTGTCGGTGGATTTCCACCTGTAAAAAATAAGCATGATCGGCAGGTTCCTCGCCTCGAACACGAAACAAATGGACATCCAAGCCGAGGCGATCTTCATTGACCGATTCACTGGACCGACTAAGGGACCGACCCCTTTTACATATGTCCACTTAGTTCAGCTAGGCCCGCTGACTCGTTCTTTTCAATCGCCATTTCCACTGCAAGTTTGGCTTTTTCTAGGCGAGCTGCTGCCTCGCGGCGGGCGGCTCGGGAAGCGGTGATTTGTTGTTTTACCTTGCTAATAGTAGCATCGTCAGGGAAAAGGAAAGGCAGCCCCATCAAATCCGTCGTGGAAATGGCAGGGTACATGGAAGCGGTAGTATGCAAATCCATTAACTCGCAAATCACAGGCAGACGCAAATACGCAAATAGCAATTCGCTGGGAATACTTCTGGGATTGAGCGCGGCGAAACCTGAGGAGCAAACATTGCCCGCCTGTTCCGACTCAATCAATCCCGTCAGGCAGCGGTTCGGACGCACGGTGGAGGTGATGACATCGCCAGGCTGTACAATCCACTTTGCACGGCTAGGAGCTTCCTCGCCAGGCACAATGTAGCTGGTGGCCGCGCCGTCCACTGCGAGGTTGCCAATTTCAATGTAATGAAACGGACGACCGGCTCGGGGCGTGAAAATGACTTCGCGCAGGCGAGCCACATCGCGAAGAGTTTTGCCCTGACGCCGCAACAGCGCTAAAAGGCTTTGATAGCGAGGACGGAAATACTCCGCATCCAAACGCCCCGAGCCAAACACATCAGTTGCGGAACGGGCACAAGCCAAATCATCGTTCGGTTGCCATTCATTCAAACCCAAAGCAGCAAAAAGAATTTGATTTGTGGTGATGGTGAGTTGTCGGCTTAATTCAAAATCAGCAGCAGCTTTCAAGATAATTCCTTGCACCGCCTTTTGAAACTCGATGGAAGGTCGGGGAATCTTAAAATTAGCAATTGTTGCATAATCTAACGCGGGACGAGTGACCCCTACGATGTTGCGGTCAGACTGGAGTTTTCCGTATTTGCAGTTGAGAAAAGTAGATAGAAAATGTGGTAGTAAGTGTCTTTGATTAACACGCATCCTGACAGAGTGCTGGTTGATATTACTGCCGACAAAGCGAGGTGGAACAACTGCCGATTTGCCGTAGGAAACTCCAGTGATAGTTAGCAAAACATCACCAGCCTTGAGTTCGCTTCGCTTTAATTCTCGATGGTCGGATTCAGAAATGAACGCGAGGTCAGAATCATTGATGTAGTTCTGCATCACGTTTTGTACGCGGAGGAACGGAAGTCCTACATCGGGATAGACTGCGCCGAGTGGGGTTGCCCCACCTGTAATCTCCTTCAAACTTTCTCGAAGGCGACCCGCCCCATGTTCCGATAGCCACTTATCGTTAGCAACGTATTCCTTCTTCCAGAACTCGCTATCAAACCGAAAGGAATTATTGTCGGCGGCAGCGACACTGAACTTTAATTCTATTGCCTCAAGCCCGCTCAACAATGCTTTGTAATTAGCTTCGTTGAACGGGCTTTTCAGAAAAAACTTAATTTCTCCTTTTTGGCGAACTCCTGAAATGCCTCGGCAATGCCGGGCTGCGTCAACCCATCATGGTTGAACAGATCATGGTCAACGATGAGATGACCATGAAGGTCTAGCAAGAAATCCCCTGTTGGTGGTTTAGCATTGTAAGTGTCAGGAACTTCCTGTAACGGCATTTCCTCCTGTTTGCCGGTGACCGCAGAAGTTGCTCTTGTCATCGATCCTGGTGGCACTGGGCGCTTTACGAAAATTTTGTCCCCTGACGTGTCCTTCCCTTGCCGCCGTTGCGTCGCGAAGAAAATGTTGTAATCGAGTTCTGTACCAACGGCGCGTTTGGCGAACCACCGCTTTTCATACTCGTGTCTCAAGTTTTCGACCAGATACAACAATGCCCACTTGCCGCCCCGGCCAGCCAACTCCCGCCGCATCCTGCGTGCCTTCCCTAACATGGAGAAACGAGCTTTAGGGAAAGTTTCGCCCTTGGCCTTTGTCTCCAACTTTCTGGCCTCCGTCTCAAGTTCGCTTTCGCGAAATCTTGACAATGGCTTGCCGAAGGTTTTCTTTTCCTCCGCCAAGTCTTCGTCGTCTTTCTCGGTACCTAACTCCTCTGCCAGAATCCCACGCGCCAATTCCGGGACGCCAGGTAGAAGGTGCTTCACCGCCTGTTCCAGCTCCTCGAAGTGCTTTTTGAACTCCATCGCGTGCTCGTTGCGAATGGCCAGCCTTTTCGCTGCTTGCTCGTCCGTCCATTTCTGGACAAACAGCACGCTGGTCTTTGTGCCGGTATGTGGCTTAAACGTGTTCCCGTGGAGGCCCACCACGGCAAGTATGCGGCATCGTTCGCCAATATAATCCCTGAGCGACTTGTCAGAAAGGTTGTTGAACCTGCCTTGCGGCAGCACTACCGCCATGCGCCCAGCGCCTTTCAGGAAATCCAGGTTGCGTTCAATAAACAGCAAATCACGCCCAACAGCGGTTTCGTATTTACCGCTGGATTTCTTGCCGAGTTCGTACTTGGCTATGATGCGGGTTTCCTTAATGTCACCGGCAAAAGGTGGATTAGCCATGAGCACGTCAAAATTGAATTCCTTCCATGAGGTTTTGTCGCGCCTAAGTTTCTTGAGCCGCTTGAATCCCTCATTATAAATATCATTCCATTCCTCGCTCTTGGTGGATTCATCCCAACGCTCGTAGTCAAGTGTATTGAGATGCAACACATTCGTCTGGCCGTCACCTGCGATTAGATTCAGGCAGCGGGCTACGCGAACTACCTTCTCATCGAAATCAATAGCAAAGACTTTTTCGCCAACATAATCATAGCAGGCCTGGGGCTTCGTCTCCAAAGTGAACAGGTCGCTCTCGGGAATTTTTTCATCTCGGAAAATATCGCGCCAGACTTTGAAAATTGAATGCACCGGAAAACCCGCCGAACCGGACGCGGTATCAATGATAAATTCATCCGCCTTTGGGTTCATCATCTTCACGCACATATCAATGACGTAACGAGGAGTGAAATACTGGCCCTTCTCCCCTTTGCTAGACTTTCCGACGAGGTATTCAAACGCCTCGTCCACAACATCGAGATTGGAGTTGAACAGTTTCACGTTTTCCAACGACGCAACGCACACGGAAAGATGGGAAGGCGAAAGTTTGACTTTGTCATCAGAAGGAAAAACGCCTTCCCATTTTGCTTTGGCCTTGTCGAACAAATTTTGAATCTTGGACTTGAGTTCACCCTCCGTGCCCGCGTTGCGAAACTCCAAGGAGCGCTTGCGGTTCTGACCTGAGGTCATCTCGTCGTAAAGTTTAGTAAAGATGAGCTTAAATAGCTCCTCGAAAACGTCCACTCCCGCATTCGCCAGCACTTCATCCTCCATTTCAAGGATAAGGTCTTTGAGAGATTTACGCTCAGTGACAAGTTTGTCGCGCTTGATTAGATCGTCGAGGGTGAATCGTTCATTCAGAATTTCCGTGAGAGTTTGTGTCGCCGACGGGATTTCCGTTATGTCATTGAAGTAGTTCGGGTCTTTGCGGTTGTAAAATGAGTATTGCTCTCCGTTCGACCAGATTCCAATGGGAGCGCCCGTGGCGTTACAATAAGACTTTAGCTGGCTTTTTCCGTCCTTCAGCTTGGTGCTCTTCAACTCGACCACGATGTACTCGACCGTCGGGCGATCTCTATCAAACACTACAATATCAGCGCGTTTCGTTTCTGAACCAAACGAAACTGGATGCTCTATCGCAAGGCGTTTTTTGGGGTAACCGTATTGACTAAGCAGACGTTTGATCCAAAGTTGACGCACAATTTCTTCGGGCTTCGCTGGCCGATCTTTGTCCGTTGCGAGGCACTTCAGATAGGGCTTTCCATTTTTCTCAAACACTTGGGATTCCAGTCCCTTGAGGTCAGCGAAATCAAAAAGTGAAAGACGGTGTTGCGTCTCACTGTCGCGGAAAATTTCAATGAGAGTTGTAGGCATAGTTTATCCGCTAATAATTGGCGTTTGGAGCTGTGTCATTAATCCTTTTGCAGGATTACCCGGTTCTGACTGAACAAGCAATAATCAACCGTGACAACGTATCAATTGCTCCCTGCATGGCGAGCGACCATTGCAACCGAACATGCTGCAAAATCTCTAAAATTTAATCGCGGCCGCGACTAAGGTTTTAGGATAAGTTCCAAAAGGTCCTTGTTTTCAATGCTGTTTGAATCGAAAAAACTTGGCACCAGAGGTGGGGAAACAAGAATATTCGATGGGCGTCTTATGTGGTAGGTGCATCTAACGGGTCGGTGACGTAGTTATTCTGATCTTGCCTTAGTCTTGGTATGTTTTCGGATTAATTTATTGACTTTGAATAATTGAAACCGACGTCTCGGTTCCTGTGGTTGACACTAAGTTGAGTCCCATTGTTAAACCCCTGGTTTCGATTCATGGGGGTTGATTAGGATTATTCGAATTTGGAGTAAATTTAGAACGACCCGGTAGTTGAGATTGGTCATTCTGAATTTCTCCAACAGGGATTCCAAAACCATGCAGTTTCGCGGCAACTCAGCAAAGCGCTTTTTTGAACGGTGACTCGGAAATGTTTTGTGTGGTTATCCCAAATTCAGCATGCCACCCTCGGAGTGAACTCAATGACAATCCCCAGCTACCAGGAACTGATGCTGCCACTTCTGCAAGTCCTTGCAGCAGCAGGCAAAGAGCTACACATCAAGGAATCCAGCCAGGCGGTCGCCGAAAAACTCAGACTTAACGAGGTACAGCGTCAAGCACGGCTCCCGAGCGGGATCCAGACCTACATTCACAATCGAACCGGCTGGGCGGGATGGTATTTGCAACAGGCGAAACTGATCGAGAAAACCAAGCGAGGCTTCATGAAGATCACTGCCGAAGGGAAGAAGTTGCTCGCCACCAATCCTTCTCGGGTCGATAACAAACTTTTGGCTAAATATCCCAGTTTCGTAGAAAAAGTGTTAAAGGCCAGCAGCGAGACGGGATCTGAAAAACCCGAACCTTCTCCATCGAATGAACTCACGCCAACCGAACAGATCGAGCAAGCCTATCAAAAATTAAACCATACCCTGGCATCCGACCTCCTGGATCAAATGGGAAAGATGGATCCCTATAGGTTCGAACAACTGGTCATCGATCTACTTTTCGCCATGGGTTATGGTGGTTCCCGTGCCGAGGCTGCCCAGGTCACTCAGAAATCGGGGGATGGCGGCATCGATGGGATCATCAACGAAGATCGATTGGGACTCGACGTCATCTACGTCCAAGCCAAAAGATGGCAGGGGAACGTAGGCCGGGAACCGGTCCAGAGTTTCGTCGGTGCCTTATCGGGCAAGAAAGCAAACAAGGGAATATTCATCACCACCAGTGATTTTAACAAAAACGCCCTGGAATACATCAACACGGTCCAACACAAAGTAATCCTGATCAACGGCAAGCGCTTGGCCGACCTGATGATCGAGCACAACATCGGCGTCTCCACCGTCCGAACCATGGCCCTAAAGCGAGTTGATTCCGATTATTTTGAGGAGGCGTGAGAGACAATCCCCCCCGAGGTAGTTCTCATTGTTTTTTAGTTTAGTAAAGGCAATATACCTTCAATCTATGAATCATAAAGGAGATCGATAACGTGTTTCTAGTTTCTCATTCATTGGATAATCGCGCGAAGGAGATTCGTTCCTGGTTGGGAAAGCACCCATCGGTTGCTTTGGTTGTTGCTGGTGTTTATTTGGAGTGGACTCTCTGTCGGGCCTTAGTGGGCCTAAGCAAACGTCCGAACAAAGTTGTCCGCGCCAGTCTGGGGAATGTCTTTGGCTTGGACAAATATAAAGATTTTTGGCGTGACGAACTACGTCACTTGCCTTCGGCGAAGACGTTAGTTGAGGTTGTAAATAATTGGCAGGCGTTGAAAATTGCTTTCGAGTCCCGGAACCGACTTGTCCATGGACGAGATCGTTATACGCCAAACATGGCAAGGCCTGAAGTCGAATTGATTTTGGCTGCTGTTTCTAACGTCTGCGACTATTGCAAGGTGCACGGATTAGACATAAACAAGCGGCTTCCCCAGAGAAGACAGAAACGTCCGGAGGCTCTATAAATTCCACTGTTCTATTCGGAATTCCCCAGAAGGAAATTGCAACCCTTATTATTTCCAAACTTTCGCTATGCCACAGCGCCTATATTATTACTGGTTTTCTGACGCCCGACGGGTTGTCGGCTATCAATGAGCCCATCCGAGCCCGACCAAATATACTAAAAAGATTGGTCGTTGGGGCTGCGACTTACCCAGGTTTCGAAGCACTTGATCAACTGATGGAGACAGGAGTGGCGGCCTCAGCTTTAAGGGTTCACTTGGGCCACACCAAGGAATCCGGGGGGCGTAAGAATCCCATATCTCGATACCACCCAATGCTTCACAGCAAGGTCTACTATATGGAGCTGCCGGGCGATTGGGCATGCGCGTTCGTGGGTTCTCATAATCTCACGGCTTTTGCAATGAATGGTCTGAACGGTGAAGCATCAATCCTCCTCGAAGGACCTACCAACTCGGTCGAATTCGAAAGCATTCGCTTGCATATTAAAACAGCTGCCGACCAGGCAGTAATATACTCACCAAGGATGAAGGAAGCATATTCTTGGTGGACCAGGGAGTTTCTGGATGGTCTAAAAGCCAAAATGGAGATGCCGCCGGACTGGACAATCATTCGAACGATTCTGATATTCGCTTCGTCGGTTGACAAGGAAAGGCCGGTCAAAGGACAACACTTATACTTCGAACTCACGAATGGAGTAGCAATTGATTCTTTGAAAACCGAGGCCCACCTGTTTCTGTTTGACTCACTTCCAAATGACGCGCACATGGCGCTCCAAATGATTCCGACAGTCCAAGCGAGTTACACTTGCCAGGTTCTTGGAGTTGAAAACCAACAAGGCAACCTTGAGCTTAAGGCGCACTGGCAAATTGAAACTGGCCCGTTACCAAAATTGGGTAGAATACTTTCGGGAGTGCTGCGGCCAATAACATCCGTGACCAAACAGCAAATTCGCGCGGAGATCACAACCACATCGGTAAAGTCCTACGACTACGACTTCGAGTCAGAAAAGGTTGGTTGGTGGCCAATTTTCGCTGATGAAGGAGAATTACCAGTCGCTGAACCCCAATCACCCGTCAGCGCGCGCAACTCCAGAAGCGAGTCAAACGAGGGATGGAAATTGGTCACCGGCTTGAAAAGTATTAAAAGCGTTAACAAGGAAAAGGACGCGGCAGCGCTCCAACTTGTGAAACCAGATTCTGGTTGTTTTATCCTTGTTTCACTTCGCAGGCGGATGCGCTGAAGTCGGTTCTCGCTAAAAAAGTTTTTGGCAACCGGTGCGATGGGGATTACCTCATTCAATACGCCCCCAGGTCTAACAATCCCATCCGCATCGGGAACATACGCTGCAAAGGTGTGGTCCTCGCTGACATAATCAGGCACCTCCCCAATACAGACAGAATTCCCCAATCGGTCGCCCAGCTCTTCCTCAATTCTAATTCAGACTCCACATAAGCCCAGGCCGCAGTGTGTTTGAAATGGTCCTTCCCTATCAAAATCCAATTCCCTTTTTCCGGAAACAGCGATGAAGCAGTCTCGATAAAAGCTTCATCTACATTTCCCTGCTTGATCTTTTGGGACGATTTCATCACCACCACAGAATCTCGGCTGCGCAACGTTCCAAGCAGTTTTTCCAGGTCAGTCATATCCTGAAGCAAGAGAAAGTCCTTGCTCCCTGAATCGTTGGCGTAACGAACAACCACCAGAACGTTTCCTCTTACAAATAATGGGCACACGGCGTCCAGGAACTCCTCGCGACGTGTGCTAAGAATTTTTATTTGGAAAGTTGTGGGGAAATTTCAGGCGGTTTGAAATCTAATTTACATCGGCCATCGAGTGGAGAGAAGAATCTAATTTGCAGGCGGAATACTCCACTAGGAACTGGTAGAGCTCGTTATAGTGTTTTATCAAATGCTTGTGAATGGCTAGTAAATTGATAATGATAAAGAAATAATTGTGCTTATGGATATAAAATTGAAAAGCGACCCCTTCTCTCAGTCCTGGATTTTCATTAGTCTTTCATGAGTAGTTGGATAACAGCTTATGTCGACGAGACAGGGACGAATGAGCTTGATTCTACTAAGCCTGGTGTTTCTAATCTCTTTATCTGCGTTGCAGTTCTCGTTGATGAGTCCGGCAAGTCGGTTTGTGAAGAAGAATTGCAGAACCTTGCCAAAGACTTATGCGGTGGTGCCGAAATCGCTAGCAGCAGTCTGGGTTCTAACCATCCTCGTAGGACCAAATTCCTCGAAAGAATTGCACTTTTACCATTCGGATATTTTGCACTCATAATCAACAAGGACCTGATACCTCGTGATTCTGGTCTTCAATACAAAAAGTCCTTTTACAAGTTCATCAATCACCTGCTTTACCGGCGACTCCTCAAATCAGGAAGTAATCTGAGAATCATTGCTGATCAGATCGGCGGTAAAGATTTCATGGATAGTTTCCTGCCATACTTCGAGAGCAAAGGGATTCCCAGCCTTTTTCAAGAATTTGATCATGAATTTGCTGACAGCGGCAAAAACCGATTGGTTCAGCTTGCCGATTTAATCGCGGGTTCACTGAGTTACTGCTTTGACCCATTAAAAAAAGGCGAACATAGTCGAGTTTTTCGGGAATTATTGCGGCCACGCGAAAGTGGGATTCGGTGTTGGCCATGGGAAGAAGCTCCGTTGACATCTAAAAACGAAACACAACTTCCCATTGATGTTGTTTTAAGGACAAGAATGGAGGCGCGGGTTACTGCATTTTTACGGGAATATGAGAATACGGAGGACAATGACCGCGGCTTGCAGTATTCAACTCTTCGACGCATTCTTTTTGCCCGCCAATTTGAAGAGCGGGATAAACAAGCATTGGTATCTGACAAACTGATGGAGAAACTTTTCGAAGAAGGTTTTGAATCGATGTCTAAACAAGCTTTTCAATCCCGAGTTATTGGGAAAATTCGAGATGAGGGTATCATTTTGGCGGGAGCAAGCGATGGTTACCGACTCGCTCTCTCTGTTAATGATATTCGTGAGTATTTAGACCACGACAAAAATATTATTGAACCCATGCTTGCGCGTGTCGTGAAAGCTCGTGAAAGCGTATTAATTGATACCGGTCAAGCATTGGATGTTCTGGCCGATGCCGAATATGATATTCTACAAAAGGTCACAGAGTCTTTTAACGAAGCCCAAGTAGGGATATCGGCAGCAAGAAGTTTTCCGCATTCAGGAAAATGATCTTTTCCGGATACTTCATCCTCCAGATGAAGCACAGGTTGTTCTCGCGGATCATGGCAGCAATCAATTTATTTCAGTTTCCCCTTGGCACCGCGCTCGGACTATTCACATTTATCCTGCTCAATCATCCCTCCGTTCGAGAAAGCTACAAAGCGGGAACATCATGAGTAAGCACCGGAGCATGTAAAAAAACTAA
>JAQGOU010000002.1 GCA_028293445.1 Verrucomicrobiales bacterium | reverse complement strand
GACGCAACTATGGGAAATTCGACGGATGTCGTCGGATGCATTCGACTCGATTGCGCTTTTCAACTTCTGCAACTGGCCTCTTGTTTTTGTCGTGTAAAGTTCGGCCAGTTCCTTAAAGGCCACCGGTTCATAGTCGACAAGATCGAGTAACCGTTTCATGTCGAACGGCGCTGATTTCGCGGTAGGAGGCTTGGAAAATGCCTCCACCGAGATTCCGTCACTGCCATAAAGCGATCTGCCCCACTTACTCAGGGTGGTTTGCAGCGTTTCCATTTGCACAGGCTTGGCAATGTAATCATCCATTCCCGCTGAAATGCACTTTTCTTCGTCGCCCTTAAGTGCATTGGCAGTCATGGCTATGATGATGATCGATGAAGAAGCATTCTCTTTTTCAAAAGCTCGAATCTGTCGTGTCGCTTCGTAGCCGTCCATCCGCGGCATTTGCACGTCGGTAAAAATAACGTCAAACGATTGCTGCGTCAGGATCTCCAAAATCTCAGCACCATTCTCAACACACGCGGGTTGATAACCGAATTTCCGCAGCATCGTCATCCCGACTTTTTGATTAATCGGATTATCGTCCGCCAGCAAGATTCTCAACGGAAACCGTTCGGCCAGAAGTTGTGTTTTGGTATCTGCCTTACGAGGGGTGTCTTTTGCCGCCGCAGGATTAGCAATTCTCCGCAGTGTCTCAACGAGTTGATTGCGGCGCACGGGCTTGTGCAAAAAGAGCGTCAGCCCTGCCTTTTCAAATTCCTTATCTTCCGCGCGCCCGGAGACCGGTGTTAATCCGATCACAGGCAAAGCGGCTCCTCCCGGAGTGGATCGGATCAGTTCCAGAACCTTTGGGCCGGTCATGTCGGGCAAATGAAAATCGAGGAACACAGCATCGAACTTTTCCTGCCGGAGAATTTCCACGGCTTCGTGCCCGGAAGATGCGCAAGCCGCTGTCCATCCCGATGAGGTAATATGTTGGGTGAGAAACTTGGTGATCGTTGGGTTTTTCTGAATGACCAGCAGTCGTTTCGGCGTGCTGGAAAGTAATGTCGGCACTTCCTTTGCAACGCTGTCCGTTTCGAGAGCGACGACAAAATGGAATTGCGACCCTTTGCCTGATTCGCTTTCCACCCAAATACGACCATCCATTAATTCCGCCAACCGTTTGCAGATCGCCAACCCCAAACCCGTCCCTCCGTATTGCCGGGTCGTGGAGCTATCGACCTGACTGAATGACTTGAACAAACGATCAATTTTGTCGGGGGGAATGCCGATTCCTGTATCGCGCACACAAAAGTGCAGGTGGCTCGCGGGCTTCTCGGTGTCCGGTTTGATGGTGACCACCACTTCACCTTCGCGAGTGAATTTCAAGGCGTTGCCGATCAGGTTGATCAGCAATTGCCGAATTCGAACGACGTCGCCCTTCATGGCACCGTGAACCGACGATTCGATATCAAACGCTAATTCAATGTTCTTGGCGGCTGCCTGCGGAGCCAAAAGATAGAGGGTATCCTCGACACAGGTATAGAGATCGAAGGGATGCTTCTCCAATTCCAGTTTGCCGGATTCGATTTTCGAAAAATCCAGAATGTCGTTGATGATCGAGAGCAGGGACTGTCCGGAGTTCTTAATCGTTTCGGCAAAACCTTTTTGTTCATCACTCAATTCCGTGCTCAGCAGAATATCCGTCATCCCGATGACGCCGTTCATGGGCGTGCGGATTTCGTGGCTCATGCTGGCAAGGAATTCTGATTTGGCGCGAGTAGCTGCTTCTAGTTTCTCGTTCAGCAGCACCAATTCCTTGTTGCTCTCGACAAGCAACCGCTGCGCGAGGTGAGCCTTCGAGTGATAACGGATTCGCGCGAGTAATTCGATTCTGTCGGGGAGTTTGACGATGTAATCGTTGGCGCCGACTTCAAAGGCTTTCGCCTTGATCAGGGGCTCTTCCTTTGTGGAAAGGACGATAATCGGCGTTTCGGCAGTAGCCGCATTGCTGCGAAATTGCTGCACCACAGTGAGTCCGTCCATTCCGGGCATGACAAGGTCTTGCAGAATGACGGAGGGCAAAATCCGATTCGCGGCTTCAACGGCCTTTGCTGGATCAGAGCAATAGTGGAACTCCAGGTTCTTTTCCGTCACCAAAGCACGACGGATCGCTTCAGCGACCATCGGTTGGTCGTCGACTAACAGCACTCTGGAATTTTCTATCGGCAAAGGGGAACTCATAACGGCATCAAACTCGTAAAACTTTTTTCAAATGCGGCGCGATTTTGTCCAAAGGCAAAATTTCTGTCGCGGCCTCCATGGTTGCGGCGGCTTTGGGCATTCCGTAGACGACTGACGTCTCTTTATCCTGCGCAATCGTGAGATAACCTTTATTGCGCATCATTTTCAGACCCGCCGCGCCGTCGCGTCCCATTCCTGTAAGCAGAACGCCAATGGCCACGCCGCTCCAACGTTGCGCAACGCTTTTGAGGAAAACATCGATTGATGGTCTATGAATACAGTCGCTCGGTTGCTCAGTGTAACCCAGTTTCGTTGCGGAGGTGAAAATCAGATGATTGCTCCCTCCAGCAACAAGCACTTCCCCTGCGATCGGTTGATCTCCTTCTTTGGCGATACGCACCTTCAAGACGCTTTGGGTATTCAGCCAATCGACCAGGCCCGCCGTGAACTCTTCACTCAGATGCTGCACAATGATAATTGGCGCAGGAAAGTTTGCCGGCAAACCTTTTAGAACAGCGGCCAATGCAGCGGGACCTCCAGCCGATGCGCCGATGACAATCAAAGAATCTTCACGGTCAGCGGGTGCAAACGAACCAAAAGATTTTTCGACCGTTTCCTGTCCATAATCCCGTGCCATGAGATCGATTTTCGCAAGCAGTTGCGCAGGTCCGGAAGCGTTTGGTTGAAAGCCGAGCGTCGGGAGCGGTATCGCATCTAAAGCTCCGGCACCCATCGCTTCAAAAACTTTTGAGGAATCATCGTTATGCGCACTCACAACGAGAATCGGGCAAGGACAATTCTGCATGATACGCCTGGTCGCCTCCACGCCATCCATCACTGGCATCATTATATCCATCAGGATCAGGTCCGGACGTTCCTTGGTGCAGAAGTCGATTGCTTCACGTCCGTTCTTCGCCATCCACACGACTTTATACTTCGGTGAAGATGTCAAAATACGGCGCAACACCTCCGTCGCCATCGGCAAATCGTTGACGATGGCAATTTTCAAGCGTCCGCCTTCCCAATCAAATCAACCACGGCATTGGTCAACATGGCGTCATGAAAACTTCCTTTGGCTAGATAATAATCCGCACCGGCTTCCAAGCCACGTTGGCGATCCTCTTCACGATCTTTATAAGTCACGATCATCACCGGGAGGGATTTTAGCTTCGCGTCTGCTCGAATATTTTTCAGCAGCTCAATCCCATCCATGCGTGGCATATCCACATCGCTCACGACGAGATCAAATTGACTGGTCCGCACGGCGTTCCATCCATCCATTCCATCGACGGCTATCTCCACTTCGTAACCCTCCTTCTCAAGAAGTTTGCGCTCAAGCTCACGCACAGTGAGTGAATCGTCCACTACGAGCACTCGTTTTTGCTTAGTCGTTACGACATTCGCACCTTCATGGTGAACCTTGCTGAGCAGGCCTCCGGAGGCGAGTTTCTCAATCGAACGGATCAGATCATCTGCGTCCAGAATAAGTACGGGTGATCCATTCTCCATCAAGGCACCAGAACTGATGTCACGAATTTTTCCAAGGCGAGGATCCAGCGGTTGAACCACGAGTTCCTGTTCTCCGAGGAATTTATCCACAACCAATCCGTAAAGCCGCTCGCGTTCGCCGAAGATAATCACCGACATATCGCCGTCAGCTGGCGGCGGAACGTCCGACTCCAATACTTGATGGGCCGTGACCAGCCCAATCTGACGGCCATCGAATGGGAAATGTTGCTTGCCTTCCAGCGTCTGGATTGTGTCCCGACGCAATTTCAAAGTCCGATTTACGGAGGCCAGCGGCAAGGCGTATGGCTCTCCGCCAATGTTTATCAGCAAACTCCGGACAACAGATAATGTGAGCGGCAATTCAAATTGAAAACGCGTGCCTCTGCCCAACTGTGATGAAACACGTACCGTCCCGCGCACGTTCCTGGCCATGTTGCGCACGATATCAAGCCCAACGCCGCGTCCGGAAATATCGGTCACACTTTCCTTCATCGAAAAACCGGGAAGGAACAGGAACTCCATCAGTTCCATCTCGCTCATGCGCTCCGCGACATCCGCTGTTGCAAGCTTTTTGCGAACCACGGCGCGTTTGATGGCTTCGACGTCAATGCCCCGTCCATCATCTGAGACGATGATTAATAATACCCCCGCGCTATGACGCGCTTCGAGCCGCAACGTTCCTTCCGGCGATTTGCCCAGTCTGCTGCGCTCGTCAGATGATTCAAACCCGTGGTCAATCGCATTGCCGAGAATGTGTGTGATCGGCGTCTCAAGTTGTTCAAGAATCTCACGATCGACTTGAGTTTCCTGACCGAGAATCTCTAACCGCACGTCTTTATTCAGTTTGCGCGACAAATCGCGAACCAATCTTGGAAAGCCTTGCACGCCGTCGGCGAAGGGGCGCATCCGGCACGACAACGTTTCCGCGTAAAGGCGTTTTGAAAGAGTCGTTGCCCGCCGATCGAACATATCAAGTTCGCCCAGGCGCTCGGTTAAAAAATAACGGCACTCGGCAACTTTCTCCTGCGCACTCGTCAAACGATTCTGCGTCAGTTCATCCACGGAACTCATCGATGCTTGCAACAGTTCCAACATCCGGGAAAGGTCATGATGATGCCGCTTGAGGCGCAGCATCGTTTCGGCAAACGGTCTCAGGCGTCGAGACTCCACCAGTGATTCGCTGGCCAAACCCAGCAGGCGATTCAGATTGCCGGAGGTAACGCGAAGAAAACGTTCCTGGGTCGCCTTTGTTGTGGGTGCGGAAATCTCATCGGCCTTTTCAATAGACTTCACCGGCGCTTCGGACTGCGGCTTTGTCGCCGCTGGAACTGGTGCTGATTTCCCTGCCAGAGAATCTTTCAATGCGTCCAGGAAGCCTTCGATTTCTGGCGCTTTGTCCGCGGACCAACTCGGCACGTCTGCCTCGGACGTGCTCGCAATACGCCAGAGAAGATCGACGCCGCGCAACATTACATCGATTTGTCTCTGCCCCAAAACGACACTGCCTTTTTGAGCTGCGACAAAACCATCCTCCATGACGTGAGCAACACGAACAGCGACATCAAGCCCCACAATCCTCGCTGCGCCTTTGAGGGAATGCGCAGCTCGCATCAGAATTTCCAGCTCCGCCTGATTCGTCGGATCACGCTCCAGATTTACAAGTCCGTTATTGAGAAGAACCTTTTGGGTTTCCACCTCGAGCCGGAACAGCTCGATCATCGAGAACTCGCTTAAATTATCGCCGGGGTTACTCATGAGAGACTCCGGTTTAAACTGTGAAACAACAATTGTTCGTCCAGGCAGCCAACAATTTTGTTTTGCCAATGAAACAAACCGCGCGTGTAGGTCGCAGCTGCATTTGCCACAGTGGAAGGTACTGGTTGCAGTTCGGCAGCGAGCCGATGCACTCCATAAACTTCGTCAGCCGGAAACACGAAACGATCACCCTCTTTGTTTAAAACAATGAAGCGGACCTTTCGACTATCAGTATCCTGTTGCGCTGTACTGTTGATACCGAGGAGCGCTGCTAAAGAAACAGTAATCAATAGTTCACCGCGTACTCGAACCAAACCCAGGACAATCTCTTTCTTTGCATGTGGCAGGGAATGGATTGGCGAACGTCCCGCGATTTCCTGAAACGCTTTTGTGGCTAGCGCGAGCCATTCATTTCCGAGGCGAAAGATCACCAGCGAATGTGTCACTGGTGGAATTATATTTTTCTCGGCCGCGTAAAACTTCGTCCATTCCGATTGGAACTCCTCCGGCGGAGCGACGTCGAGTAACCGGCGCACCTTTTCCACTGCCGAGAGCTGTTTTGCTTCCGGCGTTGCTGAATCAGAAATGTTGGCGTCAGGGGTCACTTAACGTTTTGTTTGGCGCGTTCGGCGCGATGTTGCAATGCACGAGCACCGTTCGCATCACCGAGTGATGCGGTCAATAGCGACAGGTGAATCAATGCGTCGTAGTGGTCGGGCTGCAAATACACGGCTTTACGGTAAAGCTCGCGCGCTTCCTCTTTGGCGTTACACGCGTCTTGCACAAGACCTAACAAATAGTAAGCCTCCGCCGAGGCTCCCTTCCGACGAAGATGGGCCAGACAGATTTGGGTCGCATCCTCAAGCTTGCCCGCATCGGCAGAGCGCCGTGCTAACGACAGATCAATCTCAGGTTCCGGTGTTTCTATTCCAGGCTTAGGTGTCGGTGGTCGAACCGTGGTCATCTTTCCAGTGGAGGTCGGTGGCTTGGACAACGCCGATGCCTTGCGTTCCGGTTTGTCTTTGATCCGCTCTTCGCCTGTCAGAGTCAGCTTCCCGCCGGATTTGCGGAATGCAAATGACGATGGCAACTTCGTCGAAACAAATCCGTGGCTGACAGCAACTGCACCTTCGGAAGGTCCGACAAACAAAACGCCGTCATCGGTCAGCATTTGTTTTAATTTGGCAAACGCTCGCTTTTGGGTCGCTGCATCAAAATAAATCAACAGGTTACGGCAGAAGATAAAATCATATTTCTGCCGGGTTGCCCCGAATGTTTCCTCGATTAAATTGCCGCGCTCAAAATTTACCCTGCAGCGAATGCCAGCGGTGAGTTCGTAGCCGTTGGCGTTCTTTTCGAAATAGTTGTTTTGAAATTCCAGTCCGGCTCCGCGAAATGAGTTGCGTCCGAAAACGGCTGCTTTCGCCCGCGTGAGCGCGCGCTCACTGATGTCCACCGCATCAATGATAAAACGTGACATCCCCGAACCGTGCAGGCAAATGGCCAATGAATACGGCTCTTCACCGGTGGAGCAGGGGACACTCAACAGTCGCACGACTCCTGCTGGGTTCCTGGTCGACCATTCCTCACGCACCAGTTTTCCGAGGGCGGTGAACGCGTGGTTGTCGCGGAAGAACCAGGTCTCGGGCACAACCACCGACTCGACCAACTCTTGAAGCTCCACCGCCGAAGAACAAACCAGGTTCCAATATTTTTCCACCGAATCGGCACCAGTAGCTTTCATCCGTTCCCGAATGCCGCGTTCAACGGTGCTCGACCCGACAGTCGTCGCATCCAGGCCCATGGTGGCCTTCAATAAATTTTCAAGTTCCGTGAACGTCACGTGGATGCCTCCTTCGGCAAGAAAGCCAGTAACTCCTGTGCGTGTTCGACCAGCAGCTTTTCGGGGTCGATCAGATGAATGAACCCTTTCTCGTCAATCGCCACGGGTCCCACGAAAGACATTCCCTTCGTCGCAATTCCAGACTGCACAAATTGACTGCGATCCTTCTGCACCGTGCGCGTGGCTTGTTCAGCGATTAAACCAGCGAAACGACTTGCCCCGGTTTGGTCCACGAAACTGACGAGGATAATCCGCGTGCTCAAACGCTTCTCAGAGGCATGGGGCGTAATCAATTGAGCCAGGTCCAGAACCGGCACGAGCGTGCCGCGGCAATTGAAAAACCCAGCCACACCCTTGGGCGCATGCGGCACCTTGCTGATCTCCAGCAGCGGCAGCACCTCCACGACGCGTGTCGCTTCAATGGCAAACCGATTTTCTCCCAACTCAAAGAGGAGGTAGAGCATGGGCTGAAATCAGACTTTAAATTGCGAGATGCTCTTTTGCATTCCGCCGGCAGCATCGCGTAACTGATCGATGGTTTGATTGGATAACCGCAACGATTCAACCGTTTGCTGCGCTGACTCGGTCAGTTGCAAGAGGGCCTCACTGATCTGCTGCGCACCGGTGGATTGCGATTGCATCCCTTCGGTGACGTTTTCAAATTGTGGCGTCAAGGTTTGCACCTGTTCGATAATGAGCACCAACTGTTTGCTCACCTGGTGAACATCGGCCACGCCGCGACGAACTTCTTCGGAAAATTTATCCATGCTCATCACGCCTGCGGAAACGGCTGACTGCATCTCTTTAACGATCTGTTCGATATCGTAGGTGGCTACGGCCGTTTGATCTGCCAGACGTCGGATCTCGGTGGCAACCACCGCGAAGCCGCGTCCGTATTCACCGGCTTTTTCTGCTTCGATCGCGGCGTTCAAGGAAAGCAGGTTGGTTTGATCCGCCACCTTCGTGATGGTGGTGATGACCTGATTGATATTACCGGCCTTCTCATTCAACACACCGAGTTTGCTGCTGATGGCTCCGGCTGCGTCGGTGATATGGCGCATCGTTTCTTCCATGCGCGTCAGAGCGTCCTGACTGGAGCCCGCCATCGTCGCCGTTTCCTCAGCAACTTTGGCCACTTCATTCATCGTCCTGGCCAACTCTCTCGAGGTCGCGGAAATCTCTTTCGAGGTCGCGCCGATTTCGGTGGTCGTCGCTGCGATTTCACTTGCTGTCGCTTGTTGTTCTTTCGAAGTGGCGGCGATGTCCTGGACGGACGTGTTTACCTGCGTGGCGGACTTTTGCACTTGCCCGGCGAGCGAGGAGAGTTTCGCAACCATGGTGGTCAATGCGCTGCCCATCATGTCGTGTTCAGATTGTGCTTTAACTTTCACGGTAAGATTCCCGGAAGCAATATCCTCGACTGTTCGCGACATATCGCGCAGAGCCCCGGTCATTTTATTGAAGGCGTGCGACAAATCACCGATTTCATCACGACGTTCCCCAATGGACGTCTGCACGGACAGATTCCCACTGGCGATCTGGTTCGCCATCGAGACGACTTCATTCAGCGGACGTGTGATGTCGCGCATGATGAAAAACCCAATGATCAACACGACGACCAAACCGAGCAGTGCAAACGTGAGCGTCTGATTCACTTCACCCTGCAGTTTTGCAATCCGAGTATCAATCAACCCGCTTAAGGCAGCCCCGACATCTGTTTCCATTTTGTAAATCGAAGCAACACCCAGGCTTACACTCTGGAAGTAGGAGGCTGCGTCGACCTTGCCGGTTGAGCTCATCGCCTTCCGCACTTCCGCGAGGCTTTCGGAGACAGCGGCGTGGGTGGCCTTTTGTGCCGCTTCCAATTTCGCCTTCAAAGCGGGTGTTGCGGCAAGTGCTTTTTCAAACGATCCATCAATGGACTCCAACAGGTATTCTCCCAAAACGATGTCGCGTTGCAGTTCGGCAACTTTTTCGCTGGTAAACTTCTCGTCGGTCGATCCAAGGCCAATGTTGCGTGTCTGTGATATTCTTTCGGCGAGTTTGGGAGCATCGAACTGGTGAATGCTCATCAGGTAGTAACTGTCCACATCCGGATCCAGGGTAAGGTTCGATGTGTCGCCGACGTAATTCAGGAAACCGATGATCTCGGCAATGAGTTTGGAATGACGTTCAAAATTTTCCGCATTCGAAAGATTGGACGCTTTGAGGATGTCAACGATGGCGCTTTTTAAACTGGGCCAGCGCTGTTCTGTCTTCAACGCGGCGCCGTAGCGTTGTTCTATGTCATCGACGCTCTTGATGTCTCGTTCGATTTCGGAAACTTTAGTCTGAAGATCGCTTTTGGTCTTATCACTGACGGCGACGAGCGCTGATAAATCGCGATGATCCTGCACGTCATTGACCAGCGCGAGAAGACGGTCGATGTATTCGACGCCGCGCAATTCCTGCCGGGCAAACTCAATGCCGAGGGTGTTTACCGAGGAAACCAGCTTGTACGTGACGACGGCAAACGGGATTAGAAAAAGGAATCCGAGCAGGGCAAGTTTTTGCCACACTTTTAAGTTTTTCATATGGGAGACTCGCTACGGCGAAGGAGTTTAACCGGTAAAAACGAATTTGTAATC
>JAQGOU010000630.1 GCA_028293445.1 Verrucomicrobiales bacterium | reverse complement strand
GAGCGATTGCCAAAAGAAATTTCCGGATAGATCGTAGAGGCGCTGGCCAAAGGAGCGCGGCGTTTACGCCGCTTCAACGTGGTCACCCGAGCAGGCCCTGCGAATTCTCGAAGGTTTTCGTCAGTCGGGCAGTGAAGCGGCATAAATGCCGCGCTCCTTTCGGCAGCGCGGACAACCTTGGTCTTCCGGAAATTAATTTTGGCAACCGCTATAGTCGTCGCTTGTTCATGCGTTACTTTGTTCCCTGTCCGATTTAACCGTCTGCGGGTACCCTCCATGAGTGAACAGTTTTACGGACCAACAATTGTTGCGCGATTACGCCGAAAGCCGGTCGGAGTCAGCCTTTGCCGAACTCGTGCGGCGGCACGTTGATTTGGTCTATTCCGCCGCGTTGCGAATGGTTCGCGACACGCATCTGGCTGAGGATGTAACGCAAGGCGCATTCGTCGTTCTCTCGCAAAACGCCGCGCAACTCACCGACCATCCCGTCCTGTCCGGCTGGCTGCATCGCACCGCGCAGAACCTCGCAGTGAAAACCATTCGCTCCGAAGTTCGCCGTCGCGCCCGCGAACAGGAGTCCGTTGTTATGAACGAATTGCTTTCCGCTGACTCGGACGCCACATGGGATCACATCGCACCGCATCTCGATCATGCATTGAGCGAACTGACCGAAGCGGATCGTGATGCGCTGTTGCTCCGCTACTTTGAACGCAAATCCGCGCGCGAAATGGCGCAAACCCTCGGCGTGAGCGACGAAGCGGCGCAAAAGCGGGTGAATCGCGCGGTGGAACGTTTGCGTGAACTCTTCCTCAAACGCGGCCTTACAGTTGGCGCTGGCGCCTTGGGCGTTGTGATTTCTGCGAACGCGGTTCAAGCCGCGCCCATCTCTCTCGCTACCACCGTTTTATCCGCCGCCAGTCTCACTGGGGCCAGTATCGCGACCGCAACCACTGCCGTTCAGACCATCGTTATGACAACCACACAAAAAGTAATTTTTGCGACCGTCCTTACCGCCATCGTCGGCGTGGGAGTTTATGAAACCCGCCGCGCCTCTCAGCTGGAGAGTCGAGTTCACACCCTCGAAAACCAACAAGGACCTTTGACCGAGCAAATGCGCCAGATCAGCCGGGAACGCGACGATGCTACGAATAAACTCGCCGCCTCCGTGCAGGAGACGGAACGCTTGCGCCGCGAACTGACGGGGCTTCCAAAGATGCGCGGCGAGATGGCGCGACTGCAACAGAACGCGCATGAATTGGCCCAGGTCAAAGAAGCCGTTGCCGCCGTGGACACCGATCAGGCACAAAGTGAAATGAAAGCCTGGCTGACGCGAGTGCATCAGCTCAAGCAACGGTTCGATCTAATGCCGCAGGCTAAGATTCCAGAATTTCAATTACTGACCGAACAGGACTGGTTGACGGCCTCTAAAGGAAAGCTGGATGACGAAACGGATTTTCGCCGGGCTATGAGCGCACTCCGCAGCGCGGCGGAAAATAAATTCGTGAACATGCTCCAACCGGCGTTGCACAAATATTTGACAGAGCATCAAGACGTTTTCCCCACGGACGTTTCAGAGTTACGCTCGTATTTTTATCCAGAGCACGCTGCGATTCTAGAGCATTATACGATCGTTCCAGCCAGCGACATTCCGAACTTAAATATGGGCGGCAAATGGATCATCACCGAAAAGACACGCATCGATTCCGAGAACGACGCGATCTATGGTGTTGGTCCGAACGGATGGGGAAACACAGGTCTCCCAGCGATAAAGGACCACGTATTGACTTCGGCCATAAAAATCCTAACCCCCGTGATGGAAGCGTGTACGGCGGCCAACAATGGGAAAGAATCGAACGATCCTGCGCGACTCATTCCCTTTCTAAAAACCCCGGAACAACGCGCCGCCTATGACCAGGTCCTGGCAATCAAAGCCAAGAGGGAAGCCTTTCCCAAAGTGCCCTGATTCAGTCGCTCACTTTTTCCTGTGCGTTTTCCGTTGGCGCGGGTGCTATAGGGTGAAATGACGTCCGACTCAGAGTTGCTCCGCCGTTACAGCGAAGACGAATCCGAAGATGCTTTTGCCGAATTGGTGAAACGTCATCTGGATTTGGTTTACTCCGCGGCGATCAGGCAAGTGAACGGCGAGGCACCTCTCGCCCAGGAAGTCACTCAATCGGTTTTTACCGATCTCGCTCGCAAGGCAACCTCGCTCCGCAGTCGTGAGACCCTGTCCGGTTGGCTCTACACGAGCACTTATTTTGCGGCTGCAAAAGCGGTTCGAACAGAAACCCGTCGTCGCGCCCGTGAACAGGAGGCTCAATCCATGGCTGACATTTCTCATGATGCTTCGACCGAGACAAAGTGGGAAGAGCTTGAGCCAGTCCTCGATCACGCCATGCATCAACTCAAGGAAGCGGATCGTGAAGCCATTCTTCTCCGTTTTTTCGAGAAGCATCCACTGGCTGAGGTCGGTGCCAGGCTTGGCATCAGTGAGAATGCGGCGCGAATGCGAATTGATCGGGCGTTGGATAAACTCCGCGAAGATCTGTCGCGGCGTGGAGTGGCGGGAGCGTCCGCTGCCCTGGCGCTGACTCTTTCTTCGCAGGCGATCCAGGCCGCGCCAATCGGCCTGGGTGCCATCGTCACTGGCGCCGCTCTTTCCGGAACCACCATTACAACTGCTGCGACTGTCACCACGAAAATTATTGCTATGACTACGTTACAAAAGGTTCTCATTACCACGGCCCTTGTCGTCGCGGCGGGAACAGGAATTTACGAAGCCAGCCGCGCCTCCCGCCTCCTGGAACAAAACCAAACGCTCCAGCAACAACAAGCGCCGCTCGCCGCACAACTCCAGCAATTGCAGCGCGAGCGCGACGAGGCGACGAATCGGTTGTCAGCAGTGAACACGGAAGTGGCCCAATTGAAATCCGGCCAGCGCCAGAATGAACTTCTCAAATTACGCGGTGAGGTGGGGACATTGCGGCGACAGGTTTTCGCGGAAGCCAAATCCAACGCGACCTCGTCCAGCCTCGAAAAAATGTTGGCTGATCCGGATCCGGTCACGAAAGAATTGATAAACCAACAGGCCTGGAGAGAAATAAAATTGCGCTTCGCCGAATTATTCCAGGAATTAAAGCTATCGCCGGAACAGATCGAAACATTCGCCCAAACGTACGCTAATCCCAGCATGAGAAATGCAACGGATGCCGAAGTTGAAAGCCGGCTGCGATCCTTATTGGGCGACGCAGGCTACGCTCGATTTGAGGAGTTCAACCAGGAGGTTCCGACTCGCGCGACTATGAAGCTTCTGAAAAGTCAGTTGGGCGCGAACCAGCTTACGGAGGAGCAAGCGTCCCGTTTATGGAAGATCGTGAAAGCGGAACCGTATGACTTAACCTATGGCATCGAAGGCGATATGCCCCAGGTTCTTCGCGGTTCCAAGGACGAAGTTAGCCATCACTTGCAACAGGTGGCAGAGAGCAATCAACACGTCGTGCAACAAGCCGGGACTTTTCTTACCCCCGACCAGTTGGCGGCGTTGCAAACCGTATTCGCCAACGCCCTCAAAACACGCACGGCTCAAGCGGCGGCGTTAGGTCAAAAGCCCTGAATTGCTTTTCAATTGGATCGCTTCCGAAGGTCTATCACGTCATCGCATCTTGCCACGGCCCAAATGTGTATTCCTTGTCCGATTTACGAGTCGGCGGCTAACATAGGTTAGTGAACGATCAGACGGACTCAGAACTCCTACAGGCCTACGCGGAAAAGCATTCCGAAGCGGCCTTCACCGAACTGGTGCGCCGTCATGTGGATTTCGTCTATTCCGCCGCGCGCCGAATGGTCTGTGACCCCCATCTCGCCGAGGACGTGACCCAGGGTGTGTTTGTCGCCTTCGCCAACAATGCGGGCCACCTTGCAGATCGCTCCGTGCTTTCCGGCTGGCTCCATTGCACCACACGGAACATAGCCGCCCAAACTGTCCGCACGATTGAGCGTCGTCGCGCCCGCGAAGAGGAAGCCGCTGCCATGAACGAGTTGATTAGTTCCGACTCCGAGCCAGCGTGGAATCACATCGCACCGCATCTGGACGCCGCGCTTGGAGAATTGAATGACAGAGATCGCGACGCCCTGTTGTTGCGTTACTTCGAACGCAAATCAGCGCGCGAAATTGCGCAAACACTCGGCGTCAGTGATGACGCCGCGCAAAAACGGGTGACTCGCGCCGTGGAACGATTGCGGGAAAGCTTCGCCAAACAGGGCTTCACGATTGCCGCCAGCGGACTTATTGCTGTTATCTCCGCCAATGCGGTGCAAGCCGCACCGGTTGGGTTAGTCATCACGATTTTAAAAGCTCTGGCCGGAACAACCGTTGCCGCCATCGCAACTACCACCCTTACGACAGCCATTCTCATGACCACACTGCAAAAAGCACTCATTACCGCCACGATTGTCGCCGTCGGCGTTGGAATTTATGAAGCCCGGGAAATTTCATCGCTACGCCACGAGGTTCGAAACCTGCAACAGCAAAATGCGGATAAGCTCGCACAACTGACGAGCGAACGGGATCGCATCATCAAAGAACAGGCGACCTGGCGCAAAGAAAACGAACGCCTGAGCCAGAACACCGCGGAATTGCTCCAATTGCGAGGCAAGCTGGGCGTCATGCAAAGACAACGTGAGGTAACTCAAACGGTAGCGAAGCAGGAATTGCCCATTGAAGAAATTCCAGCGGTCACGAATGCCCCCGCCGTATATTCCGCCAAAGTGCAGGCGCAAGTAAAATGGGATCACGCCATTGCGATCGGCGGTTGGAAAATGCCTTCTGGCAAAAGAATGATTTATTTTGCCGAACCCAAACGCGAGACCGACGCCTCCCAACTGCTGCTGAAATTTCAGACTTTGGAATGTTCGGATGAAGTTGCCAGAAAGTTTGGCCTGGAAAACGTCCTGACTGACAATCAAGAATCCCTGGCATCCAGTCCACTTACTTCGAAGCAATATGCCGACCTCGCGACGCCTCAATCCGCAGCTCAAGCGGCGGCCCGCACGCCAGGGGACGGGGCAATGAAGATTAACACCCTTCAAATGTCCACGCTGAGTGGTCGACAGGCGCAAATGCGGATGTTCGAGGGCACATTGGATATTCTTCCGACCATTACCGCCGACGGGGAGTCGGTCGATATGGCAATCACGGTCGCGTTGACGCCACATGATCCTGTCCCGGAGTGATCCACGCCTGTAACTCTGCGGGAGTAAGCAGAGTTGAGTTGTCCCTGTCCGATTTACGAGTCGGCGGCTAACATAGGTCAGTGAACGATCAGACGGACTCACAGCTACTGCAGGCCTACGCGGAAAAGCATTCCGAAGCCGCCTTCACCGAACTGGTGCGACGCCATGCGGATTTCGTCTATTCCGCCGCACGACGCATGGTGTGTGACCCGCATCTCGCTGAGGACGTGACCCAGGGTGTGTTTGTCGCCTTCGCCAAAAATGCGCGTCAACTCACGGATCGCGCCGTGCTTTCCGGCTGGCTTCATCGCACCGCACAGAACATCGCCGCTCAAACTGTGCGGACCATTGAGCGCCGTCGCGCCCGCGAACAGGAAGCCGCTGCTATGAACGACTTGCTTTCCTCCGACTCGGATCCGACGTGGAATCACATCGCACCGCATCTGGATGCCGCGCTTGGCGACTTGAATGACACGGATCGCGATGCGCTCTTCTTGCGCTACTTCCAACGCAAGTCCGCGCGGGAAATGGCGCAAGCCCTTGGCGTAAGCGATGAGGCCGCACAAAAACGAGTCAACCGCGCCGTCGAACGTTTGCGTGAACTCTTCCTCAAACGCGGCGTGACTGTGGGCGCCAGCGGGCTTGTCGTCGTCATCTCAACCAACGCCGTCCAGGCCGCGCCGCTTGGTTTGGTTGGCACTCTTACGAGCGCGTCGCTGAGCGGGGCCGGTGGAAGTTCGTTGACCCTGTTGAAAGTGATGACTATGACAAAACTCAAGATCACGCTCATCAGCGCCGTGGTGATTGCCGCAGTCTCGGTGCCGCTCGTGATGCAACAGCAATCCTCAGAGACGTTGCGCAAAACAAACGAATCGTTGCAGGCAGAAATCGCTCAGTTGAAGGTTCAAAACGAAAACCTCGCCAATCGACTTGTTCAATCGGAAAAGGCGCAGTCGCTTTCACAAGACGAGTTTCAGGAGTTGCTGCGATTGAGAGGAACTGCGGAGTCGCGGCATGGGAACCGTTCGGCAATTCAGGGAATGGTTAAAAGTCCAGCCGGTCAGCTGGAAAAATCTTCCAGCGCCGATACCGCGGCAGAGGACGTGGCCCGACAATTGGCTCTGTCCGTCATCCAGGGAGATGCCAGCGCCCTGGATAAAATCGCTGAGATGTCGACCGCCGAACGTCAAAGTTTCCGCACGAATGAGGCAGGATTAAACGACACGCAGCGGGGCGATCTAGCCAGGAAAACGTTTGCACCGCTCCACACCGCGTTCGACGTGTTGAGCGAGGCGGCGCTTAACGGAAATGAAAATGCGATGCAGGCGATCGAACGCTCGATGCTCAAGGAAGAACTCCGGGGTTCCGCGATTGAATGTCTTGGCCTCCTCGCCGGCAAGGGCGATGAAGTTGCGCTCAATGCCCTGCTCAATCCTCAACAATATAAGATTCTTCTCTCCAGCACCGTGAGCGCTTTGAAACCGGCTGCCGACAACGGTAATCAACGGGCAATCGATGCCCTTGCCGCTGTGGCCGTCGATGAAAAGCAGCGGCCTTTATGGTATATGGCGGCGAGCAGCTTACAAAAAGCTGCTGCGTCAGGAAACTCTACCGCCGTTGACGCACTGGTGTCGTTGTCCCGTTCGACCAACTCAAGTGTGCAGCGTGCCGCCGTGATCGGTTTAAAAGGTGCAGCCGCGAATCAGAACAGCAAAGCGGCGGACGCGTTACGCGGGCTTTCAAAATAAAAAGGCGCAGAAAAGTTTCCTTCTCTGCGCCTGCTGAAATTCGAGAGACTTATTTCACCTTCTTCACCTTTTCCCACTTCATCGTCTTCGCGGATTTCAATACGGCATCGGTGACGTAATCAGTCGCGAGACCGTCTTTGCAAGTTGGTTGGCCATTGCTCAAATGTGGATTGCCTGTCCGATTTACCAGTCGGCGGCTATCATCAGTTAGTGAACGATCAGACGGACTCACAATTATTGCTTGCCTACTCGGAAAACCGTTCCGAAACGGCATTCACCGAACTGGTGCGCCGCCATGTGGATTTCGTCTATTCCGCCGCACGCAGAATGGTGGCGGACCCCCATCTTGCCGAAGACGTGACTCAGGGTGTGTTTGTCGCGGTCGCCGAAAACGCGCGCCAACTCACGGATCATGCCGTGCTTTCCGGCTGGCTCCATCGCACTGCACAGAACATTGCTGCCCAAACCATGCGGACGATTAACCGCCGTCGCGCGCGAGAACAGGAGGCTTTCGCCATGAATGAATTGCTTGGTTCCGAGGGGGACGCGAGTTGGGAACAAATCGCACCCGAACTCGATGCCGCCTTAGGTGATTTGAGCGAACCCGATCGCGACGCCCTCTTCTTGCGTTATTTCCAACGCAAATCGGCCCGTGAAATGGCGCAAACTCTCGGCGTCAGCGATGAAGCGGCGCAAAAGCGGGTCAATCGTGCCGTCGAACGCTTGCGCGAACTCTTTCTCAAACGCGGCGTGACTGTCGGCGCAAGCGGGCTGGTCGTCGTCATCTCAACCAATGCCGTCCAGGCAGCACCACTTAGTTTGGCGGTCACAATTACCACCTCTGCCGCCGTTACAACGCTGGCGATTGCAACCCATACAACTATGCACTGGATCAACTTCAAATCGGTCGCCGCAATTCTCGTCGCTGCCATCACCGCGGGCACGATTACACACCTTGTGCAACAACAAGGAGCCGATCGGCTCCGGAGCGAGAATCAAGACCTCGCAAGTCTAAATCTAGCTCTGAGGAAGGAACGCGATGCCGCTTTGTCCGCCTCCAGAACAAACGACACCGATCCTGAACAGTTACGAAAGGAAAAGAGCGAACTGCTTCGACTGCGCGGCGAGGTGGGCGTGCTCCGCAGGGAAGCGTCCGAGCTTGCCAACCTTAAAAAGGAAAACGTTCGAATTCGCTCAGGGGGATTATCCAACCTTCCAGACAAGCAGGCGATTCAAACTCACCCCGCAGGACAAACTAATTTTCCGCAGGAATCATGGGCGTTCGTTGGCTACGCGACACCGGAAGCTGCGCTGCAATCGTGGACGTGGGCGATGAGCAAAGGCGACAGACAGAACATGCTCGGCAGTTTGGTTCCTGAGGCTCGAAAGGAATGGGAAAAGATGTTTGCAAAGCAATCTGATGAGGCACTTGCAGTCGAGGGCGCGCGAGGAACCAAAAATATTACCGGCTTCACGATTATTGCCCGTGAGGATCGTTCGGATGCAGAGGTCGACGTGACAATTTCCACGGGCATCACCAACGGAACGAGTAGGCCGATGAAAATGACGGTCCAAAAAATCGACAACGAATGGAAGATTGTTGGTCCATCGAAGAATCAATAGAACCAAGCAAGCTGTATCAAAAAGAAAAATGCCGAATGGATAATCCATTCGGCATTCGAGTTCTTGTAAAAGGTCCTATTTCACCTTCTTCACTTTTTCCCACTTCATCGTCTTCGCGGATTTCAATACGGCGTCGGTGACGTAATCGGTCGCGAGACCGTCTTTGAAGGTTGGGCTAGCCATCTTGCCGCTACTCAAGCCTTGGATGAAGTCGGCCACTTGATGGACGAATGTTTCTGCGTAGCCGATTTGCAGGCCGGGCACCCACCAGTTTTTCATGTAGGGATGATCGCCGTCGGTGATGTGCACCGATTTCCAGCCGCGCACTTTGCTTTCGTCTTTGTAATCGAACACTTGCAAGCGATGCAGATCATGCAGATCCCAGAAGAGCGAACCGTTCTCGCCGTTGATTTCAAATGTATAAAGCGCCTTGTGGCCGCGGGCATAGCGGGTGGATTCAAACGTCGCGAGGGAGCCGTTGCTGAAGCGGGCGAGGAACGCACTCGCGTCGTCGATGGTGACCTTCTGCACTTTACCGGTGAGCGTGTGTTTGCGTTCTTTGATGAAGGTCTCGGTCATGGCGGTCACGGTGTCGATGCTGCCGTTGAGCCACATCGCGGTGTCGATGCAATGCGCGAGCAAATCACCCGTCACACCGCTGCCGGCGACTTTGGCGTCGAGACGCCAGAGACCTGCGCCACCTTGCGGGAGATCAGCGTTGATCGTCCAATCCTGGAGGAACTTCGCGCGGTAATGGAAAATCTTTCCGAGACGACCTTCGTCGATGAGTTGCTTGGCGAGCGTGACGGCGGGGACGCGGCGGTAATTATACCAGACCATGTTCGGCACTTTAGCCTTCTGCACGGCGGCGACCATCTTCTCCGCTTCAGGTCCATTAAAGCCGAGCGGCTTTTCGCAGAGGATCATCTTCCCGGCTTTCGCGGCCGCGATAGAAATCTCGGCATGCACATTATTCGGTGCCGCGATGTCGATGACGTCGATGTCATCACGAGCGATCAGTTTCTTCCAATCGGTCTCGATCGATTCGTAACCCCATTTGGTCGCGAAGGCTTTTGCCTTGCCAGCGTCACGCGCGCAGATCGCCTTGAGCACCGGTTGATACTCGAGGTCGAAGAAGTTCTTCACCTGGGTAAAAGCATTTGAGTGAGTGCGGCCCATGAAGCCGTAGCCGATCAGTCCGATACGAAGTGGTTTCATAAATTGATGAGGCACCAAAAAAGCACAAAAGGGAGAAAAATTACAAGGAAACAGATTGCTAAAACGTCGGCAGAGCGCCGCGGGGGAAACCTGTTACTAATAAATGATCTTAGTTACCGTCAGACCGCGATTAATGAACCGTAGCGGATCAACGACACGCCGTGGACAGACAATTCAGGACTAAAATACCCAGAGACCTCGCTGAGTTCGCATTTTCCGGTCAAAGCCCCCCTCTTCGCGTCTAAATCTCGAAAAATCATTCCAAAAACGTCGTTCGCGAGCCTTTTCCGTCGATTTCCGTTCCGTAAACGTCCTCCGGAGTATTCCATGCGGAATTCCCGTTCCGTAATCGTCGTCCGGAATATTCCATGCGGAATCCCTGTTCCGTAAACGCCGTCCGGAATATTCCATGCGGAATCCCCGTTCCGTAATCGCCGTCCGGAATAGTCCGTGCGGAATCCCGGTTCCGTAAACGGCGTCCGGAATAAATCTCATGGAATTTTCGTTCCATAAAACTCCGTCGTGGAACCTCTGCCAGGACTTG
>JAQGOU010000578.1 GCA_028293445.1 Verrucomicrobiales bacterium | reverse complement strand
TTGAAAGACAACATCAACGAAATGATTCGTAACCTGAAAGACACGACGATCAAAAACAATGAGCAGGACTGGCTCAAGACGAACCTCGCGAAATTCACGCGCATGTTGCAAGGGCAACGCGACATGTTGCAGGTCGGTAAACTTATTCTGTCTGAATTGGCGCCCGTCGTTTCCGCGCAGCACGGTGTGTTTTACGTTATCGAAGCTCCTACGAAGACAGACGAGACTGACGAATCATACCTGCGCTTGCTCGCCAGCTATGCGTTCCGCAATCGGAAGAACGTTTCCAACAAATTTGCCCTCGGTGAAGGCTTGGTCGGTCAGGCTGCGCTCGAGAAGGAACGTATCCTTGTCACCAATGCGCCACCAGACTACATCCAAATTGGTTCGGGACTTGGTCAGGCACCACCAACGAATATCATTGTTCTGCCGGTGTTGTTTGAAGGCCAGGTTAAAGCCGTGCTGGAGCTCTCGTCGTTCGAGCAGTTCTCGCCGATTCACCAGGCGTTCCTTGACCAGCTCACAGAATCCATCGGCATCGTGTTGAATACGATCGAAGCGAACTCCCGAACGGAAGATTTGCTCAAACAATCTCAATCGCTAGCGAAAGAGTTGCAAAGCCGTCAGGAAGAACTGCAAAAGACGAACCAGGAACTCGAAGACAAAGCGCGACTGCTCGCCGAACAGAACGTCGAAGTCGAACGCAAGAACCAGGAAGTCGAACAAGCTCGTCAAGCGCTCGAAGAAAAAGCCAAACAGTTGGCCCTTACTTCGAAATACAAATCCGAATTCCTTGCGAACATGTCGCACGAGTTGCGCACACCGCTCAACTCACTGCTCATTCTCGCGGATCAATTGGCGCAGAACCCCGAGGGCAACCTTTCAAACCGACAGGTCGAGTTTTCGAAAACGATTCATGCATCCGGCAACGACTTGTTAACGCTCATCAACGACATTCTTGATCTGTCCAAGATCGAATCCGGAACGGTCACCGTCGACATCAGCGAACTGCGCTTCCACGAAATGCAGGACTATGTGGAACGCACGTTCCGTCACGTGGCGGAAGCCAAGAGAATCGACTTCAACATCGATCTCGATGCAGACCTCCCACGCGGCATGTTCACCGATTCACATCGTTTGGAACAGGTCATCCGCAATCTGCTGTCGAACGCCTTCAAGTTTACGGATCGAGGCGGCGTCAAGTTCAACATGGAAATTGCCCACAGCGGTTGGAGTTCTGATCACGAATCACTCAACAATGCCCGCACGGTCGTTGCCTTCTCTGTCTCCGACTCCGGCATCGGTATCGCGCCCGAGAAACAGCAGATCATCTTCGAGGCCTTCCAACAGGCGGATGGTTCGACCAGTCGCAAATACGGCGGCACGGGTCTCGGCCTCGCGATCAGCCGCGAAATTGCCCGGTTGCTCGGCGGCGAAATTCGTCTGGCCAGCGCGGTCGGACAAGGCAGCACGTTCACCCTTTATCTGCCAGTCACGTATGCTCCGAAGCGCATGTCGACAAAGCGCGACATCACTCCCCTTCTTCGTCGCGAAGAAGCTCAGGTCAATATCGATGTTGCCGCGTCGCTCGAGATGGCTGCGGATCACGTCGACATCACGGAGACATTTGTCGAAGACGATCGTGGCAGGGTCCTACCCGGCGACAAAGTCGTTCTGATTGTCGAAGACGATCCGAACTACGCGCGCATCCTTCTGGATATGGCGCACGAAAAAGGATTCAAAGGGGTCGTCGCTCAGCGTGGCGCAACTGCGCTCGCGCTCGCTCGCGAATTGAAACCTGCGGCCATCACGCTCGATATTCATCTGCCCGATTTCGATGGATGGAAAGTTTTGGAACGTCTCAAAATCGATCTCGCCACACGTCATATCCCGGTGAACGTGATTTCTGTCGACGAATCATCAGGGCCTCTAACGCAGGGCGCCCTTGGATACCTGATCAAATCTGAAAAGAAAGAAGCGTTGGAAGAAGCCTTCAGCAAGCTTAAGGCTTTTGTGGATCGCCCGGTGAAAAATCTTTTACTGGTCGAAGATGATGAAATCCAAAAAATTCATCTGAGCGAACTCATCGGCAATGGCGACGTGAAAACCACCGTCGTCGGCTCAGGCCAGGATGCTCTTAACGAAATCCACAACAAGAATTATGATTGCATGATCCTTGATTTGGGTCTGCCCGACATGAGCGGCATTGATCTTTTGGAGAAGATCAAAAGCGAAAGCCGATCTCTGCCGGTGATCATCTACACCGCCAAGGATCTACCTAAAGAAGAGGAAGCGAAGATCAAATTACTCGCGGAAACGATCCTGATCAAAGACGCGCGTTCCCCGGAACGTCTTCTTGATGAAGCTTCGTTGTTCCTGCACCGGAACACATCCAAGTTGCCAGACAAACAACGGAAGATTATTGAAACCTTGCACCACGGCGTTCTTGAACGGAAAAAAGTTTTGCTGGTTGACGACGACATCCGGAACATCTTCGCGATGACGAGCGTTTTGGAACGTTTCAAAATGCAGGTCGTTTCCGCTGAGAATGGCAGAGACGCCATTGATCTTTTGACGAGTGCAAAAGACTTCGACGTGGTACTCATGGATATTATGTTACCAACCATGGACGGCTACGAAACCATGCGTGAAATCCGCAAAAACGAGGAGTTCGTCGAACTGCCCATTATTGCCGTCACTGCCAAAGCGATGAAAGGCGACCGCGAAAAATGCATTGCGGCTGGCGCCTCCGATTACATTTCAAAACCCGTAGACACTGAACAACTCCGATCATTATTGAGCATCTGGTTGCACCGTTAATCAGCTATTCACATGATTACAGCCAGACCTCTTATTACGATTGCTCAAGCGCCTCCGGGCTTTTCCCAGAATGGAAATGCCGGCGGCGGCAAGGTCAGTATCCTTATTGTTGATGATCGCGATGACAAGCTGCTCGCCTTAGAGGCGGTGTTGACTGACTTAAACGAGAACATCGTCAAAGCGCATTCCGGCAAGGAAGCGCTCCGTTATCTGCTCCATCAAGATTTCGCGGTCATCCTTTTGGATGTCGCGATGCCTGGCATGGACGGTTTTGAAACGGCCTCGCTGATCCGTAAACGAATCAGTTCAGAGCATACGCCGATCATCTTCGTCACCTCGATGAACGATCGAGACAACCACATTGCACAAGGCTATAAAATGGGGGCGGTGGACTACATTTTGAGTCCGATCGTTCCGGAGATCCTGCGCACAAAGGTAGGCGTATTCGTTGATCTCTACAAAAAGACAGAGGAGATCAAGAGGCAATCGGAGCGACTGCGGCACATCGAAGAAACCGAGCACAAACGGAAGCTCGCCGAGGCCGTGGACCGGCTTGAAGCTGAAACAAAACGTAACCGTTTCTTCACGCTGTCCATCGATATGTTGGCCATTGCCGATTTCGAAGGCCGGTTATTGCAACTCAATCCAACGTGGGAAAAAGTGTTGGGTTATTCTGAAGAAGAACTAAATCGAATTTCTGGGCTCAGCCTGGTTCATTCCGAGGACCACGCGATGATGTGCGAGAAGATGAAGGCGCTCCGATCGGGTTCAACGGTTTACTTTGAAGCGCGTTATCGTAGGAAAGACGGAGAATACCGATGGCTGGGTTGGACTGCGGCACCGTTCCTCGCGGAAAAACTCATTTACATTTTTGCGCGCGATATCACGGAGCAAAAACAGACCGCAGAGGAAATCCGGGTACTTAACGTCGAGTTAAGCAGCCGTGTTAACGAGTTGGTCGAAATCAACAAGGAACTGGAATCGTTCACGTACTCCATCTCACATGATTTGCGAGCACCCTTGCGGTCAATGCAAAGTTTTGCCGGCGTTTTACTTGAAGAGTACGGGCCTAAACTGGGCGGCGATGGCAAGAAGTTCGCTGAACGAATTGTCCAATCCTCCACTTACATGGACACCCTCCTCCATGATCTTTTGGACTACAGCCGCTTGAGTCGCACACAACTTGATGCGGTCCCGGTGAAAGTTGAGGTGGTGGTGGACGAAATTCTGATGCAGATCCGCAGAGACGTCGAAGAAAGAAAAGCGGTCATCCAGATCAAGCGGCCACTCCTAACGGTCTCAGCCCATCTGCCCACGGTCCGACAGGTGATGATGAACCTCATCTCGAATTCGTTGAAGTTCACGGCCGTAGACCAGACACCGACGATACGCATCTGGACCGAAATAACGGAGCACAATGTTCGCATCTGCGTTCACGACAATGGGATTGGCATCGCCCCGGAACATCAGGAAAAGATTTTCGGTTTGTTCGAACGATTACATACGCGGGAAGTTTACCCGGGCACGGGCGTCGGATTGGCTCTGGTCCGCAAGGGTGTGGAACGAATGGGTGGTCGCGCAGGTGTGGAGTCGGACGGAACAGAAGGGAGCTGTTTTTGGGTGGAACTACCGCCCGCAACAGGCGCGTAAAGCGGTATTATGTTAGGCCCTCTTTTCTACCGTTCAAAATACTTGCTTCAATCTGAATTTGATTTAGTTTTCATCCGCTTTGGGCGCGCTTAGCTCAGTGGTAGAGCATTACCTTCACACGGTAGGGGTCGTAGGTTCGAAACCTACAGTGCGCACCATCCTTTCTTAGGGTTTCCTTTATTTCAATCGGTTTGGCTCTATTCGACTTTCTTGGGATGGAAGCCTGCCTGTTACCAATTGTTACGAATCGACCTTTAGCACCCCCATCCGTCCGGAATCCTGATTTGGTCGCTCGCGGATGATTTGGGAATCGTTCGCGACACTGCTTTAATAATTCGGCGTGTGGACTGTCGATGTCGGGATTGTTGTCGGAACGGAATTGTGGGGCTCGTTCCAGTGGGTGCAGCTGCAGCAGTAACGCTGTTTTTCGCCGCGCCTGCGAAGTCAGGACGGAATACGTCAACTCTTCATCGATCCGCGGAAGAATCACGTCGGCAAGCCAGTATTACCTGGATATCCATTCCCAGGCGCTCTAGAAACTCCCATTTATCCGACAAGACAGAAAACGACTGATCGAAATTCCCCTTTCACGCGGAAAGGGCAAAAACACGCATCGGAACCACCCAACCCCGCCGATTCCCTCTCTTTCCAGCAAAGAAAAACCCAAAAAAACGCCCCATTTTCAATTTCCTCCGGCAAAAAAACGGTAAATCCCGGCACTTCGTTAACTTTTTGTTGCATGAAACTCCAACAACCGCGTGCTTTGTTAACTTTCCTTTGCATGAAATTGGGTTTTCCGCGAAATCGTTAACTTTTCTTTGCACGAAACTAGGGTATTACCGTAGTTCGTTAACTTTCTTTTGCATGAAATCGCTCCAGACGCGAGATCGTTAACTTTCCTTTGCACAAAATCATGGTAGGACGACACTTTGTTAACTTTTCTTTGCATGAACTCAGTCCGTCGTGGAGTTTCCCAAACTTTTCTTGGTGGAAAAAGGGGCTGATTGCAGAAGTCGCTCGAATCCGTCACGCCAAATCTCGCCACTCGCAGATGTCCCATTTTTCCCCGACAGAAATTCAGGATTTCTCGAGAAATCGCTTCCTCAGACCAACCTCTGCTCCGCTCCTTGCCACTGTGGTAAAAATTCTTCGCAGCTGCGATCTAATTTCCCGATTCCATCTCTTCGCCACAAAGTCCAGTCCGAGGAGAGGCACTTAGGGCGATTGCCATTCAGAAAAAGAACTCCCACCATGCAGCAGGAGGGCAAATCAAGGTGACTTAGATTGTGAAATATTGCTAGCGGGCTCGTGTCGAAGACGGTTGATATTCCCCACTTTTTGTACTCGGCTTCCAGAAATCAAAACCAAAAACAATGAACGCCTCAACACGCGGAGAATCATCGGTCGCACCAATCATTGGCACGAGATCCAAATGAATACGCGACGTGGGACGCCATTGTGCGCTGGGACCAATAAGGAATTCCGTCGAGGGTTTTCCATCCAGATTCGGTCCTGAAGCTCTTTCCAAGTTCATTTCCACACCAACGCTGAATTTCTCGTCGGGCAGCGTATAGCTGATGCCCTGGGCAAATCCCATTTCTGATTCTCGACCTCCTCCGACTTCCTGCTCAAAGAACAGGTTCGCACCCCAATGCCAGCGTGGTGCGATTTGCTCACCGAGAAGGAATTTTACTTCGTAAGCGTCCGGGTCGTTCTTATTGAATTTCCACTCGCCATAAATAGCCGGGTTCAAAGGAATCTTGCCCCATTCAGCGAAAGCATAACGCAATTCAACCTGGTTACCTTTGTGTTTCAAGGAGCTACCAGGTGACTTTTGGAGATTCTCATAAACGTCTAGTTGAAAACGATAAGGAAGGCCGACTTCCAGTTCAGACTGAAACAGATGATCCGTTCCGCTGCCCCGTAAAAACTTGCCTTTCCACCATTGCTCAAATTCAAACTGCCAGGGCTCGAGGACATAGATTCGCGTCGTGGCAAAACGCCGTTGTGTCGTCCACTCAGGCTGTTGATTCTCACCGACCAGTCGTTCTTCTGCCAGAACATCGCCGCTCGAATCTTCGCCGTGAACAGTTACTTGAGGGAGTTTCGTGACTGTATCCGTCTGCGCGAAACAGGTGGTGACTGCCGCCATGCAGATTCCAGCGCCCACGACGGTGGCTGTAGCTTTATTAAATAGATAGGTTCGGGTTATCATTCTAATGTAATTGATTTGATTGAGAAAGGACCGTCGCGGTAATTGAATCTCAGTAGATCGAAAAACGGAGCACTATTCAGGACGTCTGCTTGAGTTCTGTTTAATGAAAGATTGTCTCACGTAAGCGCGGGAAATTAATGACGAACCAACACCGTGTCAATGACCCTTTGCGATCGCGTTTAAGGCGCTCAGTGCGTAGGCGGTGCAAAGCACCGGATTACCTTCCATCCAACGGTCATTGGGGTTGATCCATGATCCGTCTGGTCTTTGCAATGAAAGCAATTTCGCACCAAGCACCTCACGCCAGTCCACCTCTTTGCCCGATGCTAGCTTGATCTTCTTCACTTTATAGATCGAGAAGGTTTCTGCCATGAGATGGTAATAATGAAACAGCCCGTCTTGGCCAAGGCCCGGATTTTCGTCCACCGTGAAGTGCCGACCGATCCACTTAAAACCACTCGTGACCGCAGGATCGTCTTTCTTCACCCCGGCATAATAACTCGCAAGCAATCCCGCGTAAGTCATGCTTCCATACGCGCGATAAGATACTTTACCGTCGGGAAGTTTAATTTCACCCGCCATGCTGCGCCCTGGATTATAGATAAAGCCGTCCCCATTCTCCTGATCTTGCAATACCCACGTTTCATGATTAACCGCCGGCAGATGCTGACAGCGATGCAGAAATTCCCGCAACATCTCTTGATTCAACTGTGGTTCACCCTTTTTAGCCAGGGACCGCGTCAAATACAACGCCTCCAAAGGAACCAACGTATTCGGAAGATTCGCACGAGGCGTCCCGTCCCCATAACCAATGCCCCCATCAAACGGACTATCCACCCTCCCCTTCTCGCCCAAATCCATTTGCCAGGAAACAATCAGCGGCCGCGCCTTTTGAATGATCGGCCTAAACTCCGAGCGACCACTCTTCGCAAACGCAATCAGGGACCACGACGTATTGTAGTTTTGGTAATTGGTCCCGCCATAAATCCCACCGTCGGGATGAAGATTATTAAGCAGGAAGGCATAGCCTTTCCCGCATAATTCATCCTCTTTACGTTTCGACCGTGAATCTTCAATTGCACCCAAAACAATTGCCGTAATCGCCGGCTGTTCGGCGGGCAACCACGCCCCACTTGCTTGTTGTTGAGTTTCGAGCCATAGCTTAGTCGTGCTAATTTTTTGTTTGATCGTTTCGCGATCCAAGCCCACCGCAAAACCGGACAACACCATACATGAGGTCACGGTAAAAATCAGAAGTCTGGTATTTAGAAGCGCTATATTCATAAAATAATAAGGAGGGCAATTTCTTAAAAAAGCAAAGAACTAACGATGACGCTCGAACACCTGAGCATTAATTTTATCAGCATATGCAATTACTCGGTCTCGCTCAAAAATTGTCGCGCTGTAATACCGCTCCTCTCGCGAATGAATAACTAGCCGTGTCCGCTTACCGCGCAACCGCTCCACAGACGCAGAGATTTCGCCATCTAAAGATAACTTTCGCGCCGGATGTGGCCAAGTGTATTCGAGAATAATCTCATTTTGGTTACTTTCCACTGAGGCAAAGTCGCAATAAAGTATGTGTACGCAAAGAGAGACCGTTCCAAGCCCCATCACAAACGATCCAGCCCAGCGAATTCGAACTCGCCACGAAAGCATTGTGGTTGGAAGCTTCAGGCTAATAGCAATCAAGTAAGCATTGTACAAAGCGTACACTGATCCTACACAAATCAAGCCCCCCAAAATGCTCTGTATTACAGGATCAATAAAGTGCATAGGTAATCCTCTTAATCGTCAACTGCGTCTTCAGTAAACGATTCGGCAGTCTCGTCGATTAATGACGCTGCAATCTCAGCCGAAATTATTGCAAATTGCGTTTCCGATCCAGATGAATTCAGGATTCGCTCATGGATTCGCACAAGGAGATCACGTGTGTTTTTGGGCAAACCACTGAACATGTGAGCAAAAGATCCAGAGCCACGCGCCCCTCCACCTTTATAGAATTCATATACATGATCGAGAAACTCTTTAGAGTTAAGTTCCCTAGCCGCCATATACGAGTCCCACTTCTCTCCCAATCGATCGACACCAATGTTAACGACTGTCGCAATTAACCAGATTGCGCAAACGTCTGTTGCTTCCACATTCTTCTGTTCTACCATCTTCTTTTTCCATGCCCATTCACCCGTCGATAAAGCTGCTTTACTCGCTGGCAGACCAAAATAACGCACAAACGTCAACGCAGCGGGACCCACCTTGGAGTAAAGTTCCGTCAAATATTTGGTTCCGAATCCGAGAGCCCCACCAGTGAGAAAATCCCAAGCAATCTCTTTACCGGTCGGCGCCTCGTGTTTGAAAAACCCTTTAATAGCGGCATTCGCACACACGTTGATAATGCCATTCCTTAGAAACAACATACCCGCTTGAGTAGCGGTCATTTCAGCAAGCGACGAATTATGTCCGCTGGGATCTATACCGTATATTGGATTTTGAAAACAATACATGTATTTGTGAAGACTTCGGGGGTCTTCATTTCGCCCATTAACGGTATCCATTGTCCAAAAGCGTCCCGTGTCGGGATTCAAATATCGGGCACGAAGGTAGTAGAAACCCAGGTCTGCATCCCACTGTTCGCCGCAGTAGCGATAGGCGTTTTGAGTGCTACCAGTGGAGGCAATTAATGTCCCAAAGGCGTCGTAGGTGTAGGTGTCGGTAATCGCAAAGCCAGGATTCGGTTCAGAAACGAGGAATCGCACATTGCCGTGGCCATCGTAGCCATAATAGCTAAAGGCTCCAGAGACCAATTTTTGGGCAATTAAGTCATGACCATAGATATAAGTATGCGCGAGGACGGGTGTTGAACCGACCCACCCAATCCATTCTTCCAGAACCTGTGGATATCCAGTCGGATTACGGTCATCGACCACGTAATAGGTTACCACAGGGTCCTTATCCTCTCTCTCCAAAGTCTTCTTCACGCGGTTGCCGTCGCCATCATACACCATTGTAATCGTCGTCGCTCCATCGGAACGCTTGATAAGACGGTTTTCAAAGTCGTACACATCCTTGTTTAAATTGCTCGGAGCAATGGCGTTCGGAAGAACAGAACCTACGAGCGTATTACCATTAGCATCTGACACATTACCGGCACCTGTCAGGCGGTCATTGGCATCAAAGGCGTAAGATTTGTCACCGAATCCGGTAACTGGCGGCGTGAGGGATACCGTCCTGGAGCGACGGTTGCCTACTTTATCATAACCCGTGGTGGATTCAGAACCCGCCGTCGGCAAATAACTTATCGTTCCAGCCGGACTTGCCCCAGACAAAATAGTTTCCTTGGTCAGTCGATAGAGATTATCATATTCGTAATGGACGGTCCGGCTAACCCCATTAATCATTTCCACTGCGGAGTTTTTATTGCCCGTTGGCCCCAATGCAGGCTCACCGGTTTTATTATAATCGAACGAGGCAAGATCCGTGATAGCGTGCGTCCCGCCGGGGCTTTCGTCTTCCATTTTCACCGTCATCGAATTCAACCGGTGCTGCGAATCATATACATAACGCGTCTGTAAAAAGATTTTCAAAAGACCACGGGTATAAAAACTAGACAGGTTACCAAAATTGTCATAGGTGTAGCCGGTATAACGCTTGAACTCCGGATCGTGAGCGTAGGCCAGGCGATTCAGATTATCCCAGACATAGCGATAATCATATGTGGTGACGCCGCCATGAGCCGATTCAATTTGCTCAAGATTTCCAGCGGCGGAATAATTGTATGTTTGAGTGGTGCTAAACTCGTTACCCACATTGACCGTACGAGTCTTGAGACGTCCGTAATCGTTGTAGGCATAGACGCTATTACCACTCGCATCGGTCATGCTCAGTCGCTTCCCGGAGCCGTCATAGGTAAAGGAAACCGCCTTGAGTCCTTCCGGGGTTAGCTGTAACGTGGTGTTGGGGCCATTTGCGGGCGTCTTCGTCGTTACCCGACCCATCTTATCGTAAACCATGGTGACGACGTTTTTGTTGAAATCAGTCTTCTCAACTTTATGCAGCGGTTTGTCACCGCTGATTTCGTAGTCGTAGCGATAGAATTCAGATTTACCGTCCGGTAACGTCCTTTTATTACGACGACCGAGCCGATCATAGGCAAACGTAGTAGCTTTACGGGCGCCAGCCGCCAACGACTCCTGATTCGCGTCGAATTGGGCGATCATGTTACCCAATTCATCATATTGATAGCGGGTGATGGTCTGGTCAGGCGGTATCGCTGGGGGAATGATAGCCGTT
>JAQGOU010000534.1 GCA_028293445.1 Verrucomicrobiales bacterium | reverse complement strand
GGACTTCCCAGAAGACCCTCTGCTTGTTCGGTCATTGGAATGATTAAGTCGCCAGGCTTGAAAATGAATTCGGGATCAACTGGACCGGAATAATACTTCCTCTTCGATTCTCGATCTCGAAAGCCGCCCTTCTCATAGAAGTTCCCAGGCGTGGTCAAAACGAAGGGCGCTGGTTCGATTGTAAAAAACTCACTACTGAAGGCATAGCCATGTTTCAGACAAGAGATGTCGCCAAGTCGAAACCACGTCCACGAAGGAGGTAGGTGAAATGGCTCTTCCTGTTCCTCGATTGGCCCTGCCCATTTCGCCTTTTTCCTTTCGGCCTTTACCGGTACATTCGGAAGCTTTTCCACTATTTCGTCGTTGACGTCTTGGGGGACGAGTTTGCCTTGGAAGGCGAGGGTGAGAATGGATTTGCGGAAGTCGGCGGGAACGGAATCGAGGACCATGTCTGAATGTTGCAGAACAAAAGCGGAGCGCTTTCGAAAATCCGATTCGTCTTTGGCGGTGGTGAGGTGATCGAGCGCCGAGCGGACGAGGCGGGTACGGTGCTCGCGCGCGGAGGTCTGCCGTGCCTCTAGTTCGTCGCACAACGCCAACAACTCCTCCACTTTCGCCACAATCCGCCATTGTTCGGCCAGCGGTGGAAGTGCTACCACAAACTCTTTCAGGTTTTTCATGCTCAAACCTTCCCGAGAAACGCCAACCTGCACTTGCATGATTTGGGACTGGAAGTCAGACGCAATGATGATGAGGTGAATGAACCGGCGGATCGTTTTGTCAGCGAGTCGGATTATCGCCACATGCTGGCTAACATTCGCTTCGTCGAAATCATCCGGCACAACCGCACAACGCCCAATGGACGCCCCAGTGATATTCAGTAATACATCCCCCGCCTGAACGTGGGTTGCAGCCATAGCTTTGTGAACCGCCGGTGTAATTAATGCGACATCATCAAGATGAAGTCCTTCATTCCAAATATTTTGCGAGCGCAGGAATTTGATTCCGGATGTCTGATAAACTTGCTTCCCACCAAGGGGCGTGCTGCCAGCGCCAAGTTTAATACAAAGGTCGCCTAGTTTCACCCAAACCCATCCTTCCGGTAACCGGAACGACTGCTTTCCCTCCTCGATTCCACGCTCGGGTGAAGGCAGTTTTAGTTTCTGCTCTTTGGCGATTCGCTTGCCAAGCGCACTGACTCGCTCCGCAAGTTCAGTCGCGGGCTCCTCTTCGTGATTCTGACGAACAAGCCGCCCACGAATCGCGAAATCAAGGACAAGTTTGCGCAACTTCTCCACCGCCTCCGGCGTATCCGCCAAGGTCTCAAAGAGTTTGAAGAACGCGACTCGATTCATTTAAGACTTTCCGTCGGGCTTGGTCGTTGTCGTTGAGCTTTCTGGAAAAAGCTTTCGAAGCCTCTCATCCATTGCAGGGGTGCCGAAAATGTCTTCCCAATCCGTCAGCCAAGCATGTGGGTTATCAAACTGTTCGTTAAAATCCAAGGCCAGTCCGGAGGTGTATGTAGTATATGACTTGTAGCTCTTATTTGTCTTGATTGCCCAGGTGGAACCAAGCAGATGGCAAGTGATTACCACCCGCCATACCACAGCGCATGATTGAATGGACAACATCTCTTTTTCGAGAAGTTTTCTAAAGCTGCTCTGCCGATTGAATTGTGCAAAGAACCAACCTGTAATGATCACATTGATAAAGTCCGAAAAGACGAGCTGGCCAATGGAGATTCCCGGCAAAGCCTTAGCCTGGACGAAAAGGAAAACCCACATCATGGCGAGCGAAAGCCCGCCAACGGTATAAAGAATCCAATGGATGTTTCGGAGGTAACTTCCGGGATGATAGACAGCGTCACCTTTTACGAGCGTTTCGGTGGCATACCATCGGTATAATGGAAGGGGATATAGCTTTTTTTTGATTTTGTGCGCAAAAAATACGCTAGCGAATTGGTTTTTGAACGATTTGTAAACGTGACTGAACAAGGAAGGCTGCACGAATCGCCACGCACACATTGCCTCTTCCCACCCAACCTTGAGCATTCGGTCCGCCAATTCACGTCGGCCGGATTTGTTTTTTTCATGAACCACCCGGCTATAATCTTTTAGCCTGCATAGATGCAATTCATAGCCCGAATTGCGATTTACAGTGTGGTAATTATGGTTCGTTATTCTTACCACCACCAACATGAGAAACACGACCACCGTACCGCAGAGATAAACGGCGGCACCGTCATAAAGCGGAATGGCTTTTCCGTCTAACTTCAGCACCAGGCCCCAGATAACTCCCGCAGCCCCGACCGCTTGGAAGGTATAACGCGTGATGGATTCCTTCTGAGAGCTAACCTCTGCTCGAATGTCAGAAATGATTTTTTCTGTATCTCTATTTTCCCAAGTAGTTCCATCTGGATTTCCAGGTGCGCTACCAGCCGTAATTACAGGGGTAATTACAGGCGTAGTTCCAGACGCAGTTCCAGAAACAGTTCCAGGCGTAGTCACCGTTGGATTTGCGGGTGTGTTTTCAGGTGTACTCATGGTTAGTGTTTCAAAGCGGTTTCGAGTTCGTGACGTAATTTTTCGCGTACCTCAGCGACAGCGGCCTGAGCCTTAAATTGTTCGAGCCATTGTGCGCGATTCATGGCCGGGCCTTTCCGGTGGGGCGGGAGCGCGCTTGCGTGCGCACGCGGTAAAGCCGCTCCGTGAAACCGCCCTCTTCCACAAACGCTTTTTCCTGGCTCGCGAGCTGGCGGTCCAGCAGGCTGCACGCTACCCCCAGCAACGCCAGCACCCCATTGGCGGAGATCTCAGCATAGACGGAGGTGGTGGACAGCATGGACTTTGTGGCCGCCGGGGCTTTCCCCTCTCCATGTTGTCCATCGGGTCCACTCGGTCCACGCATGTCTTTCGCCCATTGGGCCACGGCGTCAGCCGTGGTGGGGCGGCGCCGGATCAGTTCGGCGCGGCGCGGGTCTTCGCGCGGCCAGAGCGGGAGACCGCGTTGGCGCAGGAAATCCTCATGGTCCAGGCGCAATTCTTCCAGGCTGGCGCGGGCCACGTTGGTGAGCTTGAGTTCGGTTTTCCTGGAGGTGGCACTGGCCTGGCTCCCTTCCGCAATGTTCTGCACGCCGCTCCGCGCGGCCTGCACCATCTGGTCGCGCGTGCGGCTGAATTTATCCACGCAACGCTCGCAGAAACGCACCGTCACGTCATAGGCCAGTTGCGCCACCTGGAAACTTTTCAACTTCCGGTAGCCGCCATGCAGGAGAATAAGCTTTTCGTCACTCATCGGGTAAGCGCCGCTTCCAGTTCCTTCCGCAACTTCTCGCGCACTTCCGCGACGGCGGCCTGGGCCTTCTGAAATTCCACCAGCAATTCCGCCGGATCACGATGGGCATCGTCCACCTTGTGCGGATTCTTTGCGTCGAGGTTGTAGCCGCGCGCGGCGATGTCTTCGATGGAGACGCGCCAGGCGAATTCGTTTTCCTTGCGCTTGCTCTCCTGCCCCGGTTTACCCCACCACTTTTTCTCCACGTCGAATTCCTCGATGCGGATCGGCTTGGTTTTGTTGTAAGTCTTTACGCCCGCGGGATATTGATGTTCGTAATACCAGATTTCTTTGGTCGGCTCCCCTTTGGTGAAGAAGAGAAGATTCGTTTTGATGCCGGTGTAAGGGGCAAAGACTCCGTTGGGCAGGCGGACGATCGTGTGCAGATTACACTTTTCCAACAGCTCCTGCTTGATACGCGTCTTGATCCCTTCACCAAAGAGCGTGCCGTCCGGCAACACGATTGCGCCGTGTCCGCCGTCACGCAGCAGATGGATGATGAGCACGAGGAAAAGATCAGCCGTTTCCTTCGTCCGATAGCTCGCGGGAAAATTCTTTTCTGTGCCGTCTTCTTCCATGCCGCCGAACGGTGGATTGGTGATAATAACATCCACGCGATCACTGGAGGTATAACTCGCGTAAGGTTTGGCAAGCGTGTTGTCGTGGCGAACGTTGACCGGCACTTCGATGCCGTGCAACAGCATGTTAGTCACGCAAAGCAGATGCGGGAGCGGTTTCTTTTCCACACCGCGAATCGACTCCTGAAGACGTTGCTCGTCCGCCGGTGATTTGACCTCGTGCTTGCGGATGTGTTCCAGCGCGCAAGTAAGAAAGCCGCCGGTGCCACACGCAGGATCGAAGATAATCTCGCCGAGACGCGGGTTGGTCCGCTCCACCATAAACTGAGTGACAGCGCGTGGAGTATAATACTCCCCTGCATTGCCGGCGTTCTGCAGATCGCGCAGCAGTTGCTCGTAAATATCGCCGAACAAATGGCGGTCCTGCGATTTGTTAAAATCAATTCCTTCGTTAAGCTTGTTGATGACCTGACGCAACAACGTCCCTGACTTCATGTAGTTGTAGGCATCCTCAAACGTGCTGCGAATGAGCTGATGCCGTGGCGTCGTCCCTTTGAGTTCCTTGAGGCCGGGAAACAACTTGTCGTTGATGAACTTCATCAAGCCCTCCCCGGTCATGCCTTCCGCATCGTCCGCCCAGTTGCGCCAGCGAAGGTCTTGCGGAAACGGCGAACGATAACCGTCGCGCGTCATCTCCAGCTCAGTTTCCTGCGCGTCGAAGATTTTTAAGAACAACATCCAGGCCAACTGCGAAAGCCGCTGCGCGTCGCCATCGACGCCCACGTCTTTGCGCATGATGTCTTGAATGGATTTAATGGAGGCGGAGAGAGACATGCGATTTTCGAAACTATTGCAAATTAGTCTGTTTCTTTTTCTGGTGCTTCTGGCTGCCACAGATCAAGCCGATATGTATCTGTAGTTCTTCAGCATTCATAATGATCTTTGGTTCTTACCCTATATATGGCCCCGAATTTCGGAGTGGTTTCCGTAGCTTCGGACTGCAGTACCTAGCAATTTCTTCCTCCCGCTCTTGTTTCATTTTATCCCAAGAAATCCTGATCGCATCAGCAAGTGGCCCCGCAGCATTCTTCAAGTACGCATCCAATGTAGTTTCCATATTGGTGCGCTCAGCACTAATAATATTTTGACGTAAAACCGCCTCAAAGGCGGCAGCGACGCGCTCCCGAACATGTTGAAGGTGCACGATGTCCACTAACGCGATCAGCGGGCCGATGTCGTAGCATCCAGGTTTTTCGGTGATTGCCGCGGCAAGACCGGCGATCAAACCTTCGTTTTTCAACTGGCTGGCGATGTTAGCAACCTCACAAAGGGAAAGTCCGCTATGCAAAATGAATTGGCCCATTTCGTCGGCTGCCCTATTTTGCAATTCCAAACGCTTCTTTCCATCAGGCTCATTAATTTTCAAGTAGCCAGCAGCCAGGTTTAGTAATTTCTGGGGAAATTTTCTAATTGGCGTTTCTGTAACCCCTGTGTTCTCATCTCGCAGGTCGGGATCCCACACTATAACGAGTTGCAGCCCAAACCCACCTTCTCCCTTATGCAACGGTTTGCCCTCGGTCATATCAATTGAAAAAGTCTCATGATTCTCAAAGTGATTGAAGTGGTTTAGCAAATCTTGAAACCCCTCAGATTTGCGGGTTGGCGTTTTCTTGGAGAACGCTTTCGCAACGTGGTTAATCATGTCCCACACTATTTGGTCCCAACCATCGCTGGTATTAGGCTCTGGACTCTTGGTCGGCACATCCAAGCCGGTGGAATCATTTAAGAATCTCAGCAGGTGTTCTCCATAGCTCTCGAATGCACCGTGGTCCTTAGCGGATGGAATTGTCCTTACTCGGACAGACCGATCGCCCTGGAGTGTTCGCTCATCGACAAAAATATATTGCAATCCCCGCTCTCGCAAATTTCCGTCAGGCAATCTTCGCGTTTCGCCTTTTAGTACCGTTTCATACTCAAACCCGAGACAGTCGTCGTAAAGCTCCCGCTGCTCCGGATCTTTGATTACATAGGAGCCTTTAAGTGCCTCCGGTTTAGCTTGAAAAATCACACTTCGGGCTTGGCGGATTTTCTTTTCGCGGTCGAGATAAAGAAAGAGCGTCTGCAAATCCCCGAGTTCACAAGGTTCGTTTAATTTGGATGGCGAAGCTGAGGGAGGATTTTTGATCCCACGCACCTTAGGCATCTGATGAAGAAAAATG
>JAQGOU010000500.1 GCA_028293445.1 Verrucomicrobiales bacterium | reverse complement strand
GGAAATTCAGAAACGCTACGCGACACCGTCGAGCAGGAGGTCACCACGAGCGCGGTCGCGCTGACAACCGCCAGCGCCAGCAAGGCGAGGGGACCACGCGACATCATTGTCCACCGCCGATGGTCTTGTTGTTCGTCGGACATTTCTTATTTGCGCAAGGCGGCGAAGCGGCAATCAACGGAGCGCGGCTGTGTCGCAGACCAGCCGCAGCATGTCGAAATGATAACTGTGGTTAAATTTAGCATTTTGTCTTCGCTCTTCACGCGCTGCGGCTGGTCTTCGACACAGCCGCGCTCCTCTGCAGTGGCGATTTTGTTATGCATCGTTCCCGTTCAGCGATCTCGTGATCCGTGCACGGGAGCACGATGGGTTGGGAAGCGTTTCGCATGTTGCCGCACCCGGACGGGAATCAGCAATGGGTTTTTTTCCGGTCTAACGGAATGCTGCCAGAGCTCGGACGTCATCTTAACGAGAACAGAAAATTCGGTGACAATCCATCGCTCGATCGGCAGCCATTGGCCTTGTTCTGCACGGTGCTCAGACGGTCTTTTTGGCGCTCTCATGGAAGTGGGAGGAGCGACCACTCAAATGGTTCCCAAGAAAATTTGCGGCGCGACGAATATTCTTTTGGCGTGACGTTCCTCGAGGATGCTAACCTTTCCCCGTAAAAAAAGCGGGAACCATTGTGGCGTCCGAAGACTCATACAACAAAGGCAGAGCCGACCTGGACTTCCAAAGTCTGGTCGACGCTTACTACGCGCCGCTGTTTCGGTTCGCGTTAAGCCTGACGCATGCAGAAAATGACGCCTACGATCTTGTGCAGGAGACCTTTATGATCTGGGCGGCAAAAGGACATCAATTGCAGGATGTATCAAAAGTAAAAACGTGGTTGTTTACGACCCTCCACCGGCGCTTTCTCGAAACGCAACGCCGGTTCGTTCGCTTCCCGCATCTTGAAATCACCGCTGCCGAGGAAGAGTTGCCGAACGTGGAACCGGAGGTCGTGAACCGCATCGACGCGCAATCGCTCGTCCTCCTGCTCGGCCAGGTCGATCCCGTTTTCAAAGCGCCTCTCGCGCTCTATTATCTCGAAGAGTATTCTTACAACGAAATCGCCGAGATCCTCGCGGTGCCACTCGGAACCGTGAAATCCCGTATTGCCCGCGGACTCGCTGAATTAAAGGTCCTCTTCCTGAGAGCCAAACCGGCGCGAAAGGAGCGAGCACAATGAACCACGCTGAAGCCAAGAAAGCTCTCGCCCTCTACCGTCCGGGCATTGACGACAAAGATCCTGAGATTCGCGAAGCGTTGCAGGTCGCGAACGCCGATCCTGAACTCCGCCAGTGGCTGGCGGAACATAAACGCTTTCAAGCCGCCGTGCGTGGCAAGTTCCAGGAAATCCCGGTGCCGGCGAGCGTTCGCGAAAGAATTTTGGCGAAGAAGAAGATCGTGCGTCCAACCTTTCCGTCCCGTCAGACGTTATGGTTGGCCTCCGCCGCCCTCGTCCTCTTCTTCGCCGTTATTGCTGTCCTGTTCAAACCGAATGGCTCCAATCGCTTTGCCGATTACGAAAGCCGGATGGTTCGGGGTGCCCTGCGCGAATACCGGATGGATCTGGTCACAAGCGACCTGGCGCAAATCCGCCTGGCGATGGCCTCACGCGGAGCGCCCTCGCAGTTCTCGCTCCCGAAAGGATTATCGAAGCTATCCGTAGTCGGCGGCGGTGCTTTGAAGTGGCGCAGTAATCCGGTGACGATGGTTTGTTTCGATCGCGGCGATAAACAGATGCTCTTCCTCTTCGTCCTGAGCCGATCCGCCGTGAAAGATTCTCCCGCGCCCAAGCCTGAGATCACCCGGATCAGCCGGTTGCAATCCGCCAGTTGGACCGAAGGCGAGCAAATCTACGTCCTCGCCGGACCTGAAGAAGCCGGGTTTGTGCAGAAGTATCTGTAAGCACCTGGTTTAAACACCAAAAACCAAAGCCCAAACACCAAAGAACTTCCAATTTCAAAGCTCAAAGCCTCTGAAATGAAAGTTTTTGAAGTTCGGAGGCCGGATTCGACCCCGTTCGGGTGCGCTGCATTCTAAAGGTTCTTTGAAGTTGGAGATTTGAAATGTTTTTGGTGTTTGGGCTTTGGTTTTTGGTGTTTCTCCCCTCACGGACCATTTTCTGGCGCGTGGAAAACCAAATTGAGTCTCATGGACGTCTTTCCCCCGCGTGCAAAAGCAGATTGAGACTCGGATGGAAGTTCCACGGCTGTGGAAAAGCAAATTGAGACTCGGATGGGAGTTCCACAGCTGTGGAAAAGCAAATCGAGACTCGGATGGGAGTTCCACGGCTGTGGAAAAGCAAATCGAGACTCATGGTCCTGTTTCCGCGGCGCGGAAAATGGGCAACGAGCTGGATTTTCCCGTTTCCGGCTCCGAAAAACGAACAAAACGACTGAAAACCACCTTCCGACGACCAAAATGCCCACTTTTCCCCGCCGGACCGGGTTTCCGGAGGGAAAATCTCTGGAAAACCAGTTCCCCGACGATCCCCGAGCGATGACGTTAAAGAAAAAGAAGGAAAACGGGAGATTTCGACCATCAACGCACCGCCGAGCAGCTAAAAGGTTCGCCGATGGCTGCACCCTTGACTTTCGCCCTTGAGCTTCGCAGTGTGAACTGCGGGGAGCAACCTCGCCTGAAAACACCTGCAATCATGTTATCAGGGCAAAGAAACCTGTTAATCAATGGTTATGTGTCAATATGAGATTCGAAGTTAATCCCAACCCCAAAGGCCTTTTAATATTGGCCATCCTGAATATTGCTTTCTCGATTCTCTTTTGGTTTCGAGATTGGAGAATTTCCTACACCCCCATTCATGGTAATCTGCTGGCTGCAATAGTTACGGGAGTATCTATCGCGCTCGTATTGATGTTAATCCAGCCGCATATCATGCACAGGAAAGTTATCCTCGAAGAAGATCATCTTATCCTTCCTAATGGGGAGATCATACGCTGGAGTGATATCGCGGATGTAAAGTACGTTAGCTTCCGCTTCTTTCGTGTCTGCACCCTTGAAATTAATGGTCGTACTTCTATCCAGATAAGACCACAGTATCTTGGAAAGGGGTGGGAACGGATTAAAGAAACCTGGAATGAGTATCGCGCTAAGAGCACATAACCAACCGGATGCAGTGAACCTCGCGATCACGTCTAATCACTCGCGCGACTTGGCTGATCCGGAGTATTGTTAAGCCACGCCACACTCATGAACGACTCCACAGAAAACCGAAATGGCGTATTGCAGATGGGCTGGTTTATCCGCCTGATCGGGTTGGCGATCTGTGCTGCAAGTATCTTTTTTGCGTTGGGTAATAAGTCATCCGCTCCTCCTTATGTCATTCCGTTTTGGGCCTGCTTCGCGGCTTTGGTCGGAGTCTCGACACTGTATTTGATCGCACGCCGGGTTTCCGAGCGTTGGAAGTCGAAAGCCGTTCGATCCTACTTCAGCCCATACATTATCGGAGCGACGGTGTGGCTCCTGCTGATTTTATTTTTTGTCGTTTTAGACAGGATCGCAGGATGAACAAATGCGAACCAGGTCACTGCAGCCAACGCCGGATTCAGTTCCACTTTCGCGGTCATCCTCATCTCGGTGTATGAGCGCGCCTTTACGATCGGTCACGTAAACATCCATTTTGATACCAACGGCATATTTTAGTCCCACGCCTACAAAGACTTTTGATTATGACCGGTCCGCCTGATCAGCTGCATCGAGCCAACCCCGATTGCACTCTTTCCTGGTCTATGAAAATCTTCCGTTCGCGTTAGCCACCGATCGGCGGTGGCTCAGGGAAAGGGCCCACCCATCACAACGAGAAAGGAAACGACATATGCCCGCACAGCCGTCACCAGAAGCTCAGGATGATTACAGCTCATTGCTCAATGCACTGATCCCGTTCGCCGAGGAGATGCTCAAGAAGAACGGGGAGTTTTTCCCTTTCGGCGCGGCGGTCAGCACGGCGGGAGAGGTCAGCGCTCATGCCATCGATGATGACGATGAGATGCCGGAGTCCGAGGAGGTTATCGCCTCTCTCGTGCAGGAATTTCAAACCGAGGCGCGCGCGGGCAAGATACGAGCCACCGGCATTTGCTACGATGGTCGTATCGTCCAGGAGGGCAAGAAGGTGGATGCGGTCATTATCGGCCTGGAACACGTCACCGGCAGCGGCAGCAAGACATATGTGCCTTACACGAAGGGCCTGTTCGGGGGATATCGTTTTGGAGAGATGATCATAACGTTCGACGAGCAGAAGATATTTGCAACAGCGTGATGTCGCGCAACCGTCGGCTGAGTTTGGATTGTTATAGCGATTACCAAAAATAATTCCGGAATACCCAGTTAGCCGTGCTGAGGAAAGGCGCGCGGCATTTATGCCGCTTCACTGCACGACTGACGAAACCCTGGAGAATTCACAAGGCCTGCTCGAGTGACCACATTGAAGCGGCGTAAACGCCGCGCGCCTTTCTTTCCGCTTCGCCGTTTACATCGTGAGCCGGCTGTGGCTGAGTTCGTTCGACCGCATGAACGCGCCACTTAAAATCAAACGGGGAAACAGGGCGAATCAGATTTATCTTGGACTCTTTGGATCGGCATTCTTCGGTTTCATCCTGGATGTCTGTGAAATGCCGAAATGGGTGACCGGAATTGTGGGATACTTCACTTTAGCTTTTCTCTCGTGTCTTTTTTTCTTTGTCGAGGTGGAGTTTGATTCTGATGGCCGTGTCGTTGTTGCGGTGACCAGACTGTTTGGCAGAATAACAGTTTTCCGAAAACCCCATCCCTATAGCTCATTCACGGGCGTGCAATGTAGAACCAAAGAAGTGAGCGAATCCACCGTAGACACCTGGACGGTTGGCCTTGTATTGACGACGGGCAAATTTGTTTGGGCAACTGAATTTTCTGGAGAGCGCTCCAGTCTTTGCCGCGAGGCGGTCCAGGTCCAGTTGTCCCAGACGATTGCGGCTGCCACCGGTTTGCCCATTTTAGAAACAGAACAAGTGGCCTAACTATGCCGTGGAGCGCTCACCCATCTTTGCAACCAACACATCATGAAAAAACTCGCACAATTTAAGTGGCCGATCCTTTTCGCTGTCATTGGCATAGCCCTTAACATCGGGGCAGTCGTGTCTCTCGTGGATGCGTTTGGAAATTCCGGCACACCCATCCTTGCGCCGGGCGAAACCAAAGTAATCATCGCAAAGCCAGGCGACTACACGCTCTGGCATGAGACCAAGACAATGATTGATGGACAGTTCAAAACCTTCCCGGACGACCTTCCGTCGGAAGCGACCATCAAAGTGTTGAAACAACCGGAGGGCACATCGGTGCAGTTACGCCGAAGCGGTTCGAGCAGCGTGGAGTCCAATGGCACCCGGCGGATTTCTTTGGGACAATTGACGTTCACCAGTCCTGGCGCGTACAAGGTTATCGTCCTCGGATTGCCGGAGAAACATTTGCTTTACCTCGATGAAGCGAAGTTCGTAAAGGCGTTCTTGAGTGTGATGATCTGCGGAGGCTTCGGCATCTTATTTTTATTCGCAGCTCTTGGTTCCGGTATCTTCGTGCTGACGCAACGGTCAAAAGGCGGGCGGTAACAATATAGTGCGTGACGACCTCCACGGGTCGTTGTCAAACCGCATATGGAAACGCTGCATCAATTGATGACCGAACAACTTCAGACGCTTTGCCTCGCGATTGGACTGCTGCTTTCGTGCGTGCTGCCGGTAATGGTGAAATTAATGGAGCCACCAGGCGCTCGAACGCCAAGGCCCTGGATGCGCACGGTATGGAAAGGGCAGGGCTTCATTGCCCTCGGCGGGTTATTGATCGTTGGATTTCCGGCACATCCTCTCCTCGGATTGGTCGTCGCCGTCGCAAGCTGCATCGTCTTCGCGTTTAAACTTCGACGGGACTTGCCGATGCTTCGCGCTGTCCAACGTTCGTGAAAAGATTTCGACGCATTGCGTTGCTGGTTGTTCTGATCGCGATTGCGGCAGGATTGTCACTGCGTCTGATGCGCGCGCCGGAGCCAGAGTATCAAGGCAGGGGATTGAGTTCCTGGTTGGTTGAGTTTGATGATTGGGAGGAGGGAAATACAAACTCCCCGGTTGTCGTCGCGATACGTGCGATGGGCGCAAAAGCAGTTCCCATTCTGGTTGAGGTATGTCTCACGCAGGATTCGACTTTCAAACAGAAGATCTCCGTGGAATTCGAGAAGCGCCCGGGATTCATGAAGTATCGCTTCACCACGGCGCCCGAGCGGTGGTTGCGCGCGGAACATGCCTTTGGAGTTTTGGGGCCAGAGGCGCGGGGCGCATTTCCGACGTTTCTTGCCGCCTTGACCAATGACGCGGTGTTTACCCGAAGCGCTGCGGTCAGCGGCTTGGGAGCGATTGGACCAGCGGCAGAAGAGTGTCTACCGGCTCTGATTGCCCTGCAAAATGATCCAAAGGTTCATCGCAACCTGATTCACACCTTGGGCAAGATTGGTCGGAGGCCCGATTTATGCGTTCCACTGTTGATGAAAGGTTTGGAAGATGCGGACGCGATTATTCGAAACCTCTCTATTCAGGCCCTCGGCGGGTTTGGTCGAGACGCCCGCGTCGCGGTTCCTGCGCTCATCGATTTCTTGTCAGACAAGTCGAAGACGACAGTGCGCCTCGCCGCCGAGACGCTCGGCAAGATCGGTCCCGATGCAGCAACCGCGCTTCCCGCGCTCGAAAGAACTTTGGAAAAGGAGGCGACCTCCAAATGGATTTCCAGAGCGACAACGGAAGCTCTGGAAAGAATTAAATCCGGCGAAAAGTAAATTTCCGGATCGCGCGTAGAAAGGCGTGAACGCCGCGTTCCGGAATGTCAAAACGGGGACAACCTAAAGGTTGAACTCCAACAAGCTGCCGATTCCGCTTCTACTGCTTCCTCACGCGATAAAACCGTTGGACTGCGTTGGTGAGGTTCTCCTGATACTCGAAGCTGCCGTTCATCCCGATCGCCACGTTCGTCACTGTCGTCCAGTCGGTGAATGGAGTCGAAGTCGCTTCCACTGCGTAGTTCCCCACGGTTCCTGTGCCTCGAAGGATGAATGGTTGTCCTGACTCTCTCGACATTTCCGTGAAGCGCAAAGGTGGGTTCGGAAGATAGATCCGCACTGCCATCAGGCCGTTGTTGGCGTCGAGCGCATAAACCACGTCGCCGCCGAAACGCACCGCGCCGGTGGCCGTGTGGGTGTTGCTATTGTCCGTGGCGAAGTTGGTCGTGCCGATTAAAAAGGGAACGCCGTTGGTCGGGCTGACATCATAAATGCGCAGGTGGTTTGGGCTACTGATATTAATGCCCGCAAACATGTTCAACGCCGGACTGAAACCGATCGGGTTCACCGCCGTGGGAACTTCGGTGTCGCTGTAAAGCCGCAGCGTGGAAGCAGTCCCGGCGACAGGATCGAACGACACCAGGCGCAACAGATTCGTATGCGTGGTGCCCCAGAATGTGTTGCCGTTGCCGAAGGTTAGATTGAGACCGCAATGGCCCTCAGGAATGCCGTTTAGATTGATTACACGCGGGGTGAAATCCACACTGTTTGTCGTGGTGAATAGAACCACATTTGTTCCCTGTCGTGGCCCGATGAGAATCTGCGTGTTCGTGCCAGAGCCGCGCACGTCGAAGGTGTCACCCCAGCGATAACCCGACGTCCCGGGACTTGGATCGCCGGTGAATGCAACCGTGGGCACGGTGTTCGAATTGTCGTTCGCCCAACGATAAATTTTGAATGGACTGGTGCCGGCCTTGAGGTTGCAGGCGTAGATCGCACCGTCGTCTGCGGCCGCGATCAGCAACAAATAATAGAACGTATTCAAGCCGCCCGTGACGCCGTTGGTATTGAGTGTCCAAAGATCCGCGCCGTTCTCGTTGAGCACGTGAACGGTTGTGTTCGTGCGATTCACCAGGAGCAGCCGATGAGTGACGGAATTGAATGTCATGCCGCGCTGTTCGGGCAGGTCGTTGGTGGTCAGGTAAGTTCGGTCATAGGGTGCGAGTCGCCACAAGACTTGCATCGGTTGCCCGAGGGTCACAGTGGCCACCTGGCTCGTCGCGGAACCGTATGCGTTGCTCACGATGGCGTAATAGCCGCCGAGTTGATTCGTCGTCGCGATGGTCACGACAAGGTTCGACGTCGTTGCCTGGCTGATCAGATTCGTTTTGAACCACCATTGGTAAGACAGCGGTCCGGTGCCCGAGGCTCCCACGGTGAGAGTGACGGTCTGGCCGAGGGCGGCGTTGGTGCTTTGCGGCTGAACGGTGATCGTTGCCGGCGTCGCAATCGTGAGCGTGGCCGACGCACTGGCGCTGCCGTAGGGATTGGTCACAATGACACTGTAGCTGCCTGCGTGTATCGTTTGAGCGTTGGCGCGAGTATAATTGGTGGCCGTTGCGCCGCCGATGTTCGTGGTATTGAAACGCCATTGATAAGAGAGCGGCCCTGTACCGGACGCGCTGACACTGAACGTCGCATCTTGTCCTGCCAATACCGTGAGACTATAAGGGCCGGACAGAATCAAAGGTGACGTCGGGACTCCTTGTCCGATCAGAACCGCGCCGGTTGCGCTACCACCGCGTCCATCGCTGATCGTGTAATTAAATTGGTCCCCCACATCCGCGTTGTTCAGGTAATAAATATTTGTGCCGTCCGAGGAGAGTGTGATTCCGTTGGTTGTCGCTGGATCAAAGCTCGCGAGCGAAAGAGTATCACCATCCGGATCCGAGCCGCTGCCGATCAAAGTGGCAATCGGGATGGTCAACGTCTGCCCGGGCGTACTATTAAAGGCGACAGAGCTCACCGTCGGCTTGCGATTCACAATGAGAGTTCCGTCCACAGACAGATTCCCAAGGTACCAGTTCAGGCCAGTGCCGAGCGTCGGAAGATTCGTGGCTGTGAACGCACCACTATAAGACGCCGCCGAAAAAGGAGCGAACACTTCGCCGCCCGTCAACGCTGCGCCTGCATTGCTGACAAACAGCGTGCCGCCGAAAGCCAACGCGCCACCCGGTCGCGACATCCTGTCTGACAGCGGTGAACCGTTGTTGCGATTGATTCTGAAAAAGCTGGTGCCGTTGAGCACAGGTGAACTGCCGAAAGTCAATGTGCCGATCGCCGCGTCGGTGCCGGGGGCGACCGTTCCGCCACTATTGATTGTGGCGATTCCTGAGATCGTACCAAGGCCGCCGAGGGTTCCGTCGACTGTTACGCTGCCGCTACCCGTGCCGGAGCCCGTGGAATTATTCACGTACAACTTTCCAGCGGTAACTACCGTTCCATTGGCGTAAGTATTCGGGCTGGTCAGGCGCAACGTGCCACCGCCGCTCTTCGTCAGCGCACCGTTTTGCACCGGCACGTCGAGCGACATATCCACGCCCGTGGGAACGGAGAAACTGCGGGCGCCTCCGCCAAGGTCAACTCTTCCGGAACTGCCCGAGCCGCTTCCATTAACAATATTGCAAACGCCGTTACTCCAGGCGTTGAAAGTTGCATTGCCGCCCATCGCGAGTGTGGCCGGCGTGCCGCCTGGCATCAGATTAATCTGGGAAAACTTCAACGTGCCGCCGCCGACGGTGAACGTTTGCGCCGCATCCACTTGCAGTGTGTGGACGTTGAGCGTGGCGTTGTTGATCGAAACGGGAGCCGAGAATTGCGCCGCATTTGTCGTCGAATCCGATGATGGCGTGAAATTCATCGTGAGCGAGCCGCCGGTAATGTCCAGGGCTTCACGAACATAAAGTTTGCGGATGTTCTGTGTTCCCGAGGCGAGAGTGACCGTGATGTTCGCGTTGGGGCGTTCAAGGATAATCGTATCGTTCGTGCTGGGGAGGCGCGGTGTTGGAAGAGTCAATGTCCCCACGGGCGCTCCTTGCCCTGGGCCGGGAACAGGCAGCGTTGGCGTCACGCCGCTGTTCCAGTTAGTGAGCGTGGTCCATTGTCCGTTGCCATCATTCATCCAGACTGCAGGGATTAAATTGTCCTTGAGAAACTCCATCCCGCCGCGCAGCACGTCTGCGTCGAGGTTGGAGCCGCCATTTTGAAAACTCTGCAAGCGGACGGTGCTCGCGTATTGCCAGAAGACCCACGGATGCGTCGTGCCATAGTTGTCCCACGGTCCGTAAATCGGAGTATAGGAGTCCTTAGGCTCTTCGATCTGCACATTAATGGCAGCCGGATTGGTTTGGTTCGGCCAGCGCGCACTCCAAAGCACGGGATACGCGGGCGAAACCATACTCGGCAAAAGGGCTGGTGGCTTCGCGAGCAAATCCGGCAAGGGGGCGTTCGCGGCTTGCAGGTCAGCTGCGTAACTACCGCTTGTGTAAACCGCGGGACGAATTCCCATCTTCTCGTAAATGCGGTTTGAAAAGTCTATGGCGAATTGCGCCTGTTCATCCGAGGTTCTCTGGCTGATGCCAGCCTCGAGATCATGCACCGGCGGTAAATATCCCGGACGCATCCAGGGCCCGGCCATCTGGATGAAATGATCTGCTTCATCGGTTCCATTATTTCGGATGCCACCCGAATTTAGCGTGTTCTCCATGATATCGGGCCGCGAAAAGTGATACGTGCCGACGAACATTCCGGCCGCTGACGCCCGGTTGACGTTCTGGATGAAGTAAGGATCGTCGTAACGTTGCGAGAGAGTATTCAGGCCCTGGCTGTTGGCGGAATCATTTTGATTGTAATAGCCGGTGGTGCCGCCACGACTGGAGCGAAGAACGACAAACTGACGGTTCTCTACATTGCGTATGTTATTCCACGTGGTCTGGGAGATGTCTCCCTGCCACGCCGAAATATCGAGACCGAGCAGGCGCTGAGTTTGTGCCACGGCATCGGTAACATTCATGGATAACGCGACGACCAAGATTGACAGTAGCCGACCAAACTGAGGGACTGAACGAGAATGCTTCATGGCAACAAGTGAAAAGTTGTCTTTACCTCAGCACATATCTGAAACCGGAGCGAGCCTCATTTTGCCATGATTAGCTATTCCAATGAATCCGTGTTTCAGATCATTTTCCCATCGGGCCTGCGCTATTGATAATTGTCGAAGCGCGATGACCAATGACGCGGCGAATTCCTCTTGCGAATACGGGCTATTCCCCAATAATTTTCACCTGTATGCGAATGTTTCTGCTCTATCTCGCGACCTGGTTCATTGTGGCCCTGACCCCGGGTCCAGCGGTTATGTGTTCCATGGCACAGGCAACGCGATATGGTTTTCGATCCAGCCTCGCTGGTATATTGGGCATTCAGGCCGGCAATCTCCTGTTCTTCGTCTTCATTGCTCTCGGACTCGGCACGTTACTGGCCACGGCTACGACTGCTTTCACGATCCTCCGGTTTGTGGGTGCGATATATTTGTTCTACCTTGGCTTGCGCATCATCGTTTCGACATTTCGGCGTTCGCCTTCCCCGACGCCACAGCCGACAGTGGCATTGCCGCCGCATCGCAGTTTATTTCTTCAAGGATTGCTGATTCAACTCACGAATCCAAAGGCTCTGCTTTTCGTTTCTGCTCTTTTGCCGCAATTCATTGAAGCGCATCGTTCGGTGCCGTTGCAGTTGCTGATTTTGGTCAGCACGACCATTGCGGTCGATTTGATTGTGTTGTCCTCGTATGCACTGTTGGCGCAACGCGGGTTTCGGTCCTTTCGCACGTCGCGCGTGTCCGCATGGCTTGAGCGTCTCTTCGGTGTCGCGCTCGTCTTCCTGGGGTTTCGATTGTTACTCTCTCGCAAATGATCGCGCGAGTCGGCCTCAACTGCGGGCCGCTTTACCCTTGAACCAGCCGCCATGTTCGTCGCTGGCAAATTGGCTCGAGGCTTCATCGTAGAATCGTTGGTTGAGTCGGGTGCCAGCCCACGACATCCAAATCCACGGCACCAGAAAAAGTCCAACGAATCCGACGCAGGGAATCAAAAGGCATATCCAGGGAAGGATCAAAACACGGAACACAATCTTGGTGACGGATTGTGGAACATGGGCGTCGGCCAGGCCGTGCCATAATCCGACGTAAGCCAGCGCGTTTAAATCCAGGAGAAACGACATGAAGCAAAGACATGATAAAATGCAGCCGAGGCCGACACTGAACGTATGGTCGCCGGTAGTCAGGGCATTGTTGCCAATGATCCCAATTGCCATCAGACCAAAGGAAGCAATGATGCCTGGGGCCAGGAAATAGGCACGGAGAACGGCTAGATGCGCGTTCACCAGCTGTGGAGGACGCAACGGTGTGCAAAGCAATAATTCCATGGCACCGCTGCGTTTGGCGAGGTTCATCGGCTGGACGGCGAGCGCTGCGATCCAGATCTTTATGAGGAATGCGACAAAGAGCTGGATGCCGGCTAGGATGTACACCGCGTTGGAACCTGCCGAACATCCGATAATCAACGAAACAGCTCCTGCTCCCGCGATGAGAAACCACAGCACTTTTCTTCCCGGCAAGGTGTGTTCCGCGAGCCAGACCGCCGGGTCCGTGCGCACCGCTGACGTGGCTGCCCAGGTATTGGTATAACCGCGAGTCGGTTTCAAAAGTTTAGCAAGCCAGCTCTCGGCGTTGGCACTTTTTCCAATACCCAATCTCGTGACCAGCTTCGCGCTCAGCATAAACAGCACGCACGCGACGAGTATTGAATACGCCAACGCCTGCCAGAACATGGATGGATTGGCGCGAAACTCCGCGTCCGCGGAATAATGGAACATGCACAAGGGACCCGCGGTCCAGTCCGGCACCGGACCGTTCCACCACACGCTCGTCGCCGGAAGGAGCATTCCAAATCCGAGCAGCAGGGCTGAACTGATAATCGCACCGAAAGAACTCTCGCTCATCGCCGATGCGAACATGCCAACAGTCATCGTGAAGATGAGCACCGCAACCAACGAAGTCCCGACGCGCCAGAATTCTCCTCCGGTCACGCCACCCATCCAGATCGGCAACGCGAACGCCGGGAGCATCGCGAGCAACGTGCTAAACGATTTGATTGAGGCAGCGGAAAGTTTCCCGAGGATCACATCCTGTCCGCGAAGATCAGTGAGAAACAACAGCCCCAATGTTCCTTCACGACGTTCCTGCGCGATCGAGTCAACGGTTTCGCGGAGTCCTTCCAACGTGCAGACGATAAACCCGCACCAGGAAGCGATGTGAAAGAGATAGATACCCGTCTTTGAGGAAAGCAACGGGCCGAACATCGCAAACAGCACGACCAGGGCGCTGGCTGTACCTCCAGCCAGAAGCCGATGCTTGTAAGTCGAAACACGCCGCGCCGCAATTCTGAGGTCGCGATCGATGATGGGCAGGCAGTGCACTGGCGCAAGATTATGAACAGGTGACGCGCGGATGCACGTTTAGAGTTTGTTGCGATGTTGAGCGGAAAGTAATCAATAAAAAAACCGGCTGACGAGTGTCAGCCGGTTTTTTTAAATAACAGAATTCTATTCTTTCCAACCGTGGTTCTCGCGCACTTGAATCATCGCGGCGAGAATGTTGTTCCACGTTTCCTGTTTCATCATGACGTCGTTCGGGAACATGCAACCATCCCAACAGATGTGTTTGAATTTCTTCGTCACTTTGCCGGCGTCATCGCGCATCCAATAACCGGCGTCGCGCGCGATGTTTAGTTTACCGTTCGGATCGGTAGCGAGACAATGGCGACCGGTCTTGTCGTGCGAACCGGAACCTTTGACGGTCGCGTCGTTTTGGGCGACGTGAAAATCCATCGTCCACGGACGCAGCGCCTTGGTCATCTTCTTCATCGCTTCGTGGAACACGCCGGGCTGCCATTTGAAATCGGCAGGCACGATGCGATGCTTCGGTTCGTTGTAACCGAGCAAATATAAAAGGGTATGCGCCATGTCCGCCTGGAACCCAACCACTTTCGGCTGACCCACTTCTTCGAGCAGATCAACCATGTTCTTCCAGCTGTGCATGCCGCCCCAGCAGATTTCGCCTTCGGCCGCGAGACGTTCGCCGTGGTCTTTCGCGACCTTGGCCGCTTCTTTGAAAGTCTTGGCAATGAGCTTGGTGTTCGCTTTCGGATTCTTTTCCCAGTCGGTCACGCCAGCTGCGGAGTCGATGCGGATGATGCCGTATTTACGAATGCCGAGGTCGCGCAGTTTCTTGCCGATGCGACAGGCCTTTTGAACCTGTGTGACAAAATTTTTCCGTTCTTCTTCGTTACCCATGGCTGAACCGCCACCCGTCGGCGGCCACACGGGCGCGACCAAAGAACCGATCGTCAGTTTTTTGGAAGCGACCTTTGCCGCAAGTTTCTTCAGGCCCGCATCGTCGATATCGATGCTGACGTGCGGATCGAACAGGAACAGATCCACGCCATCGAACTTCTGGCCATTTACTTCGGCCTTGGCGGTGAGATCGAGCATCGTATCCAAATCGATGCACGGTTCCGCGCCGGGCGAACCTTTGCCGACGAGACCGGGCCACATGGCGTTGTGAAGTTTAGGAAAATTGTTTTGCGTTTGCGTTGCGCTCATAGGTTTGTCCGTGAAAGTCGGAAAAACCTAACAAGAACCGTTTTGCGGTAGCAATTGGAAAGTAACGGTTCTTCTAAAAAATTGAACGCCTGGAATTTTTTAACCGCAGATGAACACAGATAAACGCGGATGGGAAAGCAGCCTGTTTTATCTGCGTTGATCTGTGTTCATCTGCGGTTAATTGTTTTTAGGAGGGAACTCACTGCAAGGTGAATCGTGGTTTCTTCTGCATCGTTCCGGATTACATTTTCCAGTAACGCAACAACGGACCACTCTCGCCGTAAACCGGATCTAATCTCGGAAGTTCCACGCGTTGCAGATTTTCGTTCGCTCGCGGGCGTTCCTGCAGTCGACCGTAATTTATATCCCATTCCTTTCCGTCCGGATACGCGCCGACGACACTGAAGTCTTCGCTGCCGCCACGATTCTTGTGCGCGACACCGGCGGGAATTACGATGACATCGCCGCTGTAAATCTTCTGCACGATTCCATTCTCGCCGCCGAACTGCACTTCGGCTGAACCGTTGTAAACGCCGAGCACTTCGTGCGTCGTGCTGTGATAATGGTGGAAAGGATAAATGCCGTCGCGCCAGCTGTTGGTCCAATGATTGGAAGCGAACAGTTCCTCGAAGGTTTCCGCCGGATCCATCGCCGTGAGTTTCACTGCGCGACGATAGATAAGAAGCGGCCAGCGACTATTCGGAATAAGGGTGTCGTCCTGGAGAAGAAACGTTTCCATCTGCGGTTTGTTGATGAGCGTTGCGAATTCAGTGGCAAACTTTGTAGTCATAGCGTCCTCCACCTTTAAGATAATCCCAGACTCGGATCTTGGCCTGAAGTTTTTCTTTTTAGTCAGACCGCGGCTGTCTCAGCCGCAGCGCGTGAAATGGTCGATGCTACGTGAGGTTCGGAGTCCCGGCTTCAGCCGGTAGGACGCTCGCATGTCGATTCGGTTGAAAGTTTTCAGGCCAATCTGTTTTCGTTTCGCTTGCCGGCTAAAGCCGGGACTCCATACCCGGATCACTAAGCCCAAGTCTCACGCTAATCCGCGTAAGGCACCGTCCCCGTCGCGTTCGTCTGGTAGCCCCACTTCTTGATGTAGAATTCTGCCGGGAGAAATTCATCGTGCGCCTCCTTCAATTTGCTCATCAGCGTCTTGTCCAATTCACCTCGGAGTTTTGCGTCGTCCACGCGATTGGTCATCTGCATTGGATCGACCTGGTTGTCGAACAACAGCCACGGTCCGTTCAAATCGCGGACGTAAGTATAACGCCGAGTCCGAATGCCGCGCATTTCTTTGCCGCCGCGACGTCGATCCCATTCGCCAAACGGCGCCACACAGGAAAAGAGCGCGACATTGTCTGAAAAATTCTTTCCGCCGCGCAGATACTCGCTGTAATCGAGGCCCTCCATTTTCGCGGGCATCTTCACTCTGCACAACCCGAACAGCGTCGGCATGAAATCTTCGGAACTGAAAACGGCATCGAGCTCGCGCGCCTTCAACTCTTTTGGCCAACGAAAGAGCAAGGGAACGCGGATCGATTCGTCGTACGGTTTTTGTTTCGCGGCCATGCCGTGGGAACCGAGCATATCGCCGTGGTCGGCGGAAAAGATCACGATCGTATTTTCAGCGAGGCCAGTGTCCCGCAAACTCTGCATCAAGTCGCCGACGCAATCATCCAACGCGGTGCAATGGGCGTAGTAACCCGCCAGATCACGTCGCGTTTTTTCCGCTGCTTCCGGCGGCACATTCGCGCGGAGTTTGATTTTTGCGGGATCATACATCGCGCGGTACTTCGCGGGCGCGGTTTGATACGGAGAATGGGGCGGTCCCCAGGCGAGCATGAAGACGAACGGCTTTTTACTCTTCGCATGATCGCGCAGGTATTGCTGGGCGTCGCGAGTTTGCGCGATGGCATCGTAGCCTTCCCATTGGAGTTTGTTCGGGGTGTCGCCGTAATAGAAGGAATGGTTGTACTCGTGCGTGCACTCCAGGACTTTCCAATAATCAAATCCCTGCCGACGTTCCCGCGGAATAAAACCGGCGCGATGTCCATTACCGTTGAGATGCCACTTGCCGACGTAACCGGTTTCGTAACCGGTCTCTTTCAACACCTCGGCAAAGGTGAGGGCCTCGTTGCGAAGCGGAACGTCGTTCATGAAAATGCCGTGGGTCAAAGCGCGTTGACCGGTCAGAAGCGAGGCGCGGGTCGGACCGCACACCGGCACGCTGGCGATCGCGTTTTTGAAGTTAGCGCTTTCGTGGGCGAGAGAATCGATGTGGGGCGTCTGGACGTTCGGATCGCCGGCGTAACCAAAGGACTGCGCGCGCCACTGATCGGCGACAAGAATCAAAACGTTAGGTGGCGCGGCGTGGGAGACGGCGATATTCAGTCCCAGGGCGCAAACGAGGATGGAAAG
>JAQGOU010000494.1 GCA_028293445.1 Verrucomicrobiales bacterium | reverse complement strand
CCGCAGGTTTCGATTTCATGCACCTTCCTATTGCAGATGGCGCAGCACCAAGCTTTGAGCAGGCCGCAGAGTTTGTTCGTTTCGTCGACGCGCAACAAACCATGAAGCGAGCCGTTGCAGTTCACTGTGAAGCTGGCATCGGAAGAACCGGCACGATGCTTGCAACATATTTGATTGCGAAAGGGGAGACGGCAACCGGAGCAATCAGACGTGTGCGAGTCGTTGAGAAAAGCGCAGTCGAAACAGTCCAGCAAATCCGCTTCCTGGAAGATTACGCCAGACGGATTTAGGGCTGACGTTACATTTTCTGCAACCGAATCCGCACAAGCAAATCATTGAGCGCCGCTTTCGTCTCAGCGCACGGCACTTCCGGCAACGTGCTCTTGTCATGCGCTTCTTGCAGCACCGCGCGAAGACGCTCGTATTCACGTTGATGGAAATCAATATCCGCGTCGTTCAACGTGGTGTTCTCGCCTGATTGTTTGCGCGCGACGAGATCGGCGATGTAAGGCAGACGCGCTTCTTCGTTGAGCTCGACCAGATTCGCATTCACCACGCCGGTGCGCATCAGATGAATGCCAGTGAGCAGCACGCGATAAACGTAGAGCAACGGTTTCACGCGACGCGGCGATTCCTTGAGAAACAATTTCCACTGCGTCTCCGCAAATCCAAAGTAATGATGCGAATGATGCCTCGTGATCACACCTGTAGGAGACGACGTAAGGAGACTCTGACCAGCATTCGCGGAAGAATGAGTCTCGTCACCTCGACTCCTACGATAATGAGATGAACAAATCGCCTTCAACTCCTCATGCTCCGGCGTGGTGTGAACAATGAGTGGCGAATACAGCTGCTCCAGCACATACCCATTCTTCTTTAGCAACAGTCCAAAAAACTTCTTCACATCATGCGAAACAATATCCATCTCCATCCCTTCGATCACGCGCGAGTCCTCGACCGTTTCTTCCAGCACCGTGAGCCCGACAATTTTCTCCACCGGCAGCACATGCGCGCCACGCAAATCAAAATCTGAATCGGGCGACGGAAACCCGTAAAGATGCGCGCCGCTGATGGTCGCAAAAAGGAGCGGGTAAGGTTGGGCGGCAACGATGCGGTGCAGTTTCGGGTCAATGTTCACGATCATTCGCTTTCTGTTCTGAGCCGTTCAATTGAATCACCAGGAAGAATCCAGTAAACTGGTATTCGGATTTCAAGTCGACGAGGTTGTTGGTCGAGAGACCGTGCATCGGATCACTATAGATCAGCTGATCCCCTTTACGGTCCAGAAGTGTGATGAAATGGCCGGTGTCCCCGAACTGTCCCAAGCGCACTCCAGCGATGGCGGGCAAAGAGACTTCTGCAGGAATGCTTAGAACAAAAGAGGTGTGCATTCCGCGTCGTCGTAAACTGCGGGCCAGATACCAGTTCTCGGTTCCGCTTGCTGAAGTAAACGATTCTGCTGCCAGCTCACGCTCCGAACTCTTTATCCCCAGAAACCGCAGCACTGTCGCGGCAGATGCAGGCCCGCATGTCGACGCCGTTGATTGAATACACGCGTCGCCACGCCATTGATCCGGGATATCTTCCACCGGCAGCCGGCGCAGTAAGGGCTTAAGATGCGGAAGCAATAGACCGACTGCCAGCACCACTGGAATTAGGAATGTTTTGCCAAGCCTGCTCACGGGCAAACGATTCATTGCGCGAATTTGTATCCACCCCGCTGGAAATCCTGCAAGAGAAGCCAGTAACTCACTTCCGGGAATCGTGCGGAGTCTATATAGCCAGATTGGCTCGCCGAGAATCTTCAAATAGTAAACGGCGTAAATGATTCCAGGCAGCGCCAACAAAGCGATACCGCAAAGAAGCAATCGTTGGATGCTCAAAGAATAAGTCTTCCTCGCGATGCGTTGGCCGATAGCGAAAGCGATAAATCCCAAGGGCAATGTTGCTAGGCCAAACCAGTTCATACGTTAGCTGAGTTCCAAAAATGGAAAGCGCTCCCGCTCTTTATGCCAATCGGCAGGAATAGAATCTTCACCGGCTGAAAGAGCAACTATCCCTCCGACGATCGCAGCGTTCGTATCGCAATCACCGCCGACTTTAATGGTCGCGCTAATTGCTTCAACATAGTTGTCGAGATGGTGGGCCGCCGACCAGAGAGCGAAAGGAACGGTATCGGGAGCGGTGACGAGAGAGCCATTGCCGAGAGCTTTTGCAACCGATTCGGGTTCAATCGTCGCGGGCGTTTGCGCGGCCAGTGTGATTCCACGGCGAACCTGGCTCTCAGGTGTGAACTGCAAAATCACTTCAAACAGACGACGAGGGCGTTCTTCTGCCGGAGCACTTCGGAATTGCCAAGCCGCCGCCGCTGCGAGCGCGACGGCAATCGTTCCGGCGACACCTTCCGGATGTGTATGCGTTACCACCGCGGAAGCGCTTGCCTCGGAAACGACCCGTTCCCAATCATCTGCGAAATAAGCACCGACTGGTGCAACGCGCATCGCCCCGCCGTTTCCCATGGAGCCTTGACCATTGAACGCCGCCGCTGCGGTTTCCTTCCAGCCAGCACCCGCAATGATCTCCCGTAGTTGCATTCGAGTCATGCTTCCGTAACCGCGATCTGGATCCAGTTCGAACCGGTAGGCGAATCGTCGGGAAAGTGCATCCTGATTGATGTGTCCGTATAATCTGAGGACCTCGACAATCGAAAGCGCCATTTCCGAATCGTCGGTGCGAAACCACGGGCCAGCAGGTAAACCGTCAAGAATGATGCGCGGCGCGGACGCGTGACGGTAGCTCAACATTTCGCCAACAGCATCAGCAATTGCCAATCCTTCGAGAGAAAGAAAGGCCCGCTGCAAACGCTCGGCATGATCCGAAGGCTTATGGAAAAGTTTTTGGCCCTGAGGTTGAGCGAGCACCTCACGAGCTTTCGATAACCACGATTTCCCAATCCAATCATCTCCAAACGGCCCAACTTTCTCGACCTTCCAACCGGCAAACCGCAATTCATTATGCATCGACCAGGATTGATCAGGATTGGAGGAGTGAACAATCACCGGACAGACCGGCAAATGTCCTGCCAGCAATTTGGCAACTTGCAAACCGGTGCCTGGATCAACTGTTGTACCGGGTTGCGGATTCAGATCGTGATCGAGGGAAATGAGGGTGGCCTGCTCAAAACAGGAATCACATTCCCGCAACATCGTCGGCGCATCCCGCCAGAGTCGTAGTTGCCAATCGTCGCCGAGATCTTTCAGGACAGCTTCAAAGCCTGCGATGCGTTCTGCGTTGTCTTCTAGAAGGAGGAGGGTTTTCATTGCGTTATCGGTCGGCTTTGCAAGGCGACCACCGGCCCACGGCCACGAGCGACCAGCGCGATTGTCTTAAACTTTGGGTCCAGAATGCAGATCTGATCTTTACCCAATTGAAACACAACTTGTTCGTTTGGGAGCTGAGTTCCGTTTCGGATAAACCAATTAAGGAACGGTGTCTCGAACGAACAATGCAAGCGCTCTCCGGTCCTGCTGTTTTTCCCGTGAATTCCTTCGGCAGCCCAGAACCCTGTCACAAAGTCCCATTCATTCGAGTTTGCCAAGCTCGTGATTGCTCCAAAGTTGAACCATGTGCCTTCCGCTTTACCGTTATCCGTTCTCGGATCTTCGACTGCGCTAGATGTTAAGTTACTCGTTAGTGTCAGCGTTTGACTTTGCTGGCGGTCACCGCCGCCTTGAAACATTAGATCCCACTGATTGGAGCCATTCTTCTTCACGAAGAGCCGGTCGTAATGATTGGTGCTTTGAAGAGCGAAAACCTGTTGACGTTCGGAACCGTCCAGGCGACTTGAGTACACATTCCCATCCGGACCCGCGATGTAATAGAGCAAAGCCTCCTCGTTCACAACGATGCGCGAAGACGGCAGGACTTCGAACTTGCTGTAGAGCGAGACTCGGCTTGCACTCAAGTACCAGAGGGTGAGAATCAAATAACTTACGAACTGAACCAGGCAATTTACTTGTATGATTTTGGTCCGCCTGGCCCCGATGCCGCGCGCGCAAAAGAGAACAAATGGTAATTCTAAAATGACCGTTGCGATGAATGTAATTGCCGTCAGCAGGACCATCCATAAGCGTCCGTTGTATAGATTGATATCGAGATGCGGCGTTAAAAACTGTGTCAGCAGAAGTCCGCCCACCCAGGCAGAAAGGTAGTTGGCTACTATCATTACAGGAACGCATAGCTTCCTTTTAGTCTTAAAAATGAAGGCGACGAACATCCCTTCAGCGATGCCAATCAAAGCGTTGCCAATAACCATGTGCAACATGCCAGCCCACATCAAAGGCGTCCCCGCGTTCGCATAAAGAGCCGACGGAGTGAACAGGAGAAGTAAAAATGCGATCTTGCGCGGATTGCTTTTGGTCGCGTATCCGCTGGAAATATTCATATCGCTAATTAAGTTCTGTAACAGGAGTCTTTCATTCTTCCTTAGGAACGCTTCCGGAGTTCTCCATAAAACAATTCGGGAGCAATGGATAAAGGCAATCCTGTGACTTCGCCATCGCCGACTTCGATGATGATCCAGGAACCATCTTCCTGTCGCGCTACATCCATGGACAAAAATTGGTTTTGAAACCGACGGGCGATGTCGCCCCATCTCTTCATTTCTGCAAACGGTCCTTCACCACGGATCGAAGGGGTTGCGGCAAGCAGTTCACCTTTCCAGAAAAACATCCGGTATTCTTCATGCACCGGTTGACCACGGATATCCCGCTCTAATGTGACGAGTTCATGATAACGTCGAAGGACGATCCCTTTGTTGAACTGCTTGCCGCGAGCTTCCAGAAAAGCTTTGAGAATCTCATCGAACCGTTCGCGGGTTGTGTGGGCTGGAATGAAACAGGCCTCGTTCCAGCGGTGCTTTGCCGATTTGACGAAATCCTTAATCAGCGCCGGCGCATGAAAGAAATTTTGATACAGGCTCCACGCCTCATTTGCATCCTGCCCCATCATCCATTTTGACTCGGGAGTATGCCCCGCGAGATGTGGATAGGCATTCGGTAAGTAATGCGCTTCAGCGTAAACCTCTGGTCTCGTCACCGGTGCGTAGCCTTTTCTGACAAGCTCTGCATAAAGTTGCGCATACAAGGTGTCGCTCATCATCCATCCACGATAAAGGATGGGTTGTGCCGGTGATTCGGGTTCTGCACAGGTTGCAAGTGCGCGAGCCGCATCGCCCTCACTAAGAACTTCGAGATTATAGAAATCACAGGCGAAGCCGACTTGTCGCGCGGCATCAACTTCGGATTCGTAATCGGGATCCGGCAATCGCGCTTTCAGCGGGTGCGATGGGAAGAGGAGTTTCATTAGGTTTTCTTGCAGTATGGCGGAAGCAATCGCCTGAAACCATGGCTGAGAATAATCACCAAAAAGAAAATATTTCGTGGAATGATTCCTGGCCAAAAGAGCGAAACCTCCTTTGCTGATGTTCCTTCACTCGCAAGAACCACTTGATCGGACACTCTTTCAAGAAACGATAAAGAACGGGGCCATTCGATGATGTGGTTCACCCATTCGCTCGGGACACCTGCGCTTCCAACCTGTGCGCCCATCAAGCAACCAACGATTGCGCCGACGGTATCGGTGTCACCGCCGCAGGTTAGCGCGGCTGACAACGCGTCGTGAAAATTGTGGGGATGTTGTGCGCAGGCGTAGAGAGCAATCGGTACGGTGTGGAAGACGTATCCCGTAACGCCCCGCTCCAAACCAAGGGCGTCGGCGAACTCGTTAACTGTGAGATTGCGAGATTTCGCATCCACCAGTTTTCGACACAGCGCCCGCCATTCCTCATTCTCGGTGAGATCACCTAACGTCGGTAGAAATTCCTCGAATGGCTTCTCTGCTCGAATAATCCACGCGACAGCTTCGACGACGGCGATTGCTCCAATTTCTGCGCGCACATCCGTATGCGTCAGTTGCGTCGCGGCGCGCGTGAATTTCCGTCGTTGGATCAAATCATTTGCGAAAACGGCTCCAATTACGCCGACCCGCATGGCGGCGCCGTTGCCAGCCGAGCGGACGCCGCTGTGTGCGGGAGAAAAGCCACACCACAACTTTAGTGATGCTTTCGCGGTCGCGAGACCAACGCCTGCCGGTAAGGCGAGGACCCACCAGCGAAGCTTCCAACCAAGTCTCCTTTGAAAAGCGTGCGAGTCTTTTGGAAACGCAACCAATGACTGCGCCACCATGAGGGAGTGTTCTGTGTCGTCGCTCACCATGCCGTAACCAAAGAAAAGCCGCATCTTCCACTTGTTTCCCCATCGTCGTTGAATGCGAGCGCGCGATAATCCTTCTGCCGGCAAACCGAGCGCATCTCCCACGGCCGTTCCAAGGAGGAGTCCCCTGATGCGATCTCGCGTCGTGATTTGGATCATGGGTTGGCTTTGGCTTGTTGCTTCCTAGCCCGCACCAAAAACTCATTGGCCCAATTGTAATCCGGACGCTCGGGCAACTTGGTCGAGGCAAAAGCATCCTCAAATTCTTTGTGGAGTTGGAGTCGCCACTCGTTGACGTCGGGCCAGGGTTGGTCGCCGCGTTTGATGCGGAGGAGGGCGTCGCGATGTTCGTCGAGGCGGATGCGAAGTTCACCTTCGCGCAGGGCCGTGATGCCGGAGAGTAATAGGCGCATCAAATGCATCGCGTGTTTCCATTTGATCTCGCCACGGGCGCGGAGGTCTTGTTCCAGTTTCTTGAACTGGCTCATCACATAACCGTTGTAGGTCTGGTAAACGAGTTTCGAAAGGAAGCGTTGGCGGGCGGCCAATAATTCGTCAGCCAGTGGCGTGGTGAATTCAACGAGCGGCGTGTAAAGGCATTCGAGAATGTTTGGGTTCGCCTTCAACGCCATGACGGTGAACTTCTGGAGTTCCCAATAGGTTTCAGCAGTGTCGTCCGAATCGGTCGGGTTGATTTGCTCGGGCACTCCGTAGAGGGACCAGTGCAATTCAGCGGGCGGAAGATAAATGCCGCGACGATCCACATCGGAGGAATGATCGCTCAAACCGAACGCCTGGGAGCCGACGATGCAACGGTAGATGATGAACGGTTTCCAGTCGTCGAAGTCG
>JAQGOU010000487.1 GCA_028293445.1 Verrucomicrobiales bacterium | reverse complement strand
ACCGGAAATCATCACCGAAGGCCGTGAACTCGCCAAGATTCACAAGAACGTCGTGGTGAAGGTCGTTAACACGCGCGAAGGCTTAAAAGCCGTCAAGCAACTCAACATCGAAGGAATCAAGACGAACGTGACTGTGACCTTCTCGCCATTACAAGCGATGCTCGCGGCCAAAGTCGGCGCGACCTACATCAGTCCATTCGTCGGACGACTCGATGCCGTTGGTCATATCGGCATGGATTGTGTCCGTCAAATTCGGGAGATCTACGACAATTACGGTTTTGAAACTCAAATCCTCACCGCGGCCGTGCGTCATCCCTTGCACGTCCTCGAAGCGGCGCTGGTCGGATCGGATGTCTGCACCATGGGCTTTGATGTGCTGGAGCAGTTGTATCACCACCCGCTCACCGATATCGCCATCGACATTTTCAATAAAGATTGGGCGAAAGTTCCGAAGCCGTAATCCAAATGAAGCTGCGCTTCGGTTTTCTTGGTCTTGGTGCGATGGGGTTCAGTCACGTGAACTCCTTCGCAAAGCTCTGCGCTGATACGGTTGAAATCGCAACGGTCTGTTCCTCAAACGAAGCGAACATCAAAAAAGTTCGAGACCTCGCACCCAACGTGCGTCTCTTCAAAGATGAAGCCGAACTGATCCAGTCCCCGCTCGACGCCATCATTGTCTCGACTCCAAATTTCACGCACGTGTCCTTGGCGCTCGCCATTCTACGTGCGGGAAAGCATCTGTTCCTCGAAAAGCCCTGCGGTATCACGCGCGAGGAATGCAAGAAGCTCCTTGACGCCTCGGAGAAAAGCGACCGGATTATCATGATCGGTCACGAACTGCGCTACTCGCCTTTCTTCCTAAAAATGAAGGAACTCGTCGATGCTGGCGAGATCGGTACACCGCGCATGGTCTGGACGCGCGAGTTTCGTGGACCTTTCCAAAAGAAGTCGCAGGACTGGATTCAGGATTCACGGCGTTCTGGCGGAATGCTGGTGGATAAGAATTGCCACCACTTCGACCTGATGAACTGGTGGGTAAATTCAAAGCCAAAACGTGTCGCAGCCTTTGGCGGCAATGCTGTCAATCGCGTCATCGAAGGGGCTGATCAGGTAAACGATCATTCCACCGTTAACTTTGAATACGAAAACGGCGTTCGTGGCACTTTGCAGATTTGCATGTTCGCATTGGATTTCCCGCAGGAGGATTTAGAGATGGGAATCGTTGGCGATGGTGGCGTTTTGCAGACGCGCATTTCACAAATCGAGATCCTGCACTGGAAACGCGGCACGAATCGCAAAGAACCGGCCATCCACAAAGTCGCGGCGCAATTCGGTGAAGGTTGGGGCAACCACCTTGGCTTTGATGAAATCCACGTGGAATTTGTGAGCTGTATCCTGGAGAAACGTCAGCCTCTAACCTCCGTGAAGAATTGCCTGGATGCCACACTGCTCGCGATCGCAGCGGAAGAATCGATCAAAACGCAAAGTATGATCAACCTCGACTGATTACGGCGTTTCCATTACCAACCGCGCACTCGATAGAACCCGTTAGCATCCGTCGGAATCAAATTGGTGATGACGCGCGATTGACCATCCCCGGGGAAGGTGTAGACCATCGTTCCATTAGTGGCCAACGACTGGCGCAATTCCACATCAAAAGCACGGAACAGCTCTGCCGCAATTGAGAACTGAAGCATTCCGTTTGTCCGTACGGGGTTGGTTAACAAAAACGGGTTTAACGTTGGCAACGCGTTCGTTCGTGAAAGCAAAACTGCACTGGCAACAGCATCGGCCGCCGCTGTGCGTGTCGCCACATTGGTTCGAACTACTGTCGCTGTTTCAACATGCACGAACGTACCACCGATTCCTCGACTAAATTGCCCCTGAACATTCGATTGAGCCGCGAGGTTCGTAAAGGTCTGGCCCGCGACCCCTTCATTGACGAGGAGATTCATGGGATCGTTCGTCGCCAGGAATCTGTTATAGGCATAACTCTTTATGCCGTTCCATTCCAGTCGTTGATCAAGCCGCACCACGTTCGTGGACATCCAATTCGTACCGCTTTGGCCAGTCGACAGCACTGCGAGCGTGCTTGCCGGAAACTCTGGATGACCACTTACTGAAAAACCGTGAATTTGCCAGGCAGTATTTTCCCCAGAGTTCCCATTCCATGCCGCATGCACGGCGTGAAAAATTGTATTGGTTAAATCACACGGGTCCGCCGTGTTCGTTCCATTGGCATGACGGTTGGCACCAGCGAGAAGAAATCCACGCGCTCCGGCTTTCAAAAAGATATCTGCCGCCAGCACCGGTGAACGAAAGTCAAATTGCGGATGCGTCGCTTCGATCAAGGCGGAAACAGCAAAGTTTGTATTTACGAAGTAAGTCCCCCACCCTTTTGTCGGCGCTCCGTTCGTTTCCCGACAACGCAGTCCGAACAAAATCCGTCCGCTGTTCGTGTGGGTAAAACGAATCAGTTCGTAGTCCAAAACCGCCGCCAGTATTTCCGCCTGAACGATGTTGGTATTAAAGAGTGCATCGGCAGCCGCCCGGAACTGATTCCACTCTGTGCCGGTCGGCGCCACGTAATTATTCGAGTCTTCGCCAAAGGGAGCTTTTGAAAAGTTTTCGAGCCGCTGTGCTTCCGTCAGCAGATTTCCCGAGACCTCCGTGACCGCCAGGCAGACCTGTGGTGCTGACCACACGGCAAGCAACACCATCAGGAACCGAATGAAAACAATGCCATTCAAAGTCGGAATGAATTCACCTTAGCCCTTCTTTGCGGCAGTAAAAGAAAAAGGACGGAACAACGTCCCGTCCTTTCAATTCTTTCCAAACCAGAGGCTATTTTGTTGGTGCAGGCTCTGTCGCGTTCTGTGCTGTCTTCTCCTCTTTCTTTTCAACCATCAAGGAGGAACGTGGTTGAATCACATTGTCGACATTGTAGC
>JAQGOU010000456.1 GCA_028293445.1 Verrucomicrobiales bacterium | reverse complement strand
GCCTGCCGCAGAATGTTTGATCTTTTTGGGAGTCGCAAAAAGGAAAAGCCGTCTAATCTAGCTGTGGATCAAATCTCGACCTTGATGAAAATCGCCAATAACCATCTCGTCCGTGCGAAGATCGTTGTCTTCCTGCTTTTGGTGATGCTCGGTCTCGCCACTTCAGGACGTGGCGAAGCCATCGCCGATCTCATCGGGGTCTGGCGCGAGGATGATTCAACCAATACCATTTCGTTTACCACCAACCGCGTGCGACTGGCTCCAATTCTTGAGATGGACTACACGATCCAGGGCAACACGATCGTGTGCCGCAAGCCAGCCAATATCCAGATCGACCGGTTCGAAATGGAGATCCGCACCAATGCTACCATCATGAAAAAGTTCCAATCTCATCCGGAGGGCCCTTTTTCAGATCTGGTGGTGCCGTTCACTTTGACCCACCAGGATCTTCGACTCAATTGGGGTTCCGGATGGGAGCATTTTACCAGGGTCGAGAACCAACGGATCCCTCCCCTGTCGTCGATACACCCATTGCGGGTGATTGCGATCGTCCAAACGAACGAAACACGTTTGAACGAACAGTTTCCCGTCGCGCTTCGTGTGGAGAACAAGTCGGCGGCCGATCAGACCATCCGTGTCATGAATTGCAGTTGGCAGGAGCACTGGCAATGCAGCAACCCCGCCATTTCATTGCTCGGCTGGGATTGCGGAAAGAACTTTGCGGCCGATGTGACGCTCAAGCCCAAGGAGGCTTATACCAACGTGCTGAACATGGTGGTGATAGACTCCACGGCCAAGAAGACCCTTTCCTTCCGGATGGGTTTCACTCCCATCGGCGTCACCAATACGTTATGGAGCGACGCAGTCACCATCGAAGTGAAACGGTGAAATGCAACCCGTATCGAAAGGTTTGATCACGCGCTACGGAAATTCCTACCGACCTGAAACCAGCTGAGCAAAAGCTTTGTTTCACTTCGCGTTGGACTCACCTTGCCATCGAGTAGCAACGTTCCGTCAACGGCAACTCCCCCTTTCAAAGACAGATTAGGTATACGATTCGGACTTTCGTTAAGGCAACATAATCACCCGATAGAAACGATTGGTCGCCGCAGCATTACTGTTGGTTCTGGAAGTGACGGCGCCGGTCGAAACCACATCCGGCGGGATATCGGTCCAATTTGTGGTGCCAAGATCAGGCAAAAATTGCGCACGATAAGTTCGGTTCGAGACCGAATTCCACAGAAGCGTCCCGTTGTTATTCAGGTTGAGAGAAACCAGGGGAGGCGTAATTGGCGTGGCACTCACGGCGATATAGGCATTGGAGCTGGTGGCGCTTCCAGCAAAATTGGTCAACACCACGGTATAGGCTGCGCTCTGGTTCGTTTGCGCATTGATGATGGAGTAGGTTGCATTCGTCGAACCCGCGAGATTGACGGTATTGGATTTCCATTGATAGGCGAACGGCGTCGTGCCGCTCGCTACGACGGACAAGTTCACAGTATCACCAATCTGGATGGTCTTGCTTTGTGGTTGCGTCGTGATGGCGGGACGAACGATTACCGTTAGCGTTGCGCTCGCGCTGTTGGTTCCACTGCCATTACTCACTTCCACAGAATAACTCCCCGCCTGCGCCGTGGTCGGGCCGACGACGGTGAATGACGCGGCATTTGAACCGGAAATCGGAGCGCTGTTGTAGAACCATTGATAGCTGAGCGGAGCCGTGCCGGTCGCGGAAACGGTGAAGACCGCATTGGTTCCCTCGCCCACGATCTTGTTCGCCATTGGACTCAAAATAATTGGCGCCGTGGGTCCGGACGGTGTGAAGGTTAAGCTAATGTCGCCATTGGATTCCTTGACGCTCGAAAACGTGCCAGCATAGTAGAACGCATTCGTCTGCACGGTCGTGAATGCTGTCGTATTCGGATTCCCGTTCACCTTGATCACCGTCCACTTGTGTGTTGTCTGCCAGAACGGAGTAGCAAAGTCCGGAGCGAGGGAGCCGGTCGTGAAATTGATGTTAAGCGCCGATGAACCGCCGAGCGTGAGCGTGCCGCCCCCCATCGAAACCTGGTCGAAATCAATACCATTGGTTCCATCGACGTCGTCGCGCAAGGCTCCGAGTTCCCAAAGCAACTTTCCGGCGGCCATGTTCAAACCATTTTGAGGTGTTAGAAGGCCAATCCCATTTACTCCGGGAGCGAGATTACCAGAGTCAGTTATTGCCCCTGCTACGAGGCCATTGCCGCCAAATGTAGCGCCGGCATTCACGGTGACGGTGCCGCTGCTCGTCGCACTGGCATTAACATTGTTCACCAACAATTTTCCCGATTTAACCAGCGTATTTCCGCTGTAGGTATTCGCTCCACTGAAGACGAGCGTGCCCGTTCCATTGTTTGTAAAGGTTGTTCCGGTCCCAGTGCCAATGATCGGACCTGAAATGGTGGTCAACGCGGAATTGGTAATAAACAGACCCCTTGCCTTAGTCCCCAGATCAAAGGTGCCGTAGAGGGTAAGAGCGTTAGCGCCCTTAATCGTGAGATTTGTGCCTGTGCCAAACGTTATATCGTTGCCGATACTTCGAGCACCACCAGAGGCATAAAATCCATCGCTTGGATCCGAACCGATGGTAATAGGCCCCGTCCCGAGTGGCCCGGCGGTAACTGGATAATTAGTCGAGTCGATTCCGAACCCGATAAAACCACCGTTAATAAAAGTCCCGCCGGAATAAGTATTCATGGCGGAAACAATGGTATTGCCTCCGGTACCATTCCCGTTGCAACTCCGTCGCACGGTACCAGGTCCCGAAATCAAACCACTGAAGATCTGATCGGGAACAGCGGTTGCACCGAAGTTATCCGAGAAAAAATCAAGCTGCGCCATTCTTCCATTAGTCCCGATGCTGATCGGCCGGGTGAAATTGAACCCACCATTGGTAAACCGAACCTGGAAATATTGACTCGCGCTACCGACATTCAGAATGCTGAGCGTCCCGTTGGATGTAGCAATGGAAGTGTTGTTAAAGATAACGGCCCTGTAATTAGAAACGGGAGCACCCGAGATAATCGTGTCAGCGGTCATCAGAAATTTGTTTGAGATCATTCGATTGAAATCAAAGGGATGGGTCAGGGTTCCGCCCGCGAGAACCAGGGTGGACGAAGGGTTGCCAAAAATATTAACAGAATTAAAACCGCCGTTTGGAATGAGAATGGTTCCTTCAAGATTCGTCGTATTCCCGGTATAGGTATTGGCATTCGTGGGGCAATAGGTTCCGGGTCCTTTTTTTGTGAGCGTCCCGGATCCCGTGATGATCCCCGCATAGACCAGATAATTGCCAGGAGTGGAATCCGCAATATCAAAGAAAGCGCCATTATTACCAAGTAGTATCCCACGGTTCTTCGACACGAAATCGCCTCCAATCCCTGTGGCGGTGGAACGTAAGGTCGCCCGATTGGACACAGTTAAATATGCCGAGGTGGCGGCTCCAGGATACGCTCCCAACGGGTTCGACGCCCCTGTCGTATCGCCTGGAATCGACAACACCCCTCCTCCAACAACGATATTGGTGCAGTCATTGTTGCCAGTCAGAGTTAATGTGCCAGCACCCGTCTTCTTTATGCTGGCCACAGTACTACTAATGGCAGTGCTGACACTCGCCGAGGCCGACGCGGCAACATCAATCGTTCCATTCGTCAAAACAAGGTTTCCGCCTGAGATATCAACGGCTCCTTCTTCGATCTTTATGGCTGCAGCGGTTTGCGTTCCGGTGACCGTAATGTTGTAGGGATCGACCGCATCTGTCCCGGCCGCAAAAACGGCGGTGCTACTGTCTACCCAAGCAGTGGTGCCAATCAAACCGGCGGAATCAGTGCTCCAGAAAGTATCGGTTCCCCACGTGCCACTTGGCGCTGTGCCGGCGCCGGCAGTGGAATCGTTAGAATCCCAATAGAGTGTTGTTTGAGCGCGCAATCCGGAGACCGCGATCAATAATAAAAGTGAAGCAAAAAAGAAGGAACGAGATTTCATGTTGTTCATCCGTTTGTCGGGTTGTGGAAGCAGGCGATAGTTAGTTAAACTTATCCGATAGTCAAGCGGACCAGCGCGTAAGAGAAGTTAGGTTATCTGCCGTTCGATCGAATAACTTCCCCAAACCATGCCTCGCTCCATTCTGGGATTCCGGGAGGTGGTTACCCAAACGAGAATCGTTCTCGAGGAAAAAAGTGTCATGGGAACAGGCGACTTGAGCATCAAGTAACAACTTTCCGTCGTCGGAAGTTGGGGACATGCAGCCAAGTCGTAATTTCCTTTCATAGGAAAGTCCGGACATACGGCTGAGTCATAGTTTCGGACGGTGAGGAGTTGGGACTTTATGGATGAGACGTAATTTCGGACGTCCGGAAGGAACCTCATACGCGTATGGACCAGTTTCGGACGGTCGGAAACTTCTACCAGGGCACCAAGTCGTAATTTTCCATCGTCCGGAGGAGCCTCTTACGCGTAAGGACCACCTCCCGACGATCGGGAGGAGGCGTCTTACGCGTATGACGCTCCTTTTTGGCGTCTTTTGACCAGTTTTATCGTATGGCGCCTCGTCCGGACTGTCGGCAGAGACGTCTTACGCGTATGAC
>JAQGOU010000568.1 GCA_028293445.1 Verrucomicrobiales bacterium | reverse complement strand
ACCGAGACTCATTGTCGAAGTCCCTGTGAGCGTGATGGGCCCGGTAAATATTTCCGGGTTGAACGTGGCCGACATTGTTCCTCCGTTATTGAGATCCACCGGTTCAGGAATGCTATAACTGTCGTTGAGTGCCATCTGGAAGTTAAGTCTGGCGGTCGAATTGACCACGGTCTTGCCAGAACTGGAGCCCAGGGCACCGTTCCGTTGGATCGTGATAATACCCGCATTGAGGGTAGTCACGCCCGCGTAATCATTGGTGGCCGAGAGGGTAAGAAACCCGTTGCCTTGCTTAATCATGCCGCCAGGTCCCGTCACTTTGCCAGGTATCTCAATGGTCCCATTGCCCACGGTAATGATCGTGTCCGACGCCAGTGTAGCCGTGCCGTTGATACGCGCTGTGGCAGCGGCTGAGTTGGTCACTGCTCCAGTCGCACCGACACCCACGCCGTTGAGCGTGATCGGTTCGGTGGCAAGGGAAATGCCGTTGAGATCAATCGTGGCGCCATCGCTCACGGTAGTGCCCACGGTTACTGAGCCGAGAGCGCTGACATTGCCCATTTTGAGAATACCCTGGCTAATGGTTGTCGCGCCCGAATAGGTATTGGTCCCGGAGAGAGTGAGGGTGCCGCTACCGCCTTTCGTGAGCGTTGCATTCACGCCGGAAACAATGCCGGTGATCGCACTCGCGTTGGTGACGTTGATCGTCAACGCGCTGTTGGTTTGCAAGCCGATGGCTCCAGCATTGAAGCTGGAACCGTTCATCGTAAGACTCGGCAGCGTTCCCACAAAAGTACCGAGGTTAACGATATCCGCGCTGGCATTTACCGTGATGCTGCTAATCCCCGCGAGTGAATTGGTCCCGGAATCGCCGGAGAAACTTGTCCCGCCATTGACGCAGAAGATACGGCCCGCCGCCGCAAAATTAATGTTCCCCGCCGACGGTTCGGACACCGTGAGTGTCTCGCTGTTGGTTGAGATGGCGGTCACTACGATCGAATTGGGCGTCGTGGTGACGGAGTAGTCCATGGACGTTCCCGTGAGATTGATATCAAAGGGGTCCTCATTGCTGTCATTGTTGTTGATGTGAATGGCAGCCGTGCGCACCCCGTTGGCACCGGGTGTGAAGGTGACGGTGAAGGTCGTGCTCGCTCCGGACACGAGCCTGTTGAGCATGCCGGTCGTGTCCACGGCGAAGTCGCTGGCGTTCGCGCCGTCCGTGACGATGTTTGTCACAGCCAGGTCGAGCAAGCCGCTATTTGTAATCGTGAAGGTTTTGGCCGCGCTGGAAGTGGTTAGGGTCTGATTTCCAAAATCGATGCTGGCCGTGCCGTCCACGAGATCCGTGCCGGCGGGTTGTTGCACGGCGATTTCAGGTCCAACACTGGCCTGTGAGGTGGCGCAAAATCCAAGGGTGGCGAGCAGCAGGACCAGCGTGAACGGGGATTTTATAAACATTCGTTGCGATTGAATCACACAGACTGATTTTCTGAGAAGCCTAAAGGAAAATAAAAGCGAGCGACGCAGGAAGGTGCAACGAGTTAAGTATCTCGCAAGCCACAACGCTGTCTTTCGCTCGGACTCCCGAACACGGCCGATGGTTGGCGACACTCTTAATCGTCCCGCGGTTGTTTGGTAAGCGTGCGATCCTGCTCGTCTCACTTCAGGCTTCCGTTTTGTAAAGGCATCCCTATAAACGCCGCGGCAACCTCGAACGGGCCCTTCCATTACGGGAATCATTCAAGGGGACAAAAAAACAAATCACGGGCAATCACAAATCAATGAAAAAGAAATCTAGTCCAGGAGGGAACAAGGATAGCAATTACGTCCGCGGGACAAGTCTCATGATCGAACGGCAGCAAGCCATTCACTTCGCCCTCTTCGCCAAGACGTATCCGACTTCGGACGAACTCGCGGAAGAGCTGGAAGTCGAAGAGAAAACTGTTCGCCGCTACATCAAAATGATGCAATTGCGCATGAACCTGCCCATCGACTGGTGCTATAAGGAAAAGGGCTGGTATTACACAAAGGAAGTCGCACTGTTCCCGAGCGTTCTCATCACGGAGGAGGAAATCATCAGCATGATCATCGCGGTCAACGCCCTCAAGAGCTCCATGTTTGTGGGCATCGGCAAACATCTGGTCATGATGTTCGACAAAATTGCCAAAGGTCTCCCCAAAGAAATGCAAAAGATCATCGCGCAGTGGGAAGACGCCATCACCTTTCATTACGTCGGCGAACCGAAGTTCAATCCGCAAACATTTCACACCATGATCAACGCCATCGCCACGCGCAGCGAGGTCCTCATGGATTACGCCACCCCAAACAAAAAGTCGGGCGAGCGCAATTTTAATCCCTACGCCATGGCCTTCATTGTTCGACAATGGGTTTGTTTTGGCCACGACCACAAAGAGAAGGAACTCCGTCGCTTCATCCCGCCGCGCATGCTGAGTGTCAGCTTGACCGGCAAAACCTTCGAGCGCCCGCCTGGGTTCAAAGCGAGCGATGAACTCCAGGACACCATGGGCGTCTACACCAGCAAGAACCTGATCTACGTCGTGGTCCGTTTCGCGAAGGAGTTTGCGCATGAACCGAATGAACGGCATTGGCCCCGGTTCCACAAAATCCTGAAGAACACCGACGGCACCGTCGATCTTCATCTCCGGATCAGGCACCTCCACGACATGCATGAATTTGTCATGAGCATGGGCGGCGACGTCGTCCCGCTATGCCCGCCGGAACTAGTGAATATGTATCATAGCTGCGGCGAGAAAATCCTCGCCACCCGCGGCCAAGTGCCAAATCCGCCACCGGCGACGGATGTGTTTAAGAAAAAGAAAAAGGGTTGAAGTTGCGGTTTAAAGTTTGAGATCCAAAACTCGTAGCAGCCGACGCAAGGAGGTTATGAACTCGTCACCTCGGCAGCTACGAGACTTTCGATACCATCTTTAATTGCGGAAGACTCCGGGCAAATCACGGCCGCCGTAAATGACGCGGGCAACATCAATACCGTGCGGCGCGGGTATGTAGAAAATCAAATAGTTCCCGATGGGAAAGGAACGAATGGCTTCGCCTAGCTCTGGACGGAAACGGCCGATGAGCGGATGTTCGGCCAGCAATTCACAGGTCTTTTCCAATGTATCGAGGAAATAGTCCGCAGCGACTGGATTGAGATCGAAGATGTAGAGAGCGATTTCCTCTATGTCGGTGTTTGCATCCGACGAATAGCGATAGGAACTCATTTTCCGCTGCGTTCGCGTCCGTGCAACTTCTCTCGTAGGTTTTGAATGGCGGTTTTGCCCTCGACGGTTTCGCCGCGTTGGATTTGCTCCATGCCACTGGCGATTTTCTCGCGCAATTCGGTGACATTTGAGCGGATGAATTCTTCCTGCGCCCGCAACATGCCAAGACTTTGCGCGATGACATCAGCGGCGGATTTGTAATGACCACTGCCCACTTGATCCGCAATGAACTTTTCCTGCTCCGCTGTCAACCTAACCGTCATGCCCTGACTATAACTTTAAAAGACGGATCCGCGCAACTGGCGATGAGCCCTCTTTGGAATGGAAGTTTAATTGCGAAATCCAAATCTCTTAACGTGCCTCCATACCAGAATTAAGCACATTTTATAGAATCATTATCCGCATAAATCAAAGAGAACATTAACACCGTGGAATTGATTGACGGCAGCATGACTCGTCGGGCGCGGGCGCTCGTTCTTGAA
>JAQGOU010000559.1 GCA_028293445.1 Verrucomicrobiales bacterium | reverse complement strand
CCGAAATCAAATGGCCCAACGACATTCTGATTCGCGGCAAGAAAGTAGCGGGTATCCTGACCGAGATGAGCGCCGAGCTTGATCATGTAAAATATTTGATCCTTGGGATCGGCGTTGATGTGAACATCGCAGAATTTCCAGCCGATTTGAAAAAGATCGCAACCTCCCTGCGCATCGAAAGCGGCAGTGTTATCAATCGCGCGGATTTGGCGGAGACAATCCTGCGCGAACTTGACGCCGATTACGCGCGGATCACTGCCGGACAATTCGAGCGGGTGTCTGACGAATGGCAGGAACATTGCACGACGATCGGGCACAACGTTTCGATCCATATCGGTGACCGGACGGTGCAAGGCCGTGCCGAAGCGCTCGATTCCGACGGAGCGCTCCTGGTCCGCACTCAACACGGACGCCTGGAACGGATCATCGGTGGCGATGTTGTCTTGCAGAAGTGAAATGGCTTCGCTGGCCGCGATGCTTCGGCTGTTCAATCCGGTTTTCCTCGCAAATATGCTTTCATGGGCTAAAATCCTTTTTGCTTGAGCGGACCAACGAATATCCCTTTCTTTGCGCGGGTTCGCGTTCAGCTTTCGATTCTCCTGTTGCTCATTTTTATCCCTGCTTTGCTCCTGACGATCCGGGCGAGCTTGAACCAGCAACGTGTCGAGAAAGACAAAGTCCGGGAGGCAACGGTGGCACTGGCAAAACTCTGCGTGGCCAAACATCAGACGTTCGTGGAAAAGGCGAAGCAGCTCCTGATCACAGTTTCTCCGATCCCGTTTCTCACCCTGAGTTCCGATCCAGTGGGGGCGGGTGTTCACTTTGGGAACTTGTGCAAGTTGATGCCGGAGTACTGTGATTTCGGGTTGTTGCAAACGAATGGGGTATTATTCGCCGCTTCGTCTGCAGGAAATACCCGGTCGCACCTGACCAATTGGTCCTGTTACGAACGGGCTTTTTTTACGAAACAGTTTTCAATTGGCAGCGTTGAGACGAATGGCCCATTCGGTACCGCGAGTCTTGATTTGGGATATCCGATCCTGGATGCGCATGGATCTGTCACCCGGATTCTTTATGCCTCGCTCAAACTCGACGAGTTGCAAAAAGTCACTGAGAATATTCAGCTCCCGCCCGAGACGACGCTCATGCTTTATGACCGGACAGGTGTGGTGCTTGCCCGGGTTCCGAGGGAAAAGCTGATTCGACCGGACCGGCGAGACAGCTCTTTTCCTGAGTTGATGCTGCAGCGGGACGGCGTGTTTGAAAAGCAGGATGCTGATGGCGTGAGAAAACTTTTTGCTCTCGCTAGTTTAAGTGATGCGAGCGATACCGCACTCGTGGTCAGCGTCGCTGTTCCGAGTCAAACCTCCTTCGCTGCGGCCGATTATGTTCTTTGGAAAAACATTGCGGCCCTCTGCTGCGTCTTTGTGGTGGTGCTGGTCGCGGCCTATTTCTATTCCGAACGCTTTCTCTTGCGCCCTCTGAATGCGTTGATGCAGTCGGCACGGCGTTTGGCTGAAAATCAATGGCAACCCGCGAACAAAGCCTTGATCTTGAATAATGGTGAATTGGGTGAACTTGCGCGCACCTTTGAGCAAATGGCCAACACACTGGAGGAGCGTCGAAAGGAAATTCAATCGTCTCATGAAGAGGTGCGTCAACTCAACGCGGACCTGGAAAAGCGGGTGCAGGAACGTACAGCCGAGTTGGCTGCGGCCAACCGGGAACTAGAAAAGTTTTCCTACACCGTTTCTCACGATCTGCGCGCTCCGCTCCGGGCCATGCAGAGTTTCGCTTCCATTCTGAAGGAGGACTTTTCCTCACAATTATCGCCCGAAGGAATGGACTTCTTGGAACGGATTGAGCGCGCGGCCTTGCGGTTGGATCGGTTGACGACCGACATCTTGTGTTACAGCCAGGTGTCCGCGAAGCAACTGCCGCTCGAAGCCGTCAATCTGAATGCTCTCCTCGCCGACGTCCTTTGCACCTATCCGAATTTTGCGGCGGCAGAATTGGAAGTTGGCCCGCTGCTGCCCGTCATGGGACAAAAATCTTACCTGACGCAATGTTTTTCAAACCTCATTGCCAACGCGATCAAGTTCGTCGCACCGAATCGCAAGCCTCACGTGAAGATATGGTCTGAAAATAAAAATGGGGTCGTTCGCATTTGGATTGAGGACAATGGGATTGGCATGGCGGCGGATCATCAGACGCGCATTTTCGAAATGTTTGAACGATTGGACCCGCAACAAGGTTTTGAAGGAACGGGCATTGGCCTGGCCATTGTTCGCGCCGCTGTTGATCGAATGAGAGGCGACGTCGGGTTTGAATCGGAAGTCGGGAAGGGAAGCCGGTTCTGGATTGAGTTAACGTCGGCGGATGAAAAGGCAGCAAAGGCCGGACTCAAGTAGTGTGGTGAAATATCTACTCATTCACTTTCTAATTCTTTTCGTGCTGCTCGGAAGCGCCCAGTGCGCAGACCTTGAACCCCAGCCGATTGTTCTCATTCGTGGCGAGTCCGAATCCGACCGAGCACCTCACGGACGTGGCAATGTTTACGCCCCGGAAATGCTTCGTTCCAAAACAGGCCTGCGCATGTGGTATGGCGGACAGGGCAGGGATGGGCATGATCGTATTCACCTGGCTGAATCTTCCGATGGCGTTCATTGGCAGCAGCGAGGGGTTGTGCTGGAGGATCCATCCGCGAATCATGTGAATGATCCCTCTGTAGTCTCGGTTAACGGGACTCTTTTTATGTTTTATACCCGCGCAGGTTCTGGCGTCACCGATGAAATTCACGCGGCTACATCGAAGGACGGTCTGCGTTGGAAACGGCGCGGCATCGTTCTCGCGGCAGGCGAAGCTGGCACTTGGGATTCCCTGTCGGTCGGTCGTCCCTCGGTCATCTTTGACTCAGGCCTATTCCGCATGTGGTACGATGGGCGGAAGGACCTTCCCCTGGGTGCGCCGGATACGAAGGCGCCGAAGTCGGCGAACTCTCAGCGGTATGTTGGCTATGCGACTTCCAAGGATGGATTCCATTGGCAACGCTTGGGCACCCAACCTGTTTACGGCCACAATGCCGGAGGGATTCATGTCCTCTCGCTTCAGGGACACTTTGTAATGCTGTCCGAGTCGCATGCTGGAACGGAATGCGCCATAAGTGTCGATGGGATTGAGTGGAAGGAGATCGGTCTTTTGATGGAGCGCGCGGATTCTCCGGTAGAACGGCATGGCCACGTTACTCCATTTTAATTGCCGGACCGCGATGGCGCTGGAGGAACGTTGTTTTATGGCGCTGCCGCTGAATCCTCCTGGGATGCCAACACGATTTGCGCCCGTTCTTTAACGGAATCGCAATGGCTGAAGATCAAGACTGCGCGAGGTAATAACTAGCCCATCTCAGGCCTCGTCCGAAATTCCTGAAACATTCAATTTGTGTGCGCTGTGAAATCGGGCTTAAACTCTCTCACGGGAAAGATTGTTACCCCAAATTATGCGACAGGACCTGCGAGATTTCATTGATAGCCACGCGCAAAGCCGTGGGAATTTTCAACAGTTCGCCCTCATGTTGCCCACAGATGATGCCGAATTGGATGCCCTGATCGCTGAGCCGCTTCAAACCTACGATAAATCCGCGATGGCCTTCACGATCCTCGGCGCGTTAGGCACGAATCGAAAGGTCGATGCGCGCCACATCGAGGGCATCATCCTGATGACGGCGGAGGTGAACTTTCTCGAAAACATTTTCTTCAAGCTGCACGGCGACGTGCCGAAGTATTTGCTGGCGGTAATGCGCAGGGCGGAGTTTGGCCACACGTTCGAGGTCTATGCGTTGTTCCTGATGGCACTCTGGAATTTTGAAGGGCGCGGTGAGATCGAACGCAAAGAGATCATTGGTCGCGCCCGAATATTGATGCGGACGATCGAGGCGACAAGAGATGGATCCGGTCTCGTCTTGTCTCTTCCTTATTTGCTCAAGGACGATGTCTTGCGGGAGATCTGTGAGGAACGGTTCGGAGTCACGCCAGAAGAGAAAACCAAGGAGCTGATTCAGGCGCGTCTCAAGATCTGCAACCAAACCTCCTTTGAAGTCGCGGTCGAAGAACCGCAACATAAAGTCGCGACCGGACGAACGATGCACCGTGCCGTCGCGCGGGTGGGACGCAACGAACCGTGTCCCTGTGGCAGCGGGAAAAAATACAAACATTGCTGCATCGAAGCCGATAACCTGCGTTTGCAGAAATCCTCCTCAGTTCCCGGGCGAACCCATCGTGAATCGTTGCAGGATGCGGAACGTTTCCTTACCCCGACGCGAGTGGAGCACACGTCACTCATCGAATTGATCGTGTATGATCCGACGAAGATCCCGAAGGACACACTGAAGCCCTATTTCATTCGACTGGCGGTGTTCCGGTTATTTGAGAAGGCGGCGGACTCTTTGGAAAAACTTGGTTTTTCCCCGGAGCTAGAGGACTCGTGGGACGCGGTGATATTGCTCGCCAACCGGAGCGGTCGCTACGATATCGTGCATCGCCTGGTGCAAATGCGAAAAGATCCGGACGTCGTGGAAAAGGACATCTGGTTCGGGTTTCGTTTGGCGAATGCAGATAAAGATCCTGCGAAGTTTATCGAGATTCTCGATGGGCACACCACCCTTGCGGTCACGGAGAATACCATCAACGGATTGCACGGCATTACCTCCGCCTTGCTGAATTCAAAACTCAAAGCGCTCGGCATTTTGCTCGCACGCGGTGTGATCCCACTGGACCCCTTGAAAGAAGCGAAGGCTCTCTATCAGGAGGTTGTCCGCGCCCGCGATCTCCTCGCCCTGCCACCAGACGATATCGACAGCGATATCATGGACGAACGTTTGCGTCAGGAGAGCGCAAAAGATCCCGATTCGTTGCGTGAAGCGCAGGAGAAGCTCGGAAATAAAGCAAAAGAGGTGCGGGAACTAAAAGAATCCCTGCACCAGTTGCAGCGTGAAATTGAAATCCGGGAAAAGCGAGAGAAGCCCGCCGATGCGCCGGCGAATGTCATTCCACTGATGGACGAACGTGCGCTGGCCGAATTGCGCGATAAAGTCGAGACGCTCAAGTCGGATTTGAAGGATCGCCACAACGAACGTAATGAATTGCGGCGCGAGTTGGAAAAGACTCAGACCGATTTGGAAGAGTTGCGCCAAAAGGCGGAAGTCCCTGATCACGCTGATCACGACAAAGCCAGTGAGGACAAAGAAGCCGACTTGCTCATGCCGGAAGAAACGCTCGGCCAACAACCGGTGCGACTAATTGAGTTTCCAAAGAAGTTCGAGGAACGGCTCGCGAGTTTGCCTCGTCACGTGGCACGCAACACAATGAAAACGCTTGGCGAGTTGGCCAGTGGTGAACCGTCGGCCTTTGTCGGCGTGGTGCGATTGAAAGCATGCCCTGCGACCATGCGTCAGCGTATCGGTAGTGATTTTCGATTGTTATTTCGACTCTTCGCGGATCGTGTGCAGGTGGTGGATCTGATCAATCGCAGAGATTTGGATCGAAGAATTAAAACGTTGGTCTGAGGTATCGCAGCTTCCAAGTAATCGTAAGCGGAACAGCAAACACTTTAGCTAAGAGCGGTTAAGAATTTTATGCGTCAGGACATTCAAGATTTTGTTGATCAAACGATGCCTTATCAAGGCAGCTTCAAGCAGTTGGCGGCAATGTTGCCCGCGGATGATGCGGAACTGGACGAACTGTTTGCCGAAGCCATTCGCAATCAAGATGGTCGCGCCTTTCCTTTCTTGGCTTTCGCCGCGCTGCATGCCAACCGGAAGGTCGACAGTCGCCATCTCGAGGTGGGAGTTCTTTTCTTCAAGGGATACGCCAACGTCCTGACCATTGCCTGGAAGACGGAAGGAGATACGCCGAAATATTTACTCGCCGCGATGAAAAGGTCCGCGTTGGACCTCGAAGTGCAGGCGGCCGTGTTTTTCCTTCTTGCGGCGTGGGTTACGGAAGGTCGCGGCGAAATCCCGCGAGACGAAGTCATCACTGCTGCCCGGATATTTGCCCGCAAGTTGCCACCGCGTTCTGACGCCATCTTCACCGTGCTTTGCGCGGCGCACCTGTTGCAAGATGATGGATTGAAGGAAGTCCTCTCTCAATTTTACAAGCCCATTCCGGAAGAGAAGATTACCGAACTCATCGCAGGTTTCCTCAAGATCTGCAAAAGGCCTGTTCTCGAAGGTGTGGCCGCGCGACCCGATGGAAACATCAGCCATGGCAAAACCATGCGCCGCTCCGTCGAACGCGTCGGACGCAATGAGCCGTGTCCCTGTGGCAGCGGCAAAAAATATAAACATTGCTGCATCGAGAAAGACGAAATCCGTCTGAATCAATCTACAGAGGTTGAAGGAGTGACGCGCAGCGAATTGCGGCAATCGGCCGAAATGTTTTTGGATCCAGCGCGAATGGCGCGATGCAATCCGCCGGATTTGATGGGGTTCGACCCGAGAAAAATCGCGCGCTACCTGCTGGAAGATTACTTTAATCAGCTGGGTAGATTCCGCATGATGGACAAAGTTGCAGAATCATTCGAGCAACTCGGTTGGTCGGAGGATCTCGAGGAGATTTGGGACCGGATGATGTTCTTTGCCCATCATAATCGTTGCAAGGAAGTAGCTCGACGCTTGTTGCGGATCCGTCCGAACGCCGAGGCAGTGGAAAAAAAACTCCATGTCAGTTACCGGTTGCTTCTTGCCGAGGATGATCCGGGTAAGTTGCTCGAACTGCTGATGGAGCAGGTTAATCTGACGTTGCAGACAGAGGCCGAGCCGGAACATTCCGACATGTTGCTCTCCCTGGCGCTGGCGCTCTTGCCGACGAAGTTGGGCCCGCTCGGAATTTATGTTGCTCGCGGGATGCTGCCCTTCCTGCCCGATGAGGACGCTGAGATTGTCTACAATCTAATCCTGCGCGCCCGCGATTTCTTGAACCTGCCGCCGGAAGATCTTTACACCGACATCATGGATGAGCGGTTGGCGAAGAAGCCCGTGCACGCCGGACAGGACAGCGACAAACTGCAGGCTGCCCAGCAAAAACTTGAAGATAAGGCGAAAGAGGTCCGGCAGTTGAAAGAGGCAGTGCATTCGTTAGAACGTGAAATCACGTTGCGCGAAAACAATCCGAAAACCTCCTTTACACCGACCAATGTGATCGCGTTGCCCGATCAGAATGTGTTGTCGGAATTGCGTCATAAAATCGAGGGGTTGAAAACAGATCTCAAGGAACGCCATAACGAACGGAATGAATTGCGCCGCGAATTGCAAAAAGCGCAGATGGATATTGAAGAGTTGCGGATGAAATCCGGCATCGTCGTGGACGTCGAAAGGGAAAACGCCACCAAAGAGGAAGAAGAGCGAACGTTATTGCTGCCGGAGGAATCGTTCGGCAACCAACCGGTGCGCCTGATTGAGTTCCCCAAGAAATTCGAAGAGCGGCTGGCATCATTCCCACGTCATGTCTCGCGTAACGCCATGAAAACCCTCGGCGAACTGGCCGGCGGCGAACCGGCCGCGTTTATGGGAGTGGTGCGATTGAAAGCCTGCCCCACGATCAGTCGCCAACGGATCGGTATCGACGTCCGGCTGTTATTCCGACTGCTTCCTGATCGCGTGCAGGTGGTTGATTTGATTAACCGCAAGGATTTGGAGCGAAGGATTAAGACTTTGGTTTAGCAAGTCTGTTGAAAAAGTAGGAGACGAGGTAACGAGTCTCTAACTTCGCTGCTGAAAACCGAGGAAATTTGAGACTCGTCACCTCGTCTCCTACGAGACAAGAGGGTTTTTCAACAGCCTGTTAGGCGAACATCTCCTGAAGTCCTTTTCAGGCTGATTGACCCAAAATGGAAATATTTCGGGGCATTTACCCTCAACGCACGGACTTTCAGGTGAAAAGCATTTTAACCGCTGATCCTGAGAACACCGGATCCGCAGTTTCCTTCGGCCAAAAAAGAGCCGCCCGGTTTCCCGGGCGGCGTGCGTGAATATGGTAAGGATGGCTTCCACGCCGTCCCATACTCTGTCTGATGCGTTCGAGGTTCTGAACGTATTCTCCGCCTACGCGGTTAACATCTCTGGAATCTCGAATCCGTTCTGGCCTGGTCAGGGACGACGTGGAAGTCATCCTTACCATGTTTGTCGCCCTTAATGAGTCACAAGCGTGACCACTCCCGAGCGTTGACCTTCGCCACCGTTATTCACGGCAGAGACGACGATCTCCACATGTGCGTTCGCAGGCAGGTTCTCGAGGGTGAAGTCGAGATCCGCTGGTGAACCGACGAGGATGAACTCCGCATCAACACCCACGACACGTTTGAACACGTGATAGTATTCAGCGCGTGCTGGTGCAGCCCATTTCAACGCTGCCGTATTCGGTCCGATCAGGACCGCAGTCACGGCACCAATGCCATCCGGTGTTTCCTGCGCGTCGGGCGGGTTGAAGCCAAACCCTTTCCAACGTCCATCGAGGCCGGGTAAGCGCATCTTCAGCTCAGCAATGAGATCGCTCATGCGCTTGCGAAGATTCGCCGCTTTCACGTCTCGTTCCACCATGAGGTTCGAAACAACGCCGTCCTGTAACTTCACCGCACCGATTGCCAGTTCGAGTTGCGTGTGCAACGCACCCGCCGCGTCCGCAGTGATGTCCTTGCTTGCCACCTCGAAGGTTGGATTCGCAGTCATGAACTGATTGTAGGAGTGCAACAACGGCAGCACCTCCAATTCATTACGAGGAATGGCCAGCGAACCGACGAGGCCGGTGTTGTCCCAGCCTTCGTTGTATTCAGAGCCGAGGACCGGCTTGAAGTTATCACGGCCCAGCGTGAGGAACCCACGACTGACATGCACCTTGTTTTGCATGTCGCCGCGGCGAATCGCCATCAGATCCTTGCCCAGGCCGTGCGCCATGATGGCATCAGTCAACGCGTTAATATCCGCATTGATGTTCGCCTGTGTGTTGTGCAGCAATGGAAGTGCTGCGTATTGACCCGCACCGTTCGACGCCAGACCAGCCATGGTCAGGAGCGCGGGGATTGATTTCGATATTTCATTTTTCATATGTTTTTATCTTTCTGTGTTTGCACCGCGTCACGGAGCTGATGAAAGCGCAGCAAACAATCTGCTTTCCCATTTCGCCTGGGCGTTATTGCCCGAGGTTCCAGTGACATCATGGCCACCATCACCCGTCCGATCTGCAATGCGTTTACTAACGACTGATTACTAACGACTGCTGCGAAAACATCGCTGTCGGCCCAAACATTTTGTTCGTAACCCGCGACTGGATTGAGGTTTTAGGTATCAACCCGGTCTTCGCTGTTCTCTGGAGCGACTCGCGCTTCATCGAACGAGAATGAGTTCACACCATGCAAACGGTTTACATAAGGCCAGAAGTTGGTACCAACTTCTGGCCTCCCCTTGACAAGGCTGTCGTTATTGATCGGAAATGCGAAAATATTTTTTGAGAAATTCGTTTTCTGGAACGAGAAGACGTCAAAAAGAGGAAAAATCCGATGATTGTGGCGATGGCGAAGAGCAGCCCACGTCAGAGCGCCAGAGCGCTGGCGCAGTCCAGGACGCTACCGCGTTTTCGGGAGCATTTTCCAACGCGCCAGCGTCCTGGAGTGCGGTAGCCCTCTACCGCTTTGGTTAGGTGGAAACGGTCCAAATTCGCGGACCAAATCGTCACTCCGCCACCGCAAAAATAACGGCACAGTCCCGCTGTCATTATCCGTGTTCGAGCGCAAAACGGCTTTAATCCCGTTTTAGCCTTCTTGAAATGCCTGAAAGTTGTAAACCGTTGAATTTACCGACCTTGCCACTCTGGGAAAAAACTTTCCGAGCTCGGAATCTGTTTTCCTGCTCTGGAAAAAGAAACGCGGAGCCCGGAATCTATTTTTTCACTTTGGAAAAAGACCCCCCGAGCTCGGAACCGGTTTTTCCATCCCGGAAAAAAAGTCGCCGAGCTCAGAACGTGTTTTTTCACTCTGGAAAAAGAGCTGTCAGCTCGGAAACTGTTTTTCCAGTCTGGAAAAAGGTCCGCCGAGCTCGGAAAGTATTTTTCTGCTCCGTAAAAGGACCCGCTGAGCTCGGAAACGGATTTTCCACTCTGAAAAAGGGTCCTCCGACCTCAGAAACCGCTTTTCTGTTCTGGAAAAAGACCCGCCATACACAGCCAAGTCGTTACTGAATTGGGCATACGAAAAAAGGACGAAGGACGAGTGCCACGGGCATTAAAGATAGAATATCCGGGAGCAATCTTACGACGTTTATGATGCGGCTTGCCATGTTCGCTCCCCAGAAAGAGAACGCGGTTAACCACATTCGAAGGCAGCGCGGCCCTTTCTGTTTTATTTTATGAGTCGGTAAACTGCGTCGTTAGCAGTGGTTACCTACGGCTGTGAAGTGCGCGCTCGATAGAATCGAGTCGGACCCTCCAAATTAGAATCAATAAAAAGCTTTAAACCACCATGGTTGGTTCCTATAACAGACCAATCCACGAGGTTCGTGGAAGCTTCGATGATATTTACAGAATCGCTGGATTGACTGTTAATTCGAAAAGCGAAACTTGTTTCAGTGAAAAATCGAGCGTCGGTTAATTCCACGGGAACTGGAGCCGGTGGGGGCGGTGGGAGGACAACAATTGTCATAATGTTGGTCACTGGCGGATTCACTCCATCATTCGCAACAAAACCAATGTAATAGGGGGAATTTAGCGATGTTCCGGCCATTGCGCTGTACCCGAACGATCCATTGTGACCATCCAGTCTGACTAAAAATTCAATGTGAATTGGGCTAGGCACCTTTATCAACGTCAGGTCTAGCGTCAGCGAGGCTTCCTCCGCATCTGTGACAGTGACTTCAAAAACCAGATTGGATGTTTCCGTGATTTGTTGGGGGGACGAAACAGAAAATGTGATAACGGGCGGCTGATCGTCGGCGAATAAAGCGATCGCGTGAAGAACCACGAGCACTGCAATACCTAGTTTTTTCCACAGAGTAGACAAAGCGAAGCAGTATTAATAAAACGCAGGATTGATGCAATGGAAGAAGGCAGAACACGGCGGCCTCACTGAGGGGATTCGGCTCGAACGGGAACGGATTTTTTACGTTTCCTGGGATTGCATGCGACGTTCTATTTTGGCCCTTTAAAATTCTGCTGAGAAATCCCGATAGAAGCCGAAGGGGCATCGTGATGGGCATTCTTACTTCGGTGCCGCAGTTTCCAACGTTAATGTCAGTTGCCTCATATCCATCACGCTCGCGTGCGGGATCTCGACGGCCCGCAGGGTGAGAAGGCCGCGTCCTTTTTCCAGGTGAATCGTGCCGAGGGGCAGGGGACGGAACTCTTTCATTTGCGATTCTCCAGCCGGACGCGGGATGGTGTCTTGATTGGTGTAAAGCGGTGGGTTCCAGCCGGGCGTCACCGTGCCAATGAGTTTGGTGCCGTTGAATCCAAGTTCGATCTTTGAACCGGCATCGGCTTCGGGACAGGTATAATAAATCTCCGCTTTGTAATTGCCCGTCGTGTGGACAACGACGTCCCAGGTGATCGAATCGTCCGTGGTTTTCCAATTCACAAAGTAAGAACTGTTCGGCGCACTCGCGCTCCGTTTGATCGTTCCATGCGGAATCCCATCGCGGGCGGGAAGCGGTGTCATCGGGAATTCGGCATAACCAACGGGATACGGACGGTCGTCAGATTCGCCTTTCTGTTTCTTTGCCTTGTTCTTTCCCGGGCCGGTTGCGTGCTCGGTGGGCAGAACCTCCTGACGCCACGTCGCCACGGCTTTGACTAATGTCGCGGCCATGTCTGGTTTCGCGCTGGAGAGATCATGTGTTTGTCCGGGATCGGCGGTCATGTCGAACAACGCGCCGGCTTCGTCCAATCGATATTGCTGCGTGCGGACACTAATCCTTCCATTCTGATGGGAGAAAATCATTCGGTCCGGCCAATTGCTTTTCACGCTGAGCAACAAAGGTGAAAGACCTTTTCCATCGAGCGGTTTGTCGCCCACACGCGTAACGCCGGCGAATTGTGTCAGGGTTGGCAACAGGTCAATCGCCCCGGCGATTTCACGCACGTGGGTTCCCGATTTAATTTTTCCCGGCCAGCGAATGAAGAACGGCACCCGGACGCCACCTTCATCGACGGTACCTTTGCGCCCTTTCATCCCTCCGTTCCAACGATAACTGGCGGGCCCGTTGTCGGAGAAATAAATGACAATCGTGTTGTCGCTCAGCTTGAGTTGATCGAGTCGCTGCAAGACGCGTCCGACGTTGGCATCGATATTCTCGCACATCGCGAGGACGCAACGGGTGACATCCACTTCCTCATTCTCGCCTTCTTTGCCACGCATGGTGATCGGCTTTTGTTTGAACCGATTCCAATACTCTTCCGGCACGGCGAAAGGAGAATGCGGCGTGTTGAACGGGAGATAACATACGAACGGCACCGCTTTATTCTGCTCGATGAATGCGAGCGCATGGTCGGTGAGGTCATCGGCAATGAAGCCTTTCCCGCGCACCGGCTTGCCGTTGTGTTCCAGTGGCGGATTGAAGTATTCGCCCCAATGACCGGAGGTGAAGCCATAATATTCGTCGAAGCCGCGCGCGTTCGGATGATACGGCCATTGGCTGCCGTTGTGCCATTTGCCAAACGCACCGGTGGCATAGCCCGCGGCTTTGAACGCGTCGGCAATAGTTTTTTCATCGAGGTTCAAGCGTTCCTGTCCGCTCGAAACACCACGAACCCCGCCGCGCGAGTGATAACGACCGGTGAGAAATTCTGCCCGGGTGGGCGCGCACACGGAGCAGACGTAAAGCCGATCGAGGGTCGCGCCGCTGCTCGCGAGTGAATCGATGTTGGGCGTCTTGAGATTTGTATTCCCACTCACACTGAGATCGCCCCATCCCTGGTCGTCGGCGAGAATGATCACGACATTCGGACGCGTCGGAGCAGAGGAGGCATTGTAGCCGGACAAAAGGAGCGCGAGCAGAAGGAGTAATCTGAAGGAGTTCGTGGCCAGGGTTCTCATGTGTCGGGTTTCTCTGGCAGACGGTGTTCGCAGGCAAAAAGTTGCCGAATTCGTGCCCTTCATTCTACCAGGACTCGCA
>JAQGOU010000343.1 GCA_028293445.1 Verrucomicrobiales bacterium | reverse complement strand
CGCTTCACGCCCGCATTCACCACGGCGTCAGCCAATTGATTCAACGCCTTTGTATAATCGCCATCATTGAAACGATGTGAAAACGAAGGATCCCCGCGCCCATAAACAATCAGGTCCCCTTTGATGGTTCCGGATTTATCCATCGGCTCCCTGGCATAGAATGACGTGCGGATTTTGAAGTCGGGTCCAAGGCGATCGAGGGCCAACGCAGCAGTATACATCTTACCATTTGAAGCCGGCTTCATCAGCTTGTCGGCGTTCTGTTCAAAAAGCACCTTGCCCGTATCGAGCGACTCGACTTTGACGCCAAGCAGAGCGGCGGAGAAACGCGGATGAGTGGCGGCAGTTTTAAGCTTCGTTTGCCACTCGGCGAAGGAGGCGGGCTCGGCACCAAAAGTAGAGACGACAAAAACAAACAACGCCGCGAAAAGAGAAAATCGAAGTTTCATAATCGGATGCTGCACAGACTTATAGCGGAGAGTTTTCGTAAGAACATCACAAAAAATACGGTTGCCGAAATCGAACGAAGAAAATCTAATGACACTTAGGTCTTATGCGCACGTTGAGTTGGATACCTCATTGGTTTGATTTGTTGATGATCGTCGGCCTCGCCTGGGGCTTGCGTTGCGGACGGCGGCGCGGCGTCTCCGGTGAACTGCTCTTTCTCCTTGAATGGATTGCCATCTTTTTTATCTGCGGCCTCTATTACGAGCAGACCGGAATGAGACTGGCCAACTCGCTGAACATTAGTCCGAACATCGGATTTGTTTTGGTTTATATCTTGATCGGATGCGTCGTGAAAGGGGTGTGCGGTATTTTGCATCGGGCAGTCGGGAACAAGCTGGTGTCCAAAGATTTTTTTGGGCGGTGGGAATATTATCTCGGCATCCTCGCCGGCATGGCCCGAATGGCGTGCATCCTTTTTGTTGTGCTGGCGCTCCTCTGCGCCAAGCACGTCACGCAGCAGGATCTTTACTCCATGGAAGCTTTCCAGAAAGAAAACTTCGGCGGCGTGACGTTTCCCACGCTCGGCGAAATGAAATACGAATCTCTGAACCGTTCCGTTTCTGGAAAGCTGGCGAACTATTGGTTTAACCGGCTACTGATTAATGCCGTCGACCCTTCGTTGTACGAAATTCAGTCGCAGCAATACCAGACACCGGATTGGGAAAAAGCAGGGCGAACCGCCGACGACTCCTGATTCACTTCGTGGGACGGGCCAGATGAAACGTGCCGTGATCGTACTTGGAACGATAGGTGGAAACGAAGTTCGTCGGCGAAATCTCGCCTCTGTAATAATAAATCCCTCCAGCGAGTTTCCCTAAATCAGCGTCGCCCGAGAATGAGAACTCGCTGTCTTTCTTCGTCCCTTGAAATGTGGCGGTGTAACTGAAGCTTAAAACTTTTTTATACTTCGCACGGAAGCGCGCTTCGTATTTACCGTCGGAAACTTGCGTCAGCAGGCAGCGCAGTTTATCGGAGTGCTGATTGGCGTCGCTCTTCCAGATTCCCTCCCAACGGCCAGCAACGGGATCACCGGCGCAGGGAAGTTTTCCTGCGGCGCGCCAATCCCGATTGAAACTGGAACAGCCGGTCAGAAACGCGAGACACACAATGACCGTCGCTCGAAACATCTTAACGCGCAAATTCCTCACGCAGTATTTTCGCCGCGGCGACTTCGTTGCAGATCTTTTGATAAGCTTCGTCGATGTCGACCTTCGCGCCGGAACCAGGAGCGAACCCGCAATCCGGATTCAAGGTTATGCGTGTTGGATCCAGGAATTCAGCGGCCTGACGAACACGGGCGGCAATCGTTTCAGGTGAATCAATTTGTCCGGGCGCCACGCTCACGCAACCGAGACCGATCTCGATATCTTCACGCAGCTTTTTGAACACGGCCATGTCACCGACGCCGGGTGCCGTGAATTCCATCGTGAGATGATGCACTTTAAGATTGTTGAGCTGGTTAATGATCGGATCGTAACCGCCTTGGAATTGCGCTTCACCGCGAACGCGCGCTCCAGCACGACGACACAAATGGACCGCCAGTTTCACTCCGGTGATTCCTTCCACCAATTGATTCACCATATCGACGGAGAAATCTGCGGCAGCATCGGGATTCGTGTATTTCGCGCGAACTTCCGGATCAACAAACAGGCAGAGATGCGGATCATCGATTTGCACGATATCGGCACCGGCTTTTTTGATCAGCTCCAACTCACGGCGCAAGACCGGGACGCAATCGCGGACAAAATCCTCAACCTTTGGATAGGCTTTTTTGGATTTTTCTGGATGCCACATCCGTTCGCCGAGCAATGCCGGAGAAGGAATGGTCGCTTTGACCTGACGCGTTGTATTTTTCTTCGCGAACTCAATTTCCTTGGCGATGAAGCCGGGGCATTTGGCGGAAAGCTTATCAACGACAACCGTCCAGGGACGTCCATCCTCCGGGTTGTAGCCGAGTTCGAATCCATGCGCCAATTCGGCGATGACGCCGATGTAAGATTTGCGGCGCCATTCGCCATCGGTGAGAACATCGAGTCCGGCGTGTTCCTGCAGCGCAATGATGTAACGGATGGCCGCGTCCATTTCGTATTCGTAACGCTCGGGCGACAACGGCGGATGGCCATTGATCAAATCGAGGACGAATTTTGAACGTGGAATCGATCCGACGACTGATGTGGGAAATAGAAGTTTACTCATTTAATACCTTTCCAAAAATTTTGGGCCATTTCGAAATCTTGCTGTGTATCGACTTCCAGATACTCGCCTGGAGAATCGGAATGATTGAAGACCACCCCATGTTCGATCATTTCCTGAAAGAGAAGAATCAAATAAGCCTTCTCGAACATTGCGGCTTCACGGAATGGTTTGCCGGCATAGGTGGCTTTGCAGCGATGAAAATGCTCCTTCAACTTCTGCGCGCCTTCCTTGGAAAACTTCGTCAGGCCCGTGAACTCTCCGTAGGCGTCGTCGGGCAGAATGCCGCGGTGGACTTTCTTTACGACTTTATTTGAGACGAGCACCTTTTCCGCGTCGTCCGGCGGATGCATTGTGCGATTTTCGTAACGTTTGCGCCAACAGGTATCGACTGACAGCACGGCGTCGCCTTCAGTGCGAATCAAATCTCTCACGAGATTGGTGGTGTAGAGAACATCGGCATAGGTGCAGACGAATGGCTGGTCCATCAAATCTTCGGCATACATCAACGAGAGAAGAATATTGTTGTTCACCCAATTATCATTGTGGCGGAAAGTGAACTGAGGATATTGGGCGCGGACCTTTTCGATCTGATAGCCGCCGATGAAACAGATCTCCGTGATGCCACCGGCCTTCAACGCAGCGACATCCCAATCCAATAAACGTTTACCCTGAACTTCTGCAAAACACTTCGGACTATCGGCCGTCAAGGGCATCAAACGACTCCCTCTTCCGGCAGCTATGATAATGGCTCTCATTTGGTGAACGAAAAGTGAAGCATGGCGGTGAGTGGAAAAAAAGAAATTTTCAACATTTCAAACCGATTTCCAGAAATATATTCTCCAACCATGAAACAGTTTCTGGTGCTCCTTCTTGCCGGCTTTTCCTTTCAGCTTCTGGCCGAACCGCTGCAAACGGAACTTGCACCCCTCGGTGAAGTGATTGTGACTTCATTGCCCTCCGCGCCGTTTCCTCATCCCAACCGCGCCCAGGGCTATACGAACAAAACGAAATTTTTTCCGGCGGACAAACATTATAGCAACAGCACAGTGGCGATTTTCATCCCGAAAGGTTTTAAGCCGCAAAAGAAAACAGATTTCATTGTTCATTTCCACGGCTGGGGAGGTGACGTCACCAACGTCTTCCGCATTTACAAAGTTGCCGAGCAATTGGTTGAGAGCAGACGGAACGCCATTCTTGTCGTGCCGCAGGGACCTTTTCAGGCTTCCGATTCATTTGACGGAAAACTGGAAGACGAAAACGGCTTCAAGCGATTTATGGCGGATGTGATGGTGACCTTGAAAGAACGCGGTGTTTCGAAGGCAGACAAAATCGGGAAGATTGTTCTGTCCGGCCACAGCGGCGGTTACCAGGTGATGTCCTCGATTGTGGCGCAAGGCGGTCTCAGTGATCAGGTGAAAGAAGTTTGGCTCTTCGACGCGCTCTACGCACAGACAGAGAAATTCACAAAGTGGTCTGACACTTACCACGGCAAGATCCTGGATATCTACACGGAGAACGGCGGCACCAGGAAAGGATCGGAAGCACTGATGGACGATCTAAAAAAACGGCACGTCAAGTTCGTCGGCAAAAATGAATCTGAGATCACGGCGAAAGATCTACAAAAGAACCGGCTGGTTTTTATTTATACCAGCTTGAAGCACAATGACGTCGTGCATCAGCACAACACGTTTCGGGATTTCCTCAACGCGAGTTGCTTCGACAAAACCAAAGCGAAGTGATCAGTACGGTTTTTCGAGCGGAGGGCGGATCCCAAATTTCTTCGCGAGCGAGAGGCAGACTGGCAATGGCTTCACGCCGTTCGTGCACGTCGGATCGGAAAGCGATGCCGCAGCCACACAAACGCCATTGAACAAGCAGCGCTGCAAATCCCAGGCTTCGTGCAAGCCGAACAAAACGCCTGCGCAAAACGCATCGCCCGCACCGGCTGTGCCCGCGATAAACTTGGGCGGCAGCTTCAAGGAAGGCTGCCAGAAATCGTCACCCTGACGTGTCCGCGCAAAGCCACCTTCGGGAAAATGAATGACCACTAATTCGCGCACGCCTTGTTGCAGGAGCGTTCCCGCAGCATGACGCAAGGCGACAGTGTCGAGCTTGCCATCGGCGGTGCGCACTTTGAAACCGGTCGTCTTGCCGGCTTCGATTTCGTTCAGAATGCAGTAATCAACATGCTTGAGCGCAGGAGAAACAATCTTCGCAAAACGATCGCTGTCTTCGCTGACGACATCGACGCTGGTTTTGATACCAGCGGCTTGAGCGCTGGCCAAAAGACGCGCGGCTTTCGTTCCGTATTTGGTGTCCGGCGCATCCATGGCGTCGAGCAACAGCAAATAGCCGAGGTGAAAAATTCGCGCTTTGACGCGGGAAAAATTTAAATCGCTGGCGTCCCAGAGGGCATTGGCGCCGCGCAGGTGAAAAAAGGTTCGGCGACCGTTTTCTTTTTCGGTCATGACATCCGTATAGGACGTCGGGGCTTTCGCGGTTTCGGAAATGAACTTCGCGTCGATCTTGTGCTTGCGACAGTCGTCGAGAATGCGTTTGCCGAGGATATCTTTTCCGACGAGGCCAGCGCCTTGCAACGGGAAGGGAGCACCCATCTTAGCGAGATCAACCAGCAAATTGTAGGGCGAACCGCCGGTGCCTTCGGACTGGCCGAGAATGTTTCCGAGTTGCTCACGTTGCGGATAAACATCGATCAATTTGACTTGATCGATAATCCAATTGCCGCCCGCGATTAAACCGCGACGGTTTGAGGCATTATTCTTCATTGGGAAATCCAAACGACGACAAAGTGCCGTTTCACCGGCTGAAACAGCCACGATATCGCGGCGAGTCTAGCAAGTCGCCCATGAATTGCAATGGCCGTGATAAGGTGAAGGAATAAACGACCGAATCCAGGAGTACATCGACTCTATTATCGATTTCTGACGTCATTTCCAAAGTAACATCGACCCCATTTTCGATTTCTGACGCCATTTCCAAAGTAACATCGACCCCATTTTCGATTTTTGACGTCGTTTCCAAAGTAACATCGACCCTATTTTCGATTTCTGACGTCGTTTCCAAAGTAACGTCGACCCTATTTTCGATTTCTGACGCCATTTCCAAAGTAACATCGACCCCATTTTCGATTTTTGACGCCATTTCCAAAGTAACATCGACCCCATTTTCGATTTTTGACGTCATTTCCAAAGTAACATCGACCCCACTTTTGACCAATTCCGACGGTTTCACCTCATTTTCGTGCTCTTGAACGCTGCAATTGTCGTTTTTTGCACAACTTTCAGGGATTTGGCCGAAAAAAATGTTTTGGCAACAAATCGGCTAACAAAAATCTTATGCCAAGCCTCGGGGAAGGTCAGATCTCAGTGCCATTTAGCCTAGGGAGCCTTAGAGCCTTTGGCCCGGAGTGCTCCCCTCGGGCGCAGTCAGGTGAAGCGTTTCGAGTCATTGAACAGACCGTAACTATCGGACGATCGGATGTCGTTGCTCCCAGAGCGGACGCACTCCGAATCGGAATCCGCTTTTCCAGATGTTTTCCGCTCACCAAAGGTGCCGGGAACAGCTAAAAGACGCACCGGAAAAGTACCAAATCTTACATCCTTCTGAAGAACCCCTTTTCAATTTAAGCAATTGCGGTTAATACTTTTTCATGCCAGAGCACGCGAAAGCGGGAGAACAGACCTTCAAGGGGATTCCAGTGTCCCCCGGGGTCTGCCGCGGACGCATTCTGGTGCTGGATAAAAAAGAGTCTTCCATCCCCAAATATGACGTCGCCGAAGAAGATCTTCCGGAGCAGGCGCAGCGCCTTGAAAAAGCATTGATCGAGACCCGGCGCGAAATCATCGAAGTGCAGCGTCAGGTCAATGAAGGAGTCGGCGCCGAGAATGCCAGTATTTTTGATGCGCACCTCCTCGTGCTGGAAGATCCGATTCTCATCGATGAAGTCACGCGTTTGATCGCCTCAAGAAAGATCAACGTCGAATGGGCTTTCCATGAGTTCGCCGAAAAATATGTCGCCACATTGAGTCGAATTGATGACGAATATCTGCGCGAACGCGTCTCGGACATTCGTGACGTGACAGAGCGGATCATGAACAACCTGCTCGGGCGTTCGGACGCTGGAGCGCTGCGCAAATTACACGAACCTTGCATCATCATTGCCGAGGAACTGGTGCCGTCACAAACCGCGCTTTTCGATAAGAAATTCGTCCTCGGTTTTGCCACGGATTCCGGCAGTAAAACATCGCACACCGCGATCATGGCGCGTTCGTTGCAAATCCCCGCGATCGTCGGACTTAAGACAGCGAGTCAGCAACTCAAGAGCGGCGATTACGCGTTGCTCGATGGCTACACCGGCCATCTGGTCATCAATCCGACTGAGCAAACGCTTTTTGAATACGGGCAACTGGCGCGTCGACAGGTGACGTTCCATGAAAAGCTTCGCGACATTTTGGAACAGCCGGCCGTCACACTCGATGGCGTGCGCGTTGTCCTTTCGGCCAACATCGAACAACCCGGCGATGCCGCGGCGGTAAAGAATTGCGGCGCTGAAGGAGTGGGTCTGTTTCGGACGGAATATCTCTTCATCAATCGCGGAATCCTGCCGACCGAGGATGAGCAATACGCAGCCTACCAACAAGTCGCTGCGGCGCTGAAACCGCAGCCGGTGATCATTCGCACACTCGATCTGGGTGGCGACAAGTTCCTTTCCCATTTGCAGGTCCCCAACGAGATGAATCCTTTTCTCGGCTGGCGCGCGATTCGCTTTTGTTTGCAAGAGACCCAGATCTTCCGGGCTCAACTGCGAGCCATCCTGCGCGCGAGTGCAGAAGGGAACGTCAAGATGATGTATCCGATGATTTCGTGCGCGGCGGAAGTGGATCAGGCCAACGCGTTGGTTGAAGAATATAAAACCGAGCTGCGCAAGGAAGGGATTCCTTTCGACGAGAATATTGAAATTGGTGCGATGATCGAAATTCCATCGGCCGCCATTGCCGCGGATACGCTGGCGAAGAAAGTGAAATTCTTCAGCATCGGCACGAATGATCTCATTCAATATTCGCTGGCGATCGATCGGCTGAACGAACGGATTGCGCATCTTTATGAACCGACGCATCCGGCGGTATTGCGCCTGATCAAAATGACCGTCGATGCGGCGCACAAACATGGAATCTGGTGCGGGGTTTGCGGAGAAATGGCGGGAGATCCGGAATTGATTCCGCTCCTGCTCGGCCTCGGTGTGGATGAACTCAGCGCCACGCCTGCGATCGTGCCCCAGATTAAATTCCTCATTCGCCGCTTGAAATTGCAGGAGGCAAAGGCGCTGGCGGAAACCGCTTTACAAACGGACTCAGGATTAGAAATTCTCGTTAGTTCGCAGACGTTGGCGCGGAATATTGCCCCCAGCTTGTTCGAGAAGTGATTCTGCATAACTGGGACAAACGACGCCTCACGCTCGGTAAAACACTTGTTCAAAATTAAGCGATTTCAGGGATTCTAAAATCGTTTTTAGACGTAGAGATTAACAATTATGAAAGTTTTGATTCTTGCTGCCGGTTACGCGACGCGACTTTACCCGCTCACGATGACGCAACCCAAACCGCTCCTGCCGGTTGCGGGAAAACCGATGATCGAATATGTGCTCGATAACATTGACCCGATCGGCGGCATTGATCGCGTCTATGTGGTGACCAATGCCAAATTTGCCGGCCACTTCCAAAAGTGGGCTGACAATTATCGCGCCACGAAATCAAAACTCGATTTCACCATCGTTAACGACGGCTCGACTGATGACACCAATAAGCTCGGCGCGATTGGCGACTTGCATCTGGTGCTCACGAAGGAAAAGATCGACGACGATCTGATTGTCGTTGCCGGTGATAATCTGTTTAGCGAAACGTTGGAAGAATTCGGAAAAGTTTGCCGCGAGAAGAACGCGCCGGTCCTGGCGGTTTACGACGTCGGCAGCCTGGAAGAGATCAAGAAGTACAATTCCATTTCGCTGGATAAAGAAGGGAAGATCACTTTCTTTGAGGAAAAGCCGAAAGAACCCAAGAGCACGCTGACGGGTATCGCGCTCTATTATTATCCGAAGTCGACCTTGCCGTTGATCAAACAATACGTGGCGGAAGGAAACAATCCGGACCAGCCGGGCCGGCTCGTGCAGTGGTTGTATCAGAGGACGCCATTCTATACGTGGACCGTTCCAGGGATCTGGTTCGACATTGGTTCCAAAGAAAACCTTGAGGAATCCAATCGTATATTCTCCAAAAAAGACCTCGCTGCCTCCCGCTAACGCCTCGAGAGGCGTCATGGAAATAGCCGCAGTGCTGACTTGCGTTGCGCAAAAGTTTTGCTAGGTTTCGCGCTCGCTCGCATGAGAAATCGTGCTGGCAGCTGCGCATCAGTCAGTGTATTCTCATTCCCTAACTGTGCCCGCGTGGCGGAATTGGCAGACGCGCTAGATTCAGGTTCTAGTGAGTAACATCGTACAGGTTCAAGTCCTGTCGCGGGCACCAAATTAAAATAAAGCAGCTATTTCATGGCAACAATTCGTCAGGCAACAAAGGGGGACGCCGCGCAATGGCGCGAACTCGTTGAGGAGACTTTTGGAAAAGAATATCCCGCGAAAGAAGTCTACGATCTTGCCTGGATTGAAACCAATCTCGACCACCTGAACGGTAACGAAACCTGGGTGGCGGATGTCGATGGCGAACTCAGCTGCAGCATCACCATTCTCCAGGCCCCGGATGCAAATCAGAATCCCGTTTTAAACCTCGGCCGCAATTTGCATCGGCGCTCCAGTTTTGCCGATGGTTCCGCGAAAGCTTTATTGAAGAAGATCAATGAGATCGCCATGGAGCGAAATCAGATGGTCGTTTCGCGAGTACCCGCGCTCGATAACTCTCAGCAGATTGTTTACGAAAACGCAGGATATGCTTGCGTCGGTTTTCAGCCGTTCAAACACATGGTTCAGGCCCGGGCAGGAATACTTTATTACGTCCGCGTTTCCAACCAGGTCTTGATGACCCGGCTTCCGCTCTCGGAATCTTTACCGCAAATCAGTGAATTGGCGAAGGTCGCGCTCGAGAAGCTGAAAATTTCCAATCCGATTCGTGTACGCGATGGAGCGACCGGCTACCCATTGCAAAATGAGTTGCAGGTCCATCTGGCAAGCTTCGAAGATTTCCAATTGTGGCGTGATCATTGCGCACATTCAAATCCGCCGACCGAAATTTCCGGCGCATTCAACTTGGGGCTCGGCTTGATGCGTGTGGATTGCACTGGTACCTATCAGGCTGTTTTAGGTCAGCAGGGCGAAACCATTGTGGCGGGACTCGCCTATTACTTTGACAGCGTCGATCGCTGTATCCGTTTCATCGAAGCCTTTGCGATCAATGATTTGTCGATGGGATCGCTCTTGCAGCAGGCGGTCAAGTCAGTCCAGGAACAGTTCAGCCCGGTTTATATTGAAATGGATGTGCTCGTCACATCACCTCGTCTGCTCAAAACGGCCGAACAATTGGGGTTTGTTCCCGTAGCGTACCTGCCCGCGTTCTACCTGAAAAACGGCACCTACGCGGACGTCGTCAAAATGGTCAAGTTGAACATGGCGTATGCCCTTGACGGTGTCGATTTCACCACGGAGGCACGTGGAATCGCAGAGGTGATCGACCGTAATTTTCAGGATCAAAAGGTGGGCGTCGCGATTATCAACCTGTTGCGTGGCCTCCCAATTTTCGATGGGCTCGGCGACGGTGAATTGCGCAAGATCGCGCGGCTCTTCACCCAAAAACTATTCCGTCCCGGCGAACGCATCTTTAAAAAAGGCGACGATGGAGAAGAGGCTTATATCGTCATGCGCGGACAGGTGGATATTCTTCTCGAAGAAGCAGCCAGTCCAATCGCGTCGGTTCCGAGTGGAAAGATTTTTGGTGAAATGGCTTTCCTCGATGGCGCACCGCGCACCGCATTTGCCGTTGCGAATCAAGCGAGCATCTTGCTTGTCGCCAAACGTGCGGAAATGAGTGATCTCGTCCAACGCGAACCTCACCTGGGCATGGTGGTGATGAAGAACGTTGCCCTCGATCTCTCGAATAAATTGCGTCAGGCCAATTCCGCAATCGCGTCTCTGAAGAGATAACCTACCAGGAGATGTTCATTACATTTTTCTTCCCGAATTTGTCGTTGAAGAAAAGTTGTTTCTGCTGAACTCCATACTCGTGAACGAGACGAGTGATCTTTACGTCGTAACAACAGTACTCGGCGATCTCGAGCAGCTTACCTTCTTTGAACCAACGGATGGCCTGTAAACCTTCCGCAGTTTTCTCCACGCCAAAGGTGGCCGTGGCAATGGCATCGAGCGATACTCGATGGCTCAAAATCTTTTGCACTTC
>JAQGOU010000321.1 GCA_028293445.1 Verrucomicrobiales bacterium | reverse complement strand
ACGTGAGCACGATGCTTCCCTTCTTTGTCCTGGCTTTAAGGTCCGCGCCGCGCTGGATCAGGAGTTTCGCGACTTCGACCTGGCCGCTCTTCAATGCCGCGTGTAAAGGGGTCCATCCGCGATCATCTCTCGCATCGACGTGCGCGCCTCGGTCGAGGCTTTGTTTGACAACTTCGATGTTGCCACTTTGCGCTGCGGCGAATAACTGCTCATCGATGGTTTCCCCACGTCCGGTCCCGACAAAGGCCATGGCCAAAAGTATCCACACGCAAAGGGTTAATCTCGATCGGCACAGGTGTTTCATTCAATTTCTAGTTCGGGATTGAGCGTAGTTCCAAAATGAGACAATCGAAACAATGATTTCCTTTGAAGTTTTATGTTGGTCCCATTTTCCTCTGGTTAATTCAAAGGAACAGTGCGGAAGATTGTCTTATCTGAAGATTATGCGATTTAAAAAGGGTTTTTTTGTCTACATTGGGGTCTTACTCGGGCTTGTCCTATCTTCCCGCGCTGAAACTGCCGGGCATCCTGTTCGCCTCGCTGTTGCCGGGTTCAGCCTTCTTGGAGACAATGCGGAAAGCAGAACCGCCGATGCCCTTCTCTGCGAACTTCTGACCGCAAGACTCTCGCAGGGAACCCAATTCGAGTTGGTCGAACGCAAGAAGATCGATTTGGCGGCGAACGAGATATCCATTTCACTGGCACACATTTCGAAACCAGCCGATGCGATCAAAGTCGGGCAGTTGCTGAACGCTGACTGGTTATTGTGTGGCTCGATGGTGAAATTGCAGGGGTCCAATGCCATCGTCGCCAAAATACTCGACGCGCAAACGGGAATCATCCGAGATCTCACCTGTCTGCCATTGGGGAGCAATGTCTTGAATTATGTCGAACCTATCCAAAAGTTTTTGACGGCATCGGTTGAAAATAAAAGCGCACTTTCCAACCGAGTCTTCATCGGGATCGGAGGCTTTGAAGATATGAGCATCAACGATCGTTATCGTGAGTTTCGCAAAGAGTTTCGGACGTTGCTCGAACGAAACTACCAGGGAACACGATTTTCCATTGTGGAACGCTCGATGATCAATCCCTTGCTGAAAGAGTTGCGGCTTAACCTGGCGGGGCTCACGGAAAAGTCCGCGACCACGGTCCTGCCGCAACCCGCGTTCTTTCTCGTCGATGGCGTCTATCAATCGTTTCAGGATGGGCAGTCAAAAATCAGTCTCTTGCTTCGGATTCAAAAAGTAGGCGCGACACAAGAGCGGTTTGATTTCAAAGAGACGCCCGGCTCCACGCTCGATCAGCGACTTCTCGAAACGGTGACGAAAGTTGTCTCTGCGCCCGTCGATACGGCGCGTGCGGATCATCGCCAGGAAGCGCGACTCCAATTGGATCGTGGTACCGAACGGGCGCGATTTGGTTTCACGTCTGATGAGGTTAATCCTTCGCTGGGCACATTTTTTGAAGGACGCATCGCCGGTTACTTCCCGTTCGAGGGCGAAATGGAGCGGCAGAAAAGGCGGCAGAATTTAAGCGAGGCCATGGAATCCTTCCAAACGGCTCTGTTGCTCGACCCCGATAATATGGAAGCGAGAATACTTCTCGGGGCTTGCCTGTTGGATGTGCAGGTCGATAACAAAACTGAGGCGCGTGAATATATCGGGGAGGTCCTCGCCGGGACGACCAATCGTCCCATGATCATGATCGCCAGGAGATTACTGGCGCATTCGTATTTAAAGGAAGACGACCGTCGCGCCTTCGACCTGTTTCGCAAGGCCTACCGGGATTATTTGAAGCCCGGAATGTATCGAAACGACCTTCGTCTTGGATTCCAGGAGGCGATGAGAAACCTGACCGAAAGCGGGAAAATGTCGCGTCCCGAGCAGCTGAAGTTTCAGCGCCAAATGCTTTTAGAAGCCTGCGATGATGCGGAAAAGAATTTGGACGAAAAGATTTCCGTCGATGTAAAAGCGCTCTTGGGCGAACACCAATATTTCGCGTATCTCGTGCAGGATCGCGAGCAATCCAGAAAATACCTCGAGGACCTTCTTCCAGAACTCAGGAAAAATCATCCGCGTTTGATCTCGTACTTTGAGGAGTATTACGGCAAGTTCAGCCGGGGCGAGGATCAGCCTCAGTTCACTAAATCGGCTCCGGAGCCTGTCAAACCCGTTTCCAGAGAATGCCGGCCAGTCGATGAAATATTTCATTTCGGTCACGCATTTGCGTTCGCCGATGATGGTCCGCAGGTGTGGATTGGCGATGGTTCAATTCTCTTTCGCTACGACAAGGCCTCGCGGCAAATGACAGAAGTGGAATGGCCACTCAATCTTGCTCATCGCATCATTTCTATTGTTCCAACAACCGAGAGTCTTTGGCTGGCAACGTTGGGAGATGGGTTGATCGAAGTGAGTCGCGACCTGAAGCATTTCAAAACCTATACCGAAACGAACGGGCTCCTCCTTCCATATCTGAAAACGCTTTACCTGAATGGAAATAAGCTGTGGATCGGATTTCAGTTCGGTGAGAAAGGTGGCGTTGGTTATCTCGACCTGACGACGCGAGCATTCACTGGACTCACTCCCAACCTCTCAGTGAGGCCGGAGACTCCAATTATGTATTATGACTCGTCGCTCCGGCGAATGATGCCGGTACCCACGACGACGGCGACCAATGCTCCCCGTTCCACCAACACCGCAATCGCTCTAGGCATGGTAAGCAAAAGCACCATTCTTGTGGGCTTGCCGTCTGGAAGCCAGCAACCCGGCGGGATTCCGTTGCCTGATTTGGTCACGCACAACGCAGAGTCTTATACCGAACCGCCGCGCAAAGCGGTGGTTGGGATCGCACTCGTATCGTCGAACGAAGTCTGGCTGGCAGTGAAAGGAAAGGGACTTCAAAAAGGATGGTTGGCCGAGAATCGTTGGAAAACGCAGAACGTCTGGTCCCTTAAACCAGCGATTGATATGTATTCGCTGAATTGCCTGGTGTCCGACTCCAAGCACGTGGTGCTCGGATCACAATCAGCCATTGGGGTCTATTCTCTTGCTTCAGGTCAGTGGACGGGAACGCCGTTGACCGAGGTCGAGTGCGTGGCGTTGGATGGAGACTCACTTTGGGTTGGTGGCGAGGGATTTTGGGCGAAATTCAATCTGCAATCCAATACGGTGGAACAGCGTTGTGAAATCGCCGGGGCAATTCATTCGATCCAGGTAAATGCCAGTGAAGTGTGGATGGCCTCCGAGGAAGCCTTGTATCGTCTCGGCAATGCGAAGTGAGTTTTTTGGGGAAGCAAAATTCTTTGAGATTTTTCGCGGAATCTTTTTGGGGACGTAAAAATGGGAGGCTTTTCTGGTTTGACGGTTCTGCTGAGCTCGACGGGCTCGTTTCACTCACATCGCCAATAAGCAATAGCCGATAGCCGACGTGATCGCCGATTGGCTATTGGCTATCGCCTATTGCCGATTACCTGTTGGCCATAAGCCAGGCGAGGAAGAAAAACATCGACGCGGCTCCTCTTTTCAGGCACCAAAGCCGGCCCCGATGAACACTCGGCTGGTGACAACGGTCAAAACCGGCACTAAGTTGCCGGAACACGGCGGGGGGTTTGCCTGATGGTAGTTTTCTCTTAGGAACGATTCATTACTTTTATGTCTGAAACACCGAAAAAACGTCGATCGATTGGAAAGAAGTTAGGGATAGTGGCAGGAGTCCTGGTTCTGCTGCTCGTGGTGGTCTATTTCGTCGGCACGAGCGCCGCATTCTTGAAAGGCTTTATTCTGCCGAAAGTGAGCAGTTCGCTCGGCGCGGATGTGACGGTGGCCGATGCTTCGATCAGCCCCTTTTCCAGTGTGAAACTGCACAAGCTCAAGGTGCAGACCAAAGGTCAGGAACCGATTCTCGAGGCGGAAGAAGTGATCGCCCGCTATTCCTTGATGGATATTATTGGCGGCAAGATCAACGTCGATGAAGCCACGCTGGTTTCGCCAGTGATCAAGATCGTTCAGAACGCGGATGGCACGAGCAACCTGGATGCGTTTACGAAAAAAGGCGGCAAAGGAACGGCGGGCCAACCCTCCAAGCCAGAAACGAAACCGGCCAAAGAAGAGAAGCCGCCGCAGATCAACATCAAAAATGTTTCGTTGCAAAACGCGACGGTTCAACAGATCTCCACCGATAAGAGCGGGGCGCGTCAGGTGGTCAACATCTCCAATCTCAATGTCAAACTCGACCAGTTGAAGAATGGTTCCTCGGGAAATCTGACCATTGCATCGCAGATTCAAATGGATACAACGGGCACGAATAATCAGACCAGCACGTTGCAGGCGAAACTCGCCGGCGGGTTTGAATATGCGCTCGAACAAAATCTTCTGCCAAAGAACGCCAAGGGAAAACTCTCGTTCGATGTGGATCAGGCCACGGGCAATTTCGCCGAAGTCGCCAATTTGAGCAGCGCGCTTGATTGCGATATCTCCCCGACTGAAATCAAAGATTTCGCGCTGCGCTTTTCGAAAGCGGGGAATCAACTCGGTGCGGTGCGGGTGAGCGGTCCGTTCGACGCGGCGAAGGTGGAAGGCAAGTTGAAGGCCGAAATCACGCAGATAGACCGGCAGCTTTTGAATGTCTTCGGCGGACCAAAGGGAATGGATTTCGGCGACACCAAGATCGATTCACAAAGCGAAATCGAATTGACGAAAGGTGGCAAAGCGATTGCGGTCGTCGGGCAGTTGGTCGCGAAGTCTTTCAGTGTCACGCGGACGAACCAGACTACGCCAGCGGTTGATCTTCAGGCGAACTATAGCGTCTCGGTCGATTTGCCGGCGGAATCAGCGCTCATCAAGACGTTCACCTTCACCGGAACGCAGAATCAGCAGCCGTTGCTGAGTGCGAAACTTTCCAAGCCGATGACGCTCGATTGGGGCAAGGGCGCGGAGGCGGTGGATGAATCGGCGTTTGTGCTCGAGGTCACGAAACTGAATCTCGCGGATTGGAAAGCGTTTGCGGGCGAGGCAGCGCAGGCCGGTCAACTCAACGTAAACCTGGATGTCGTTTCCAAGCGAGCGGGTAAAGATCTCGACAGCACGTTGCTCGTGCGGTTGCAGAATTACTCCGGCCAATTCGGCAGTAACAAAGTGGAACGCGCCGACATCAATGTGTCCTCGAAGACGCACATTGCGAATTTCGATAAACTGGATATCTCCAATTTGCGCGTCGACGTGGCGCAGGCAGGACAGGAAGCGGCCACGGTTTCAGCGAGTGGTAATTATTCCCTGACCGATAAAACCGGCGACATCCAGGCCACGATCAATGCAGCCTTGCAACACCTCGGCCGTCTCGTAGGTCAACCTGATCTGGCGCAATCAGGCCAGCTCAATGCGAAGATCAAATTGTCCGCGCAGGATAAAGGCAACAAGCTGGCCCCGGAGATCACGGTGAAATTGAGCGAGTTTTCCGGGAAGGTCGGCAGCAATCGCATCGAT
>JAQGOU010000295.1 GCA_028293445.1 Verrucomicrobiales bacterium | reverse complement strand
GGAATTTTGTTCCCAAACAGAAAATGGTATCGATGTTGGTTCGTTTTGGAGCCTTTTTCTAGAAAATGGCATCGATGTCGTTTCGGAATTGGGACCATTTTCTGGTCGCCGGACGCGGGCGTTTCGGAAATCGGGTCCGAAATAGAAAAGGGGGTCGATGTTGCTTCGGAATTTTGCTCCGGAACAGGAAAGGGGTGTGATGTTGGTTCGGAAATCTACGCCGGAACAAGACTACGCCCGATGTTGCTTTGGGAAACCAAAGCAATTACCAACGCTTAAAACGGGAGAGCTTCGTATTTCATCCCGTGCGCGTCGGCGACGACTTTGTGGGTCAGTTTTCCATCCATCACGTTGATGCCGCTGACGAGGGATGGCTGTTTCAGGCATGCCTCTTTCAAACCGAGATCAGCCAGCTGTTCAATGTAGCGATAAGTGACGTTGGTGAGCGCTTGGGTAGCGGTGCGGGCGTACGCGCCCGGCATATTCGCGACACAGTAATGAACCACACCTTCTTCGATATAAGTCGGATTGTCATGCGTGGTCGGGCGAGAGGTCTCCGCGCAACCACCTTGATCGATGGCGATGTCGACCAGCACGCTGCCGGGTTTCATCTTGCGAAGCATGCTGCGGCTAATCAGCTTCGGCGCTTTCGCGCCGGGAACGAGAACGGCGCCGATCAGCAAGTCGACCGTGGGCAATAGATCCGTTAAATGGGCTTCGCTCGAGTAAAGGGTATGCGCGGTATGCAGTGTGATATCCAGAAAGCGCATCCGTTCCAAATCGACTTCAAGCACAGTGACGTCTGCGCCCAGGCCTGTGGCCATGCGCGCTGCGTTAATTCCCGAAGCACCGCCGCCGATCACAACGACGCGTCCGGGCAGAACTCCCGGAACACCGCCGAGCAGCACGCCGACGCCTTGATTATGTTTCGCGAGAAAATATCCGCCGACGAGAACGGACATGCGTCCCGCGATTTCGCTCATCGGTTCCAGCAGCGGCAGCCGACGATTCACTTCGACAGTTTCATAAGCGATGCCAGTCACGCCCGATTTCAAAAGACCTTCCGTGAGGCTTTTGCTCGCGGCGAGATGTAGATAGGTGAAAAGAATTTGGCCCGGGCGCAGGAGCGGCAGTTCCGATTCCTGCGGCTCTTTGACTTTGACGATCAGATCGGCCTTTTCGAAAACAGCTTTGTGCTCGCTAACGAGCTGCGCGCCGGCTTGTTCGTAATCGGCGTCGGGATACCCAGTGCCCACTCCGGCGTTGCGTTCCACCACGACTTGATGGCCACGCTTGATGAGTTGATACGCTGCGGAAGGGAGCAGTGCGACGCGATACTCTTGATGCTTAATTTCCTTTGGAACACCAATAATCATTGGGACAGGTTGCGAGTTCTGGACGCCGCGAGTCAAGAATCAAGAGGCCACAGCTTTGGTCTCGAAGGAACTTCCCGTTGTCGCTTTCACTAACGCCTCCAGTGTAACTTCGTCACCCGCAGCTCGTTCCGCGTCGCGAATTTTTTCAAATTGTTTCTGCACCAGTTCACGCGCGGGCTCCTCTTTGGTCGCAAGCTCCTGACCGATACCGGTCCGCATGGCGTCGAGAATATTTTGATAAGAAATCTTGTCCAGCGGCCGTCCGGGAGCAAAGGCGACTCCATCCGTTTCGCGGGAGGATGAGGCTTCGATGACGAGATGTTTTTCCAGAAGCGGTTGAATGACGCGGCCAATCAGTCTGCTGGAGACGCCGATCGATTCTGCGATGCGGGTGCTGGTGGGCGGACATTCGCCTTTGTAAAACTCCTGCGCGATAAACGTCATCACGCGCAAGGCAATGAATTCCTGCCCGCGTTGGCTCACGCTCTGCGCTTCCTTTTCCTGGAGATAAACGCGTCGATTCTGAAACGCGTAGGCGGTCTGCGCACCGAATAGCAGGATCAGCCACGAGAAATAAATCCCGACCAACAAGATTGGAATGACGCCCAGGCTCCCATAAATACTCATGTTGTTGGCGACTTGCTTAACGAACAGAACGTTCAAGAGATTCGTCAGGTGCCACAACCCGCCACCCAGCGCTCCGCCAACGAATGCCGCGGACCATTCCACTTTGGTGTTCGGCATCAACCGATAGAACACGGCAAACCCGACCATGAGCAGAACGACCGGAAGGAAGCTGTATAACAAATGTCCAACGAACGGCAGGGAGTCCAGCAGTGCTTTGGTCGCAGGTAAGTAGGGTCCGGCATTGAGTGCCAGTGCCGCGAAAATTCCGATGGACCCTAGCACGAGCGTCGCCGTGTATTGCACGACCCGTGCCCCCCAGGTCCGCCCATGTGTGACGCCCCAAATATCGTTCATCGTATTCTCGATATTCACGAGGAGTGAAATGGCAATGAACATCAAGGCGAGTGACGCCATGGTGCTCAAGGTTCCACCATTGACGCTGTCGACGAATCCTTTGATTTTTGCCACGACCTCTTTGCGCGGGTTGACCGTTGTCCCGTCTGTATTTTGTGAAATCAACCCGAGTTGCGGGGCCATTTTGCTCACCAACGTGTCGATTGCGGTTTCGATCCGCTTTTCACCATCCTTGGTTTTAAGAAGACTTGTCGAAATACTAATGACCACCGCGAGGACAGGAACGAGCGCAAGGATGCTCGTGTAGGCCAGGGCCGATGCACGGACTGGGCAGCGATTACTGGAAAAGTTGCGAGCGAGAAAAATCCAGAAATGAATGAACTTGTGGAGTCGGGAGGCTTTGTCCTGCTGCACGACATGCCTCTCCTGCAGGATTGCCTGTGCCTGCTCTTGTATCTTCCTGATTCTGGAAACCGGTTCGCCGGGCATAGTTGGAAATTCCGAGTTGTAGGTCAATGTTCAGGCTTCATGCAGGACAGTCAAATCAATCCGCGTGCACTTTGAACTTTGAACTTTGGCAGGTGAACCCTAAACTTTGCGCTCATGGCACGGAAAGATTCGACTCCCAAACCACATCACGGCTTTAACGACATCATTGGGATTGTCTTCATCGCCGCCTCTCTGCTCCTCGTGGTCGCATTGTTTTCCTTCGACCGCTGTGATTTGGCCAGCGTCTGCAATCCGCCCAATTCGCCCGTTCACAATCAGTTCGGCAAGTTCGGAGCCTGGCTAGCGAATGGATTGTTCTTTCTGTTCGGGGCGGGCGCGTTCGTCATGCCACCGTTATTGCTGGCGTTTGGGCTCGGACATCTTTTTGAATTTCTCTCGTACATTCGCCGCCGTTGGCTCTGGGCCATCGTTTTGTTCTTTTCATTTCTCGGATTGCTCGGGATTTACTCGGGCTGGCTGGAACGATTGCGTCAGAATATTAATGCGCCGAACGCGGGCGGCATTTTGGGTTCGATCGCTCAAAACCAACTCACGGCCCTGCTGGGTAAGCCGGGGGCAACAATTATCTTCGCCACCATTTATCTTGTGAGCCTGATCTTTCTCACGAACTTCCAATTTGGAGAATGGGTCCGGAGTTTATTACCGGGAGCAAAGAAGGTGGACGCAAATGCGACCGATGAAGAAAAGCAGCTCGATCGCAAAGCGCGCGATCTGGAAAAGCAGGCCAAGAAATTGCAGGAGCAGGTCGACAAGGATAAGGGCAAATCCAAAAAAATTGAGGAACCCGAAGAGGCGATGGTATCGAGCGGTCTTGGCGCCGATGGACTGCCTGTGCCTGAGCCGCTGATCCGTGACTTGAGCGTCCCAACCTCAAAGCCAAAGACGAAGAAGCAGCTTGAGGCCGAAGCCGCAGAACGGGAAATCCAACCTCCAGACGAAGTGATTGTTATTTCCGCTAGCGAAGTTGCGGCGGCAACATCTGCTGACATTTTGGGCAAGAACGGAAAGAAGGCAGACAAAGGGGCGGTCGAGGCCGTGGTCACCGATGGCGAAGTTGCAGAGCCGGAGAAAAAGAATGAGGACGACGAACCGTTGCCTGTGTTCACGCCGACCGTCAAGCCGCGTGTCTTGGGGATGAAGAAAGCGAAACCAATTTCCGTCGCTTCCACCCCTCTGATCGGCAACTACCGTTTGCCGCCCCAGGATTTCCTGCAGCACCCGGATACAACCATTAAGCCGACGGAATCCAAAGAAGAGTTAATGGCCAATGCGCAGTTGATGAAGCAGACGCTCGCGCAGTTCGACATTGATGTGTCGGTCGGGGACATCACGAAGGGGCCAACGATTACTCGTTACGAATTACATCCTGCGCCCGGTGTGCGGTTTGAGCGCATCACGGCGTTGAATAACAATATCGCCGCTGCCCTTAAAGCAGAACGCATCAACATGCTTGCCCCCGTTCCGGGGAAGAGTTCCGTCGGCGTGGAAGTGCCGAATTTGGTGAAGACAAAAGTCATCATGCGCGATCTGTTGGAGTCGGAAGAATGGCAGAAGTCGAAGGCGCGTATTCCGTTGGCGCTCGGCAAAGACGTTTACGGCAATCCGATCATCGCTGACCTGGCGGAAATGCCGCATTTGCTTATCGCCGGCAGCACTGGTTCTGGCAAATCGGTTTGCATCAATTCTATTGTCGCCTCGTTACTCTATCGCTTCTCGCCCGATCAATTGCGTTTCGTGATGATCGATCCCAAGGTGGTCGAACTGCAGCAATACAATGTGCTGCCGCATCTCGTCGTCCCGGTCGTCACCGATCCGAAGAAAGTTATTCTGGCCTTGCGCTGGGTCGTGAATGAAATGGAAAAGCGCTATCAGATCTTTGCGAAGGTCGGCGTGCGTAACATCAAATCCTTTAACGAACGCCCGAAGGATGCGCCCATACCCAAAGCGGAACCCGAGCTGCCTCTCATGGCGACCAAGGAATCAATCGAAGCCAGTCAGGATGGTTTCGCCGTAGAACTGGACGAGGCGATCGTGGTGCCTCGCGACGAAGACATCGTTATCCCTGAGAAGCTTTCTTATATCGTTGTGATTATCGATGAGCTCGCGGATCTCATGTTGATGGCGCCGAAAGAGGTTGAAATGGCGATCGCTCGTATCACGCAGATGGCGCGCGCGGCCGG
>JAQGOU010000238.1 GCA_028293445.1 Verrucomicrobiales bacterium | reverse complement strand
CCTCTTCTCGTGGGGAATGGTGTCGAAAACCCTTCAGTTCTCGGTGTTCGCTTATATCAGCACGGTCAGCAATTTGATTCTGACCAAAACAGACCAACTTGTCCTGAGCACAACTCTCGCTGTTTCGGCGATCGCGATTTACCAGGCGGGAGCGAAGGCGGCGGAAATGTTCATGGCCTTTGCCCAGCAGTTGCCAGATACCTTTTCACCCGCAGCCGCCCACCTTCACGCCAAGGGGGATAAGGTCTTTCTCCAAAAGCTGCTGATTAACGGCACTCGCTTTAGCGTGATGATTGCCACCCCGGTTTACTTTATCTGCGCCTTTTACATGGAAGGAATCTTGCGTCTCTTGACCGGTGATAAAGTCGCCAGTCCCGAAACGTTCTGGATCGGCGAGGTGCTTCTCCTCTGGGCCTACATGATCCTGGTAACGCAAAGTGTTTCCAAGCGCATCTTCATGATGTGCGGACACGAACGAAAACTGATGTGGCTCGGTGTCGGGGAAGCGCTGCTGAATCTCTGCCTCAGTGTTGCGCTGGTTTTGCATTTTAAAAATGTAGTGTGCGTAGCGATCGCCTCGCTCATCGCCACTACAGTTTTCGGATGGTTCTATCTTTGGCCCTGGGCGGCTCGTGAAGCGAATCTCACGGCCTTGCAATTGGCCCGAACGGTCCTCTTTCCGATCTGGCTCGCCTGTGTGCCTCAACTCGCGTTCGTGATCGTCGGCCGGTTCATGCCGTGGTTTGACTTTCGCACAAACATCTTCCTCTTCCTCGGCCAGTCGGCGCTTGCCATGGGCGTGGGCGCGTTCTGCTTGTGGAAACGGGCGCTGACCCTTGAGGAGAAGCAAATGTTGATTCTCAAGTTTTCCCACGCTGGAAAATTTATCACCCGACGCTTTTCACCAGTATGAAAGAACCACTGGTCAGCATTATTCTGCGCTCCTATAACGAAGGCTGGGCGTTGCATGAAACGCTGGGGGCGCTTCGTCGGCAGAATTACAAAAACTGGGAACTAATCGTCATCGACTCCGGGTCCGTCGATGGCTCCGCTGACCTCATCCGCGCCTTTAAGCCACGGCATTTCGTCCAGATCCAGCCGCACGAATACAATCCCAGTCGCGTGATGAATCACGGCATGTGCCTGGCACAGTCAGAATATGGAATCTTTCTGAACGCAGACGCCACGCCACAGGGCGACAACTGGCTGCGTCCGCTCGCGGAAGGCCTTCTCGACAAAACCGCCGCGGCGGTATTCGGCACTCAAATTCCACGACCCGATTGCCAGGCCGTATTCGCCTGTGATTACGCCCGTTGCTTTGGGCCACAACGTGAATCAAGAACCTGGGATCATTTTTTCAGCATGGTAAGCAGCGGACTTCGAAAGGACATCTGGGCCCAACGCGGATTCCTCGACAAACTTCAATACGCCGAGGACGACGAATACACGCGCTGGGCGAAGTCGCGGGGTTATAAAGTTGTTTACGTGCCAGACTCCGTGGTGATGCATTCGCATAACTACACTCCGGCACAGGCGTATAAACGGAGCTTCGGCGATGCGCGCGCTCTCGCGGCGTCATGGCAGGAAAATCCAAATTATTTCAATTGGTGGCGAACGCTCATATTGGGGTGGGCCAGTGACTTTCGCCATGACATGAGGTTTTGTGCGCGACAGAAACGCCTGGGCGAGTTGTTTCACGCCGGGCGCATTCGTTGGCATCAAAGGCGGGGTAAACTCGATGGGTTTAAAAGGGGGTGGAAGGACTACAGAACACGATCCGATGAAAATTCTCGTCTTGACCAATCTTTATCCACCTCACTATGAGGGTGGCTACGAGCTGCATTGCGAGACTGTCGTCAAAGCATTGCAAGCCCGGGGCCATTCGGTTGAAGTGCTGACGTCCGATCACAGCGTCGCGGGCGGTTCCCCATTTCGGGAGGAGGGAGTCACACGGGAATTGAGTATCCACGGTTTATTCGGTCATCCCTGGCTGGGCATTCATAAGCTCTTTCAATTGGAACGACGCAATAATGATGCGCTTCGCAAAGCGTTGCTGCGCGTTCAGCCCGAACTTGTTTACGTCTGGAATCTGAGCGGCCTTTCTAAATCAATGCTCTTCACCCTGCAACGCACCAGTCTGCCGCGCGTATTCGCCGTCTGCGATCACTGGATTGCCCGCGCCACCAAAGCCGACGTCTGGTTGCGCTGGTGGAATGATCCGGAGGCTTCCCTCGGAACGCGCCTGTTGCGCTTTGCCTTGACGCTCAATGGTAATCGTCATCGCTCGCACAAGATTGCACCCACCAATCCCGCCAAACGTCTTCGCTTTCCACGCATCTACTTTTGCAGTCAGGCGTTGCGAGAGTTTACCGCTGCTGCCGGTTACAATGTGCGCCATGGCGGAGTGATTTATTGTCCGCTGAAGATTGAGCGTTTCACCAGTAAGCCGAAATCCGCGAGCGCATCGATGCAACGACTGCTCTATGTCGGTCGTCTGAATGGAGACAAAGGCATTATGACCGCTTTGCGAGCGATGGCTTTGTTGCGCGATAAGTTTCCTGGAAGCCTGAGCATTTATGGGCGCGGCGAAACGGAAGCATACGAAACGACGCTAAAAACATTTGTCCAGGAGCAACGTCTGCCCGTGACTTTCTACAGCAGTTCGACTCCCGAACAAATGCCCGCCATCTACGCAGCACACGACGCTTTGCTCTTCACGTCGGAATGGCCTGAGCCCTTTGCGCTGGCACCACTCGAAGCCATGGCCAGCGGCATTCCTGTCATTGGCACGATGACCGGCGGCAGCCCTGAACTGTTTCGACACAAGGAAAACGCGCTCACTTATACCGCCGGAAGCCCGGAGGAACTGGCCAAGCGCATTCTCGAACTCGACGCCGACCCTTCCTTGCGCGAGCAGATTGCCAACACTGGTTATCACGAAGTCCGATTGCGGTTTGCCGAACCAGTGATCATCAATCAAATCGAAGAGTATCTCTCTGAAACAGTCATTTGTTGGCGCCGCTACTGCGGTGATGGCATCTCAAAATGAATCGCCGATTCACATTAGATGGTGACAGCGCGCTCGAAGAGCGGCTCGCCCTCCTGTGCGACAAAGTTCGGGAGGCAGCACGGCAGTTGGTTCCCGAAGGTCAGATCGAAGCGCTCTTGCTGGGCGGCGGTTACGGTCGTGGTGAAGGCGGCGTGTTGAAAACCGCCACCGTTGACCATCCCTACAATGATCTCGAGTTTTACGTCTGCTTGCGCGGAAATCTTTTTGCCAACCAACGAAAGTTTTCTCA
>JAQGOU010000224.1 GCA_028293445.1 Verrucomicrobiales bacterium | reverse complement strand
CCAGCCGAGCGTGGAGTAGGCGTCGATCCCTTCGAAGTAAACATCCAGATTTTTCTTCGCCAGTTTTCCAGCAAACTCTTTGGCGTCCTTTTCCGAAAAGTAACCGCGATAGGTGGAGCGGCCAGCGAACGGATACCACCACGACTTGGGTGTGAGTGATAGTTCGGGTGCTGCATAAACGTTCCAGACGACGTGTTCGCGATGCAAATCGGCGTAGAGCAGATAATTCTCGTCGGCCGGGAGATTGAGTTCGTGTTCGGCAAATTGACGGGCTTTAAGGATCAGTTCGAGTTTCCCCTTGAGACGGGCGGTTGTGGTGGGGTCAGCGATCACTTCTTTGATTGGGCGTTCGCTGCGCCAGATCTGCATTTGGCCGCGCACCACCTGGGAATAAAAATGAACCGTGCCACAACCGGTCAGCACGAGAACCATGAGGAGGCCAAGGATCAGGCTCGATAAAAGTTTTCGTTTGCGCACAAAGAGCCGGAGTTTGAGAAAATAGTTTTTCAATGCAACCGTTTTTATTGACTTGTTTTCAATGTAGCTGCGGCTGGAAAGAATTAAAGGCGAAGTGTTGGGGGTGAAATCCTGACGGCTACCTAAGGAATAAATCGGAGCGCGGCCGTGTTGGGTGGGGAACCAATGGGAGGTTCGGAGTCCCGGCTTTAGCCGGTGAGATATACGTAAACGGTGTGGTGTTGAAAGTTTTCAAGTGAATCGACATGCGAGCACCCTGCTGGCTAAAGCCGGGACTCCGAACCTGCGCGCTGCGACACAACTGCGTTCCTTAAAAGGCGACCGTGGTCTTGGAACCCGCGCAATTTGTTGAAAGCCAGACCTAACCAGCGTATGACTAGATGAGGGCAAGAAATGTTAAGAACTCGCCAAACGGCGTGCAGCAGTTTGCCCACGACAGTTTTAATTTTTCATCGCACATGACAAGCGCTCCCGTTTTGAAGAGCTCGACGAATAATAACGCAAAGGTCGCCAATGAATCATTCGGCGAGTTAACGAGTCGCGACCGATTTCTGCGCGCTTGCAACTGTCTCCCAGTGGATCGTCCGCCGGTGTGGCTGATGCGACAGGCCGGTCGTTGCCTGCCTGAATATCGCGCGCTGAAAGAAAAGCATACATTCGTCGAACTCGTGCAAAGCCCGGAACTCGCCACGGAAGTTACCCTCCAGCCGATTCGCCGCTTCAATTTCGACGCCGCCATTCTCTTCAGTGACATCCTCGTGATCGCTGAAGCGCTGGGGCAAAGCTACCGTTTCGGAGAGAAGGGTGGGATCGAAATGGATTTCCTTCTGAAGTCAGCGGGCGATATCGATCAACTCAGCGTTGAGGCTGTGTCGGAACGTTTGCAGTACGAAGTCAAAGCTCTCCAGTTGATCAAAAAAGCGCTGAATGGCAAAAACGCCTTGATCGGATTTGCCGGTTCCCCGTGGACCCTCGCCAATTACATGCTGGAGGGGAGCGCGAAAGAATTTACCAAAGCAAAGGCGCTCTTCTATTCCGATCACGCGTTGTTCTGTCGTTTGCTCCAGAAGATTACCGATGCGGTGACGATCTTCCTGAAAATGCAAATCGATGCGGGCGCGGATGTGGTGCAAATCTTCGACAGCAACGGCGGTGTGCTGTCCGATTCCATGTTCGATGCGGCTTCGGGTCAATGGATGCAGCAGATCGTTGCGGCTTTGAAGAAAGAAGTTCCAGTCACGGTTTTCTCACGCGGTAGCAACGGTAGCTGGGATTCGCTCGTGCGCACCGGCGCGAATGTTTTAAGCGTGGATTGGACCATGAATCTGCGCGCCGTGCGCGACTCCTTGCCGGCCAACGTCGGCGTGCAAGGCAACCTTGATCCCTTTTTGCTGAACACCAATCCGCAGGTTGTCGCCGCCGAGAGTAACCGTTTGCTGAACCAGATGCGCGGTGCTCACGGATTTATCTTTAACCTTGGTCATGGCGTTCCTCCGACATCAACGTTGGAAAATATCGAAGCGCTGGTGACCACCGTTCGCAATTTCAAATGAGCACGCTCCAGGTAGATTTAGAACTCGTTAAAAAATACAGTGTTCCAGGGCCGCGATACACGTCGTATCCGCCCGCCACGCAGTTCACTGAAACCATAGGCGTTGCAGCCTTGCAGGAAAAGGTCCGGGCGGCCAATGCGGGGGGACGCGATCTCTCGCTCTATTTTCACCTGCCGTTTTGCGAATCGCTTTGCTGGTTTTGTGGTTGCACCACGGTCATCACGACCGATCACAAAGTCAGCGGCAAGTATCTCGATTATCTCGGCAAAGAGATGGCTTTGGTTCGCCCACTCATTGATGCGAAACGGAAAGTGACGCAGCTTCATTTCGGTGGCGGGACACCGACATTCCTTTCGCCCGATGAACTGCGTCGCCTCGGCAAAATGATTCACGCGCAGTTTGAATTTGCGGATGACTTTGAAGCGGGCGTGGAAATTGATCCCCGCCACGTCACGAAGGACCACGTTCTGGCGCTGCGCGAAATTGGTTTCAACCGCGCCTCCATGGGCGTGCAGGACAACAATCCCGAAGTGCAGAAAGCGGTGCATCGCATTCAGCCTTTGGCGCAAACAAAGCAAGCGGTTGATTGGTTGCGCGAAGCGGGCTTCAAATCCATCAACATCGATTTGATCTATGGTCTGCCCTATCAAACGCCGGAGTCATTCGAAAAAACGCTTGGAGAAATCCTGGCGTTGCAGCCCGATCGCTTTGCTGTCTTCAACTACGCCCATGTGCCGTGGATGAAGCCGGCGCAAAAGATTCTCGAAGCCAAAATCCTTCCCACGCCTGAAACCAAAATGCAGGTGTTGAAGATGACCATCGAGAAGTTGACGTCGAATGGCTACGCCTACATCGGCATGGACCACTTCGCACGCGAGACCGATGAACTGACAATTTCCCAGCGCGAAAAAACATTGCAACGCAATTTTCAAGGTTACAGCACGCGGGGTGGGGCGGATATTTACGCGTTCGGCATGTCGGCTATTTCCCAGGCCGGCGATACGTATTGGCAGAATATCAAAGAATTGCCGGAGTATTACGCGGCGGTCGAAGCGGGAACGTTGCCCTGGACGCGCGGTTATGTGCTGACGAAAGAAGATGAGATTCGTCGCACTACGATCATGCGTCTGATGTGCGATCTCGGTTTGGATTATTCCGTTATGTCGGGTTTGCTCGGTATCGATTTCAAAGAACATTTCGCCACGGAAATCGCATCGTTGGACGACATGGAAGCCGATGGATTGCTCGTCAAGACTCCCCAGGGTATTACGGTGACAGATTTGGGCCGGTTGTTGATCCGCAACATAGCCATGCGTTTCGACGAGTATTTGCCCAAGCAAACGGAACGACGTTTTTCCAAAACAATTTAGCGCAACGCTCGGCCAGGCATATGAACTCGGTTGCAATCATTGGCGCGGGGATTACGGGGCTGACGGCCGCCTTTCGGCTGAAGCAACGCGGTGTGCCGGTTACTGTTTACGAAGCGAGCGGTCGGGCGGGAGGCGTGATTCAATCCATCCGGCAGAATGGTTATCTCGCCGAATGCGGACCGAATAGTTGCCTGGAGACTTCACCGAAAATTGCAGAACTAATCCGCGATCTCGGTTTAGAGAAGCGAAAGCTTTACACCGATCCCGCCTCCGAAAGTCGTTACCTGGTCCGGGGCGGTAAACCTATCGAGATGCCGGGTTCAGCCGTTGGATTTTTCAAAACACCCATGTTTTCCGTCGGTGCGAAAAGTCGTTTATTCGCCGAACCTTTTATTTCCAAGTCTCCCGCAGATGTCGAAGAAACCGTGGCGCAATTCGTCAAGCGCCGCCTCGGGCAGGAGTTTTTAGATTACGCGATCAATCCATTAGTGGCGGGTGTTTACGCGGGTGACCCGGCGCGGCTTTCGGTCAAACATGCCTTTCCGAAACTGCATGCCTTGGAACAAAAGTATGGATCGTTGATCCTCGGCCAATTCCTCGGCGCGCGAGAACGCAAACGCCGCAAAGAAGTTTCCAAGCAGGACGCGAAGAAGTTCTCCTTCGATGAAGGCCTCCAGGTCTTCACGGACGAACTCGCTGCCAAAATTGGGAGCGACCTGCATCTACGTTGCGCGGTGACTCATGTTCGGCAAACCAGCGAAGGGTGGGTTGTCACCAGTAAAACGGAACAGGGCGAAACGGAACGGGAACACTCGGCGGTTTTATTCGCCGCGCCCGCTTACCGGTTTAAAGACATCAATCTGGCTGCGGAAACAATGGTCGATGCTCAATTGCTGACGCAAGTCGCTTATCCACCGGTTACCAGTATCGTGATGGGCTTTCGACATGAGGATATTGAACATTCCTGCAGTGGGTTCGGGGCGCTCATTCCAGAAGTGGAGGGCTTCAATATTCTCGGTGTGATTTTCTCG
>JAQGOU010000218.1 GCA_028293445.1 Verrucomicrobiales bacterium | reverse complement strand
TGCCACCAATTCGATTCAACGTTCGCTTGCGTCCAGGAAATATCGCTCCCGACCGTTTGGAAGGCGACATCCTGGCCATAGGTGATGCCCACCATATTGGATGCAGCGACACGATAGTGGTAGGTAGCGCTGGGAGAAAGACCGGTGATCGTCTCCTCGTTCGAGGTTCCCTGGGCCAATACCTGTTGCGCTGGCGTAATGTGGTCGTAGTTGGTCGTTAAACCCCATTCGAACCAGGTCGAGGTGTAAAAGCTCAGTCCCTTCTTATCGACGACGCATCTGAAACGGATGTTGTCGACGACCTTAACGGTAATCGGTGTCGTGGCGACGCCCGGCTTGATGACTTGAAGTGTTGCATCCGTGCCAGTCACGACGGCCAGCTGGTTGGAACCAACGAGGCGGTAATGATATGTCACACCTTCAGGAAAATTGAGGAGTGCATTGACGGTGACATTTCCATTCGTGCCCGGAATCAGCTGTGCGGGAGTGGTGTTGCCATAATTGGTGGTCGTTCCCCACTCGAAGATGGCGTTCACCGGGATGTTGTAAGGGTTGATCGTGCCGCTCAGGCTAATCGTTGTGCCCACCGGGAGAACAGGCGTCGTCGCAACATTCATGGAATAGGAAACCGGGGAATATTCGTAGAAGTGCATATCTCCAATCCAAGTGGAAGAAGGGTGACCGTTGTTCGTCAAAATACTTATTCGATAGGCGCTGTAATCATCGATACTCCAGTTTTCCATCCAGGCCCGTGTTTCCATGGGATTGAGAAATGCGCCGACACGCACATCGCCATCAATCACAGAAGTGCGTACTCTTGCCCCGATTCTCCAAGACTTCGGATCGACTGTGCGGTCCGCAGTGTTGGCGGACGTTATCGTGAAAACCCACAGTTGGTGACCAGACGTCGCCAGCCCGGCTTCGACCCAGCCATTGGTCTCGCCGTTCCAGAAGGTCGCCGGGTTGCCATCAAAGGCATTGCTGGCCGTGCCATTATTGGTCGAGCTTGTGTAAGGACCTGAGACTGCGATGGGCGATAAGTTTCCAGTGGTGAGGACGACGATATTATCCAATCGCACTTCCGCGGAGGATGAGCTGGTCCGTGCGGCCCACGCGAAACGATCGTCCGCATACGGAGCAAAACCGGCGGTCGAAATGTTTGTGAAAATGGTTGTGCCATCCAGGCGGACGGTCAGGCCATTGGAGTAGTGCCAATCCACTTCCCAGAAGTGTCGAGTGCTGTTGAAGTTTCCCCATTGCGTGACAGGATTGAAGGGCTGCGAGGCGATGGTATTGGTGCCCAGCCGGAGATAGAAACCAGGATTATTATTCGTCGCTGTCCGCACACTGAAACACAAACCGGTGGCATAACCCGCTTCCTGCGCATAATTGGTGGAGATCAAATCGAGGGAATTCAGCTGGCCGAAATTAAACGAGAGGCCTTCGCTCATGTCGGCAGCATTTCCGTAAATTTGTGAGTTCCATTTGGCCGAAAATGCAACGATGGGCACGCCATCAAGGTTGGGCAACTTGAACGCGCTTCGGACATTTGTTCCGGTCGTCAAGGTCAACTCCCGCATCGTGTTGTCTTGAATCCTTGCCACACTACCGAGATGGTCGCTCACCAATTGCGAGCCGTCCCCAAAAGAGGTCGATCCCACGCTGAACGTTGAAAAATCCTGGAAGTAAGTGCCGGCATTCGCAGCGATACAAAAAACAAAGAATGCGATGCCAGTCAGATGGCGGGAACGGTTTTTGAGATTTAACTTCATGGTCACGGAAATCCTCGGCGATTGTTATCCCTCAATTGGGTTAACGTGCAAACGGGATTAAAAGGACTTAAGGTTGAAAGTCCGATTTAGTGCGGTTCAGGGGTGCCCACTAACAATGCATCAGTTTTTACCATGGATACGGAATGCGTGTCGATAAATTTTGAGCTGGCTTGATTTAGTTTGTCCCGTGTCGCGTTGCCATTCAGTTTCTCCAGCCAGAATTCCCGGCGATTGGTCGGAGTCGTGCAATTCTTACACTCTTTATGCCGATGCCAGTTTGCAATGCGCGCCAGCGCACGTCTGTGTTTGGGACGCTGATAACAAGTCTGGGAAGACCACCAGCCGTGAACGAAGATGGCGGTTTTGTATTTGGGCAGAATGATGTCGACCGAAACGGCGCGGCGCTTCCCAGTTTCGGAAGGACGAATTCCATGAGTCCCTGACTTTGCCTTTGCCGTTTTTAAATGCGGACTGGCGGATTTTGAAATGGGACTGCTTGAGTCAGAACTAGATAGTTGCTTGAACCCCACAGGGGTTGGACTCGTCCTTCCGACGCGGAATGCGGACGTGCAGGCGGAAAGCGTTGTTGCGGCGTGACTATCTTCGATGGCGACGGTCAAATTAAGGTCGAATGATTTCCTTTATTGTTCCCGCACATAATGAGCAGGCGTGTCTCGGCCCGACCTTGCGGGCGATTCATGAGTCAGGGCGCGCCATCGGGCAGCCTTACGAAATCGTGGTGGTGGATGACGCGTCCACCGATGCTACCGCTGAGATCGCGCGGGATCAGGGTGCGCGTGTGGTATCGGTTCAGCACCGGCAAATCGCCGCGACGCGTAATTCCGGGGCTCGCGCCGCCGAGGGGGATCGATTGTTTTTTGTCGACGCCGACACGACGGTCAATCCTCGCGCCGTAACGGCCGGGTTGCGAGCGATGGACAGGGGAGCCGTTGGTGGCGGCGGGCCGACGTGGATCGACTGGAAGGAGCCGGTGCCTCTTTATATTCGGTTGGTCGCGTTGTTATCCCTTGTTGCCGTCAGGTTAATCCGATTTTCGGGTGGCGCTTTTATGTTTTGCACCCGGACAGCATTTCATGCGAGCGGCGGTTTCAGCGAGCGGTTGTTCTGGGGAGAAGAGGGAAGCTTTGCGCTGGCCTTAAAGCGGCAGGGTAAATTCGTGGGTCTGACGGAACCGGTTCTGACCTCCGGACGCCGTTTTCGGAAGACGTCGGCGCTGGATATTTTTTTTGGCGGCGTGCGTATGATTGTGTCACCGGTCAAAATGACGACGGAGCGTTCGTCTGTGAAGAAGATCTGGTATGACTCAAACCGCACTGATGATGATAAAATGCCGACGTCGTTGGTAGCGCGGCTTTCCAATGGCGTAGCGCTGCTCGTGTTGCTTGTGACCGTGACAGGGCCGGTTTGGTATTTCGTTCCTCCAACGGTGTCGAGTCCGTTCCGTCAGATTCGACTGGCGGCCGGAATCTATCTTTGTCATCTCGGGTTGATCTTCTGGCCAATCACCGTTCTTCTGGCCGTCAATCTGATGAGACAAAAGCGATGGTCTGGAACGTTCCATACGTTCGCACTGATCGCGCTTTGTCTGTGGCAGGCCTGGGATTCCAGCTTGGGTGTTGTCTGGGTATGGAAAACGTTTGCCGGTTGGGCAATGGCCATATTGTTTTAACTAGACTCGATGAACCGCATTGAAAATCGGTCGAAATGATGGCAAACAGTAAACATGCACCCGCTGCCGATTTTGTTCTTGCGAAGACTGTTTCGTCTTCCGTTGCTGCGGGAAATCGGTTTATGCATTTTCTGTGTTTTCTTCCTCTACGGCGGGCAAGGGTTGGCGACGATTCGCGACGGCGGGGTTGATCCGAATAACCTCGGTAAAGGGGAATGGATTTATTATGTCTCACAAGCCACCAATCACATGAGCGATTCGGGCGGTGGGGTATCACGTGTGGCCAGTGTGACGAATATCCCCAGCCTGATGTCATTCCTGAACACGAACCTTCATCTTCAGTTTGTGGTGGTGAAAGCGGGCAATGGCGACGACGTTTTTCCGTCCGCGGCGAGTCCTCAATTCACTTCCACTCTCGTCAATGCAGCCCATGCGCAAGGATTGAAGATATTCGGCTACACCCGGTCTTTTGGGACCAATTTGCCGGGTGAACTCAGCATCGTGAGTAATGTTTTCAATGCTGGTGGCGATGGTTTTATTTTTGATGCGGAAGGGGAGTGGGTCACCAATCTGGGCAACAAAGCCGCTTCGAATGCCTGGTGGCTTTGCAGTACGTTCCGGACGAATTGGCCGAACAAGTTCCTCGCTCATGCGCCGGCGGCGGACATCCAGTATCGTTATGGCAATCCCCCCAGTTTTCCTTACAAGGAATTTGGATATTGGTGCGATGTGGCGATGCCGCAGGATTATTGGAATTCGTGGGGTATGAATTCGAATGCCAACGTCAATAAATATGGCACGCCCGCCAAGGGCATTGAGTGGATGGACAGCAGTTATACGATATGGGAAAATTCGCTGGCGGCCCTGGGCAACACGCCGAATGGGGATTCATGGACGAACGCAATTAAACCTCTCGCGCCGATTGCGTCCGCCGATGATCCCGGTGGGACTAATATTTTCGGGATACCCACCCAGACTTTTGCGGACATCACGAACTGGGTTTATCTGCTGAAAACGGACACGAATGTTCCAGCGCTGGGAGGATATAAGGGCTGTTGCTTTTTCCGCATCGGCCTGCAGGACACGAATAATCTCCTGGCGGGTATTGCGGCGGCGACGATTGGAAATCCAACGAATACGCCTCCTCCCGTCATAGTCAGTGACATCATCGTTGATAATCTTGATGCTGGCTTTTCGACGACTGGTTCATGGTCAGTCAACTCCACCTCATCTGACAAATGGGACGCCGATTACCGGTATGCAACCGCTACTTCCGGCGCCGCGACTGCGATTGCCACGTGGACACCGACTATTTTGACCGCCGGGAATTACGACGTCTCTGTCTGGTATCCAGACGGAACCAATCGGACCACGAACGCGCCCTACACGGTTTTGTTCAACGGCGGAACTGCGTCGTCGAATGTCAACCAACGCGTCAACGGCGGATCATGGTGGGTGATCGCGTCGGGAAAGAATTTTCTGAAAGGAACCTTCGGCAGTGTGCAATTGGGAAATAATGCCAGCACGAATGTGGTGATGGCCGATGCGATTAAATTCAGTTACTCGACGGTGCAACCGTCGCCGACGATGTCGTTCAATTCCATTTCACGCCTGCCTGATGGCCGTGTCCGGGTGCAAGCGCTTAGCAATCGAACGAACTTCATCATCGAAGGATCCAGCAATCTGGTGAATTGGCAGACGTTGACCAACGGAACTATTTCCAGCAACGCGGTTGATTATACAGATCCGGTAACGAACGGAATACGGAGATTTTATCGCGGGCAAGTCGAGCCGTGAGACAAGGATTCCAGCTTGGCGTATCTCATCGATTTTGTAATCTCGCGCCGTTGCCATCTTTATGCCTATGACGCGTCCAACGCCTATCGATTGTGAACAGTGCCACACCGAACAGATGTTCGTGATGCGAATGAAGGTGAACGTGACGAGTCAGCCGCAGGACAAGGAAGATTTACTCGCCGGAAAGCTGAATACGTTCGTCTGTCCAAAATGCAGGTTCACGAAGATGTACGATTTTCCGCTGTTCTATGAGGATAGAAAAAGGCGGCTAATGATCCTCGTGGTGCCGCCCCCAACGGAAGTGATTCATAAGTATCCGCCCCCGGGCGTGGTCAAAACGACTCAGTTGCGGATGGTTTCGTCGCGCAACGAGCTCATTGAGAAAATATTAATTCGCGATGCCAAACTCGATGACCGGGTCGTGGAATTTATGAAAGTGCAGGTTCGCTTCGCGTCCTTGAGTCGTTCCATCCCCGTGGATGGCCACCTGATGTTTTCGGGCGTGGTAAAAAATGACGATGACGAAGATGTGGTCCAGTTCCAGGATGTCACGGGTGCCAGCGATGATACGTTCTTGTCGTTACCGCTGCCCTACTATCGGAAGTTTGCCAAAGCGTTGAAGCCGTTCATCGCACAGATACTGACGCCGGATACTCTATGGCTGCGTGTGGATCATGACTACGGCCAGCAATTGGACCGATTGGTGGACAAAGCGATAGAGAAAGAGGAAGAAGTGGAAAAACCCCGGCGCAAGAAACGACGTCGATGATGTCATGGGGAGAGGTGACGCTGCAATAGTTTTTGTCTTCGGTCATCCCCAAACCAGCGCGTCTCCCGGAGATGTTTGGCGAGGAGTAAAGCTTGAACCTTTTTCACCTTGGAGATTGGGTTGCGGCATTCTTTTTGTTACAAACCGCGCGTGTCGCATTATTGGCAACTGTTCGTCGAACTCATTGTCACGCCCTTTCAGCATCTGCCGATGATCTGGGGGATCGTGCCTCTCTATTTTGGCTGGATCCTGAATGAGCTGACTTCCAGCAAAGCCAACTTCCGCACGGCATTGCAAACAGGCTTCAGTTTTATCTGGGCTTCCCTGCAATGGCTCTATCCTCATTTCTCCGGGCAATCGGCGACGGGGACAAAAATAGAAGTCGGGATGCTGTTCGCGGTGAATATGTTTGTAACCTTTCTGGTGTTGGGGTTGGGGATTGTCGCTTTCTTCAGCGGGTTATTTCGAAAGTTTCCGCCGTATGGGAAGTTTCTCGGCTACACGCGATTCAGCACTTACTTCATGATCGCCATTTTTCCCATGCAGGCGCATTACCTGGGATGGTCATGGGATCGGTTGGTCACGATTGTTATCTTCGGTATTCCGATCTGGATGATTCTCCATTTCGGATTGATGCCCGTGAGAAAGTGAGAGGTGGGCCCGAGTAAGCAGTGGATTCGCGCCGAAGTCGTTCTGTTCCTTTAACATTTCAAATCAGACTACGCGCCCAGGCTGAACAGCGACATCGAGTATCGCTTCGTGGTCGATATCCGAAAGAGCGCGTGGCTGGTCTAAACTGCATCGTTCCGGCTAAGGACGGACGCCTTTACATGCTGCCATCTTTAGCTGGCTGACTTTCTTTGGAACCCAAACCGATACCGATGCTCTCATCGGGACTGACATTTCAGTCCTGATGTTATGAAAAGGGTAGACTCTGTCCAAAAGACTGTTCCGAACAAGCGGAGGCGGTTCCTGTTGACGGCCATGCTGTCGTTGGTCGTTATCCAACCGGCGAAAGCTGCTTCATTTACAACCACGACTCCACTCTTAGCACCGCGCGAGTTGCATACGGCCACTCTGTTGCCGAACGGAAAAGTAATCGTCGTTGGGGGTGGTATTATTTTCAGCAATACCAGCGCCGACCTATTTGATCCGACGACGTCGACGTGGACAGCGACCCTGCCCATGGCCCACGTGCGCCACGAACACACCACGCTGTTGCTCCCGAACGGTAAAGTGCTCGTGGCCGGTGGCTATGATCTGGGCGGAACCCTTCTGCCCAACGCGGAGCTGTTCAATCCGATCACCGGCGTATGGACAACAATCTCGTCCACCAACATCACGCGCTTTCAACACACTGCGACGCTGTTGCCCAATGGAAAAGTGCTTGTGACGGGCGGCATCGCTTCCGGCACACGGCTTTCGAGTGCAGAGCTGTTTGATTCTGTCACCGAAACGTGGACGATTACTGGCGGGTTGGCGACTCCGCGCGCGTTGCACACTGCATCTTTACTCGCGAATGGAAAGGTGCTTGTGGCCGGAGGCATCGGAACGAATTTGCTTTCCAGCGCGGAAATTTACGACCCGGCTTCTGCTGTCTGGACGCCCGCTCTCGGCTCGATGAACACGGCGCGGGATTATCATACGGCAACGGTGTTGCCAAATGGCAAGGTGCTCGTCGTCGGTGGCTTTGCCGGTTCGAGCACCTATCTATCGAGCGCGGAGTTATACGATCCTATCGCGGGGGGATGGACGTTCACCGGTTCATTGACCAACGCGCGACTTCAGGCGACGGCTACGTTACTCCCCAATGGAAAGGTTTTGGTCATGGGCGGTCTGAAGAGCGCCTCTGCTTTTTCCAGTGCGGAATTGTATGATCCAGCCACGCAAACCTGGACGACGAATGGCGTCGGAACATTGAATAACGCGCGGTTTGAGCACACGGCGACTTTGCTGGCCAACGGCAAAATCCTTGTGACCGGCGGCGATAATTTGGGCGGGCCGATTTCCAGCGTGGAACTCTTTGATTATACAGCGGGAACGTGGGCACCTGCGGGTGCATTCACTGGACAGCGCTATGGCCATACAGCGACCTTGTTGTCGAACGGTAAGGTGCTCATTGCCGCAGGGGACAGTGGGGGCGGCTCGATTGTGACGTCGCAACTATTTGATCCTGCAGGAGGGACGAATGGTCCTACTGGCAATCTCAACCTATCGCGCAATCGATATACCGCTACCTTGCTGACTAACGGGAAAGTGCTGGCGGCAGGTGGCTTGAGCGGCTTTCCTCAATATCCGACAAATGCGGAGCAGTATGATCTCTTTACCGGGACATGGGCACTCACCGGCCCGATGAACATAGGACGTATAGATCACACGGCGACGTTGCTGTTCGACGGAAAAGTTCTCATCGCTGGTGGTCAGACTAGTGGGTCGGGCGGACTCAATAGCGCGGAGTTGTTTAATCCAGGCACGGGAACGTGGACTAATACCGGCTCACTGAATACAGGTCGCATTTACCATACCGCGACATCGTTACCCAACGGCAAGGTGCTGGTGGCGGGTGGTATTACCGCTGGTGGGGTAATTAACGGAGCCGAGATCTACGATCCCGCAACTCGGACGTGGACTCCGACCGCGCCGATGAACAGCCCGCGCTATATTCACGTGGCAACATTGTTGCAGAGTGGGTTGGTATTGGTTAGTGCCGGACACAGTGGCGGGGGACTGCTGGCCAGTGCGGAATTGTACAATCCGATCACCGGCTCCTGGACCAACACAGGCTCACTAGTCGTTGCGCGGCAATTGCAGAAAGCAATGTTGTTGTCGGACGGCAGAGTGCTCGTCTGTGGCGGCACTGGAGCCAGCGGCATTGCGACGAACAGCTCGGAAGTTTACGACCCTGCCACTGGTCAATGGACTTTGACCACGTCGCTAACCATTGGCCGTACCAGTCATACGATGACATTGCTGCCTGACGGAAAAGTATTCGTCGCGGGTGGCTCAACCAACCTGTCTGGCCAGGGCCCGCTGGCAAGCACGGAACTGTTCGATGTGGGCCTGGGCTTCAGTAACTCCTGGCGACCGCAGATATCAGGAATCATTTCTCCGGTCAGCCTCGGGACGAGACTTTCGGCGACAGGATCTCGTTTCCGAGGCGTCTCCGACGTTTCGGGTGGCAACTCGAGTCAGGATTCGCCAACCGATTATCCTGTGGTGCAATTGCGCAGCATCGATAGTGGACAAACTCTTTTCCTGCTGACCACGAATTGGTCTACAAATTCATTCATCTCCGCACCAATCACGAATTTTCCGACGGGCTACGCGCTCGTCACGGTCTTCGTTAACGGCATTCCCAGTGTATCGAGTGCTCTGCCAATTGTGGCTACTGCCACTCCCACCGCGATCATTCTTACAAGTCCGGTCAAGTCGCAGAACGGCGCGTTTCAATTCAGCTTCACGAACGCTTCTGGTCTTTTGTTTACGGCGCTCGCGACAACGAACATCTCGTCGGTCCTGAGCAATTGGACGACGTTAGGCAGCCCGACAGAAATCTCCCCCGGCCATTATCAGTTCAGCGATTCGCAGGTCACCAACGGCTCGCGACGATTCTACCGCATCCGTTCGCCTTAGGTTGACGAATAATGGATTGCCGGGACGCAGAGGCACGAAAGCCCAGGGATTTAGACCGCAACAATAAATCGCTGCGGTGGGGACTGGATTTCATCGCCACTTTAATCGGTCCATAAGTGCTGGAATCTCCGTCATAGCAACCCTGAAATCTGTTTCGCATTTGGCCGCTTCTGAAATGCTGAAAACGATCGTCCGAACTGTATAACTAACTCCAATGACAACGCTTTGAGTGGGCGGATTTCTAGAAAATGAAGCATTCGACGTCGTCGGCTGCACGGATTTCTGGAAAAGAGAGCGCTCGACGTCGTCGGGTGATCGGATTTCTAGAAAAGCGGACAAAAAAAGTCTGCGACTGGGAACTTTTCGGGAGAAAAGGGGATGGGAAGGCGTTTGAAATCCGTCCGTCGGAAATGGGAGAAAAACAACGGCGTCTCGAGGCTTCCATTCGCTGAGAGGGAGAAATTCTCACCGGAATAAATCACGCCAAAAAAGAAAGGGCTCGCATCGCGAGAGTAATTCAATACACCAGAACCAAAACCGCCGCATTTTCCGCTGCCGTCACCACTTCTTCGGATTTCCGATCTTTGATGCGCGTCGTCGGTGTCGCCTGAAATGATTATCTTACGCTTTTCCTTCGCAACGAATTTTGTTTTAATCGACACATGAAACCCCACTCCGCCGCGCTTTGTTGCGTCTTTGGTTTTTCCTTCTTCGGCACGGTTACGTGTCCGCCGGCTCAAGCGGCGCTGATCGATTTCGACTCTTTTAACTATAGCGGCACTGCTTTGACTGCACAGGCC
>JAQGOU010000203.1 GCA_028293445.1 Verrucomicrobiales bacterium | reverse complement strand
TCTTCGCTCGGTAGGGTAGGAATCCAAGTACTCGCGAAGTTCAGTCGGCAACGAAGGAGACGTTCGATTCTGCATTGTTTAGGGCCTTTTAGTTCAGTTGAGTTTCTTGGCTTAGTCTTTGGTGAGCGAGTTCCCATCTCTTAGCGCTGGGCCGCAATTGAGGCTCCGATGGCCGGGATTGCAGTGAATCAGCCCAACCTAGCCAGATAACGGTGAACCCAACGTCATGTCCTACCTAGAGTTCGTCGCCTATGCGATACAGGTATGCAGCCGGAGCCGAGATGCGTGCCGGAATTTTTCCGGTCTAGGAGCTGCCGCACGGTCAGCTGGCGAACGCTGGCCGGCGGAATTCCATTGGATAAGCCTGGCAGTCGACAAGCCTATTTCAATTAGGCCTTGTGATCAAGATGTTGATTCCACTCCCGTTGGTGGCTTCGCAACAGGCCGGCTGGCAGAGGAGGCTGACGAAGGCCGGAGGAAAAGCGCACGCAAGACACCTACGGGCGGCATCCGCAGAATCTCAGCCCATCATCCATCAGGAATCGGAGTTTGTTCCCACCGGCTATCCAGTGAAGGGTCTGCGGTAGTTGAGTGGAGTTGAGTGTTCGCCTTCTCGCTGAACGATCAGCCGTCGACGCAGCCACTGTTCCCTTCGTCGTCGCGGGAACCCATACGGACGTCGCCGAACTGCCATTGAAGCAGCTTGTGTCACCAAGAAAAAAAGCATTTCCCAGACCTCCCTGAACGCGTATTATATTGATAAGCCAACATTGGTGCCCCTCGGTATCCCCTCGCATAATGCACATCTCTAAACTTACGCTGGTCAATTACAGAAATTTTCGAAACGCCAGCCTTTTATTCAAGAAGGGCGTCAATACCATCATTGGGGAAAACGCTTCGGGCAAAACCAACTTGTTCCGTGCCATTCGATTGCTGCTCGACGAGAATATGGTCAAAGCGGCATTCCGCCTCGATGAAGGCGACTTCCACCGAGGAATTGGCCCGTGGAAGGGGCATTGGATAATCATCAGCCTGGAATTTGAAGATATTTCTGACGATGAATCCATCCAAGCGCTCTTCTTGCACGGCGCTGCGGTGATCGGCGCTGCACCGATTGGAAAGGCCACCTATAACTTGGTTTTCCGGCCACGGAAGGAAATACGGCAGAAGTTGTCGAAGCTCGCAGCGGGCGATAACGTGGGCTTGGCTGAAATTCTCGGCAATCTGACCATTGCGGACTACGAAACGATTTTCACCGGCCGCAGTACCCTGGATTTTTCCGATTTGACGTCATACAAAAAAATCGTCGGCGACTTCGAAAAAGTCGTGTTCCCGCAGGAGACCGAATTTCCCGAAATCGGAACCAAGACGCCGATGTACTTGTCGCTGACGAAAGAGGTTTGCTTTACGTATATTCAGGCGTTGCGGGATGTCGTCTCGGAATTCCATAATAATCGCACCAATCCGCTGTTCAGTTTATTGAAGAGTAAGAGTGGCGACATCAATCCCACCGTCTTAGTGCCCATTGTGAAAATGGTGGGCGACCTGAATACGTCGATTGAGAACCTGGACGACGTCAAGCTAATTCGTGGCGACGTATATCGAACCATCAAGGAAACTGCTGGCGAAACGTATTCGCCCGCTACATTGTCGATTAAGTCCGATTTGCCGAGTGAGGCCGAGGAACTATTCCAGTCCCTGAGACTGTTCGTCGGCGAATCCGGTGATGGGCATGAGGGAAGTATTAACGAACTGAGCTTAGGCGGTGCCAATCTCATTTACTTGACGTTGAAGCTCCTTGAATTTAAATATCAGAAGGCGAAAAAGGCGTTAGCAAACTTCTTGGTTGTCGAGGAGCCCGAAGCCCATATCCACACCCATATCCAGAAAACACTTTTTGAAAGAATGCAGTATAGCGAAACACAAGTTATTTATTCCACGCATTCCGCCCATATCTCTGAGGTGAGTGCTGTTGAGAATGTGAATATCATTGGACGTACCGGCGCCACCTCTGAAGTATACCAGCCGGCCACAGGCTTGACGACCGCACAAATTGGCAATGTACAACGCTACCTGGACGCCATTCGCAGCAATTTGCTGTTTGCTCGTAGCGTAATGCTTGTGGAGGGAGATGCCGAAGAACTGCTCGTGCCAACCTTGGTTAAGGAGGTGTTCGGCATTAGCCTGGACGAACTGGGTATCAGCTTGGTTAATATCCGCAGTACTGGATTCGAAAATGTTGCGCTGTTATTCCATGATTCGCGAATCAAGAAGCGATGCGCCATCGTGACAGACTTGGACAGCGCTTTCATTAACACGGCGCCTGAGGCGGGCGACACCGGGGCGGTCACGAGGTATAAAGAGAAATGTGCCGCGTCTGAAAAATCCGGGGCGGAACGAAAGGTCATTCTGGATGCTTTTGTTGCAGGAAATTCCTGGGTGAAGACGTACTATGCGCAGCATACCTTCGAGGTTGACTTTATCGAGTGTGGAAATGCCGCATTGATGGCTCGGCTGGTTGATGACGTCTACACCGACCCGCCAACTGTCGCATTGGCCAAAGCCGAATTATTATCCGGCAACAAGGCGCTTTTCGGCAAGCGCGTCTTGACGATGGCTGGCAAGGAAGGGAAAGGCTGGTTTGCTATTAAAGTCGGGGCATTTGTGGATTGGAAGACGCGAATCCCAGATTATTTAATGCGAGCGATTGCTCTTACGCACTTCAATTTTTCCAGGGAGATTCTTGCGAATATGATGGAGTATCGCGTGCAAAAGCATCTTCGTGAGCGGCCTCACGATCTGCATCTGCCCGTGCTGCTCACTCAAGTGGAAGAATATCGTACTGGCCGAAAGGAATTTGCTGAGGTTAAAAGCAGCTACGTTGGTGCTTTGCCAGCCGATATGTTCAGTGATTTTCTGGCGCTTTTCCCATGACATTTGTGTGGGACGATGATGAGCTCAACGAGGAGCAGTCTGCGGCAGTCAAGCAGGGCGGAAACGTCTTTCTAATCGCATGTCCTGGAAGTGGGAAGACGCGGACGCTCACCTACAAGGTCGCCTATGAACTGTCGAGGCTGACCTCTCATCGGCAGTTCGTACTCGCAATCACTTATACCAATCGAGCAGCTGATGAAATTCGTGAGCGTGTTGAAGACCTGGGGGTCGATCCAACTCAACTTTGGATAGGTACCATTCACGCTTTTTGTCTAGAGTGGATCATTAAGCCATATTATATATATGAACCGGCTTTGGCGAGCGGGTACTCCATGATCGACCTCCATGACAGAGAAAGGCTGCTTGAGGATCTTTGTCTCCCCTATAAGGGATTGAAAGTTACCTTTTATGATTGCGACTTCTATTGCACTTCGAAGGGGTATCGACTTGCGTGTAAGGACGCCCCGAAAATCGAAGCAGTGAAAGCAGTGCTTCGATCGTATTTTGATTACCTCAAAAAGAATAGACTAATCGATTTTGAACTTATTCTTTGGTACTCGTACAATTTATTGCAAGAGCATGGCGCTATCTCCAGGGCATTGGCGGGCATCTTTAAGCACATACTGATTGACGAGTATCAAGATACGAAGGAGCTGCAGTATGAAATCGTGTCTTCGATCCTTCGCGCTGCTGCAGAAACAAACTTGTTTATCGTGGGCGATCCCAACCAAGCAATTTATGATTCATTGGGTGGATACCCGATCTCTATAGACGAGCTTAAAGAAAAAACCAAGTTGGAATTCCATGAGCTGGAATTGTCTAGAAATTATCGATTGTCCGAAAGGATCGTCTCCTATTTTGGCAATTATAACCTGCACAAAACGAAGATCGAGGCGGCGTCAAAAGAGAAAGATTATGCCAGTATAATTTCATACAATGCGACAGTAGGGCGAGGAGACCTTGTAGCTGAGATTATTCGTATTATCAACTACAACGTCGAGACGCTAGGGGTTGCGCCAAACCAGATTTGTGTTATTGCGCCCTGGTGGCTGCACTTGGCATCCACCTGCAGAATGCTAAGCAGCGGAATGCCTGAGCATACCTTTGACGGGCCAGGAATGGTTCCTTTTGCTAGCGACTTCGAAAATTTTTGGTATAAGGTTGCGCGACTTGCATTGACAGAGCCGTCTCCAGGCATGTACACGCGTCGAATGCGGTGGGCGCAGGAGGTGCTGCGGGACTTGGATGCGGCGGGACTGCATTTCAAGGATTTTACTAATAAGGATTTGTTGCGAGTTTGTAATTCGCTTGATATCGCCGAGCAGGACGGATTGCAGTTTTTGCGCGTTTTCTTCTCGGAACTATTCGAGAGGATCGGTGTCGATTTTACTCAGTTTGCTCCGCTTACACAGCAACACGATGCTTTCTTTGAGAGTTCCGAGAAGAGAGTGGCCCGGTTGGCGAAAGAAGGAGTTGGTGAAATTGGCGATATCAAGTACTTCAAAAAGTTGTTTGAAAGTAGGAGGGGTATCACCGTCTCCACGATTCACGGCGTGAAAGGCGCGGAATTTGACGTTGTGATTGCATACGGGCTACTTGAAGGCATGGTGCCGCACTTCAGCGATGCGAACGGCGACCAGAGCGCCCAAAAAATGCTTTACGTTGTGGGTTCGCGGGCGAGAAAGAACCTGTTCTTAATTTCGGAAACCGGGCGAAAGCGTTACGGTAGTACTTATTACGAGCCGACGATTCGACTGAAACAATGCGTATTTGAGTACGACAAGTTTTGATTTGCCCGGAGATTGTTTATGATCCTTCTCATTTGTCGCGTGCTCATTGTTTCGATAACTTGGCAATTTTACGCTTAATATCCCATAGGAAGTGGCGCATTCACGACGCTGGGTGTGTTCATTGCGATACTCAATATCGATACTTTATTTGCTACCGACTGCTGATGTGTTCGTCGAACCGGCGCGCAGAGGCGTCCGGCCGGGTCTTCGACATAAGTGAAATGGCTTCAGTAGAGATAGTGGACTCGAACCACGATATATGAACCTACGGCTGAGGGGAGCCGGGGGGGGGGGCGGATTGGGGCGCCTCCTTATGACAGGTATCCATCAATTCCATGAGATCCCCCGATTGTCCGCAGCAGTTCGCGCTGTCGTGGAGCGATAAGCTCTGCTAAGTCACCAGGCTTTGTTCTAGGCGACCTGGAACCTATCTTTTCAACGAATCGATTCGTGTCGTCAATTGATCCTTCGCGCAATTAGACGCTTCGCCCGCGTTGTCGAAGATTGCTCCAACGCCATCTTTCGGAAATCTCAGTAGGGCAGTTGAGATCCAATCCTTTTGCCGGCCATACGACGGGCCGAATTCTGCGGTCGCTGAGACTGCATACTTTACGGGTTGCCCTAGAACCCAGCCGTCCGGGCGAAACTCGCTGCAAGTTATAACGATGTTCCAACCGTCTTTGTCAAACTGTTGATGTGCAACCATAACTTCTCCACTAAAAAAAGAGATCGTAGCACGGCAGATTGGCCTGGGAGACGAATCTCAGCTAAGCCTTAAATCGGCCGCGCGCGGCATCCGAGGAGTGCGGTGGAACCTCCACGCAGCGACGATGCGCCGCAGCGCCGTACAATTGCGAAGCATCAGGCGAGCGGATGTGCCGTCCCGATATGGTAACTGGATGAATCCGCGTACCGATCGGCTCACCGCCACGCGCATCAACCCTAGCGCTGATCCTGTTGCCCCTTATCGGCAGACCGGACGCGGCGCGCATGCTCGCGCATCATCAAGTCCCGTTAGCAATCGCCCTTCGCCTACTAACTGCGGCTGCTCCTCGACGTCGCGCAATATGTGCAGTCAAGGCTC
>JAQGOU010000156.1 GCA_028293445.1 Verrucomicrobiales bacterium | reverse complement strand
GGACAATTTGATCTTTCACAATTATTTTTCCTTCATGGTTTTTGGTCAATTATTGGTGGAAAGCGCCTTTTTCAGTCAGCCAGCATTCCCCCATCCACCGGGATGGACGCGCCGGTCATGTATGAGGCGTTTGCGGAGGCTACAAAGACGATCACGTGAGCGATCTCCTCCGGCGTTGCGAGACGTTTGACTGGCACGGTCGAGACGAGTGCTGCCTTATTTTCATCTGTATTGGTGAAGCGTGTGAGCATGCCCGTATCCGTAGCGCCCGGAGCCACCACATTTACGCGCACACCGGTCCCCGCGACTTCAAGTGCAGCGGACTTTGTCAGTCCTTCCACCGCATGTTTACTCGCCACGTAAACGGATGCGCCGGCAGCGCCGACGCTTCCATAGGCCGATGAGACATTGACTATGCTCCCGCTGCCTTGCGGAAGCATCACGCGCAGTTCATGCTTCATGCTCAACAACACGCCCATTACATTCGTATCGAACGTAGCTGCGTAGCGCTCTGCTGTCTGCTCGGTTACGAGTCCCGGCAGCCCTTCAGTCCCGGCGTTGTTGACAGCAATGTCTAGGCGGCCAAAGCGTTTGACTGTTTGATCCACCAGGTTGCGCACGTCTTCTTCAACGCGCACATCTGCACGAACAAAATCAGCCTCGACCCCAAGTGCCCTGAGTTCCGCAACCAATTTCTGTCCGTCGTTATCACGACGACCGGACACGATAACTTGAGCCCCTTGCTGTGCGAAAATTACTGCGGTGGCGCGTCCAATACCTGTTAGCGCGCCAGTAATAAGAACGGTTTTGTTTTTCATGTGATGTTAATTTGTTTTATTTCGTTTTATTTTGTTATTGTGGTTTCGTTAGTGTGCAGGGATCAGGCTTTGCCTCCGAAGCGGACGTAGTCATCGAGCTCAATGGCGTCGAACCATGTCTTAATGCCTTCCCGGATTTTGCTGTGTTCGCTGACGTATTCGGCAAAACCGGCCAGAGTTTCGATTCGGACACGATTGCGGAGATGGTTGTGACTTTTTTTGTCGGGCCATCGCTTGAGCAGAATCTCAAGGAAGATAGAAGGGCCTCACGCCACAAGCTCAAAAATCTGATGCGCGTAATTCGTTCCCTTTGATTGTTGGTGTGAGGTTTACTGTATTGCCCCATCGCGGGCGGCGCTGGCTCGTCGAGCAGCGGCAAGTTGAAATCGTTGATGTCCACGAGTTCGAACTTAGCGTCGGTACGCTTTTGCGCGATTTCGTTAGCCCATTTGGCCCCGGCCTCGCCGTTGCGGCCTGGGCGTGTGACGCAGAGCGTCATCCGGGCAATCGAAATTTCCCCTCGCCAGCGAGTGACGAGTTAACTCCGCGGCTGGACAGCGGATGACAAGGTGGAGATGTGGTTTTTAGACGAAAGTGGGATTGAAGGAGATCCTCGCCCTCGTCGTCGATGGGCTCAACCGGGCAAACCACGAACCGTGCCTCACTTGGGAGATCATATTCGCCAAAATGTGATCGGGGCGGTCTGCCCAACCAATGGCGCGCTCTTTAGCCTATTGTCGAGAGTATGGATACCGAGGTCTTCCAGATTTATTTAGACGAATTGACCAAGGCCGTCCCGAAAAGTGAAGGTAAACGACAACTCCTTATCATGGACAACGCCTCCTGGCACAAATCAGCCCAGCTCCATTGGTATCATTTTGAACCAACATATCTGCCCCCTTATTCTCCAGACTTTAACCCCATCGAACGCCTTTGGCTTCGCCTCAAAGCTGATTGGTTTTGGGACTTCATTGCCCACTCCTCTAGAACTTACCGACAGACTCTGCCGGGCCCCCTCAAAAGCTTTATCCACGACTCCCCTAAAACCGCTTCCATCTGCTCTATCCAGAAATAACTTTTGGCATTCGGTATAGACTGCGTAACTTGACGCAAATCCATTTCAGGGCGTTTCGTAAAAGTGATCAATTCACGAAAGAGGTTTCTCTTTGATTACTGGCTTAACCGGTAAAACTTTTGTGTGCCGGAAATTGCATTGGTCACTGTGTTCTGGCCGTTGACGAGAACGGGCGCGGGAGGATTAGTGCTCCAGACAGCTGGTGAAACAAGGTTCATTGTGGATTGCAAAGTGACTCCGGGGGCATAGGTCGGCCATTTCAAAATAACATTTGCGCCAGAAGGAATGATGCTCAATTGCGGCGGCGACAACGAAAGACTGAATATAGTGCCAAAGCCTGAGCTGCCGCCTCGATACGCCGCCCCATACAGAGTGTTGCTCGATAAAATCAAACCGGCATTCAGATTAGCTCCGTCGCTATTGGTAGAATTTGAAAGCGCCGTGAAACTATGAAGGTTCGTGAAACTCGTACCATCAATGTTGACGGCGAATACCGTGCCATTGCCCGAATTGCCGCCACGAACCGCCGTTCCATACAGGGTGGTGCCAGATAGAATCAATCTCGCAACTGGATCTGCTCCATCGCTATTGCCATAAGGTGGAGAAAAAGGAGTCGCCGTAAAATTATGCAGGGTCGTAAAACCCGTGCCATTGGTGTTAATGGCGAATATCGTGCCATTGACCCCACCGCCTTCATTTGCCGCGCTCGCCGTTCCATAGAGAGTGTTGCCCGACAAAATCAATCCGGCATCTGGATTGGCTCCGTCACTGACGCCAGTGAAACTATGCAAGTTCGTAAAACCCGTGCCATCGGTGTTGACGGCGAACACCGTGCCAAGATTGTTCACAGTGCCGCCACGACTCGTTGTTCCATAGAGAGTGTTCCCCGATAAAACCAATTCAGCCGGACTAGCTCCGTCGCTGGCGTCAATGAAACTATGCAGCGTCGTAAAGCCAGTTCCATTGGTATTGACCTTGAATACCGTGCCACTGCCCGAACTGCCGCCACTCGGTGTTGTCCCATAAAGGGTGTTGCCCGATAAAATCAAACCGGCATACGGCCTAGCTCCGTCGCTATTAGTAGAAGGAAAAGGGCCAGAGACTTCCGTAAAATTATGCAGAGTTGTAAAACCTGCGCCATTGGTATTGATGGCGAATACCGTGCCGTTTTCCGAACTGCCGCCGTGATACGTCGTCCCATAAAGAGTATTACCCGATAAAACCAATTCAGACGGATTAGCGCCGTCGCTGTTGGTATAAAGAGGCGTAGCCGTGAAACTATACAGGTTTGTAAAACCTGTGCCATTGGCGTTGATTTTGAACACCGTGCCATTGTTGCCCGAACTGCCCCCACTCTGTGTCGTCCCATAAAGGGTGTTGCCCGATAAAATCAAACCACCATTCAGATAAGCTCCTTCGCTGGGATAACCTGCGAAATTGTGCAGAGTCGTGAAGGTTTGCGCGACCGCATGATCTAATACTACTAACTGGAACAAAGATGCGACGAGAAATGTGAGTATCTTTTTCTTTTTCATACAAATTTGGTTTACTGCTGCTGGCAATTTCGCTGCCTCACTGTCCGCAACGAATACAAGTTGTGCGCGCACTCATTCGCGGTTGTAAGGCTCCACACTTGCCGCATCTGTTTTCGTGTTGGTTTGGCTTCGGCGTAGTCAGCGGTCCGGCTCCCGGTGCAACAATCGGCGGAGTTGGCTTCACGTCTATTACTACCGGACGCCCATTTGAATCCAGCTCTTCAGCCATTTTGTCGTATTTGGCGGCTTCATCCAGTGCCTCGTTTGCTTTCTCATTCTCTCCTTTGGCCCGGTATTCCTTGGCCGCCCAGCGATATCGATTTGCCGCCTGACGATAAGTGTCGGTAATACTTCCGGTTTTTACTACTGGTGGCGGTGATTGGGTGAAACTTGGATTGGCGGTGGAATCCGTCGTCGCATCCGAGGTTTTGCCCCGCAGCGTTTGTCCAATCTGCTCTTGCTGGCGTTGCGCATTTTCCTGCTGTTGTGGGAGGGTTTCCTTAATCTGCTTTTGAAATTCAGCTTTTTGTTTTTCCTCAGCTTCGGCGCGACGTTGTTCCTCGCGTTCGCGACGCTCATCCTGGGTGCGTTGTTCCCGCTCCTGCTGTTCTTCCTTTCGGCGCGCTTCGCGTTCTTCGCGCTCCTCTTTTTGTTTCTGGCGTTGTTGCTCAAGGATTTCATTGGCCTTTTGCCGAAACTCGGCAGCGGCTTGCTCAATCGCACGTTGTCGCTCTTGTCCCTCACGAATAATATCCGCCGCTGATTTTTGATTGTATTGAGCGAAAACCTTTACTGGTGTGGCAGCGAAAAGAAGCGCCAGAACCGTAGTAAGGTTGAGAACAGATTGTTCAATTCGGAATTGCTTCATGCCTTGTTCAACGGGAAACAGCGGTATGGGTTACAAATAATTTTCATATTTTTCAGAACACCGAAGAAAAACCCTGAAGGGGACAAAATCCGCGATTGGAAGTGACGACGAAGCGTTGGCGCGTTCGCAATAAAGTATTGTAAAAAGCTGCCTGCGGATTATTTCTGGTCGTATCCCGGCGTAATGTCGTGAACGAGTATTCCCCCGCCAAGATCGCCGGAGGCGATGCGTCGACCTTCAGGACTCCAGGCCACGGATGTTACTTCCCGCTGATGCGGTGCGAGGGAACAAAGTTCCTGTCCCGTCATTGAATTCCAAATTTTGAGGGTGAGATCCCAACTGCCCGTCACCAATCGACTTCCGTCTGGACTCCAGGCTATCGAATAAACTGCGCCGGAATGACCGGACAAAGTGTGAATGAGTTTTCCGGTTGCGGTGTTCCAAATTTGTGCCAGACAATCATCACCCGCCGAAGCCAGTCGGGTGCCGTCGGGACTCCAGGCCAGCGAACGCAAGACATCCCGACCCCGGGTCAGAGACGACATCGTCCGGCCCGTAGTAGGATCGAGAATTCTGATTCCGTCCCCAGAGGCGATGGCCATTTGCCTGCCGTCTGGACTCCAGGCCAGAGCGACACGCAGCGCGATGTCCAGCGGAATGGAGGCTACCAGCTGTGGGCCGGAGGCGTTCCATATTTTTAAAACTTTGTCATCGCCGGACGCCGCCAGTCTGGTTCCATCTGAATTCCAGGCGATTGTCCGAACGGAATTCGTGAAAGCTTTCATGCTCCATATTTCCAAACCGGTTTCAGCATGGCAGAGCTTAATGAAACCATCGCCGCCGCCAGAGGCGAGGCGTTTGCCGTCTGGATTCCAAGCGACTTGCCAGACCCATCGATCATGATGTTCCACCAAGCGCGATGAGTTTGTCCCCACCGCATCCCAAATCCGCACGGTGCCGTCCTTGCTGCCGGTGGCCAACGTCCCTCCGTCAGGGTGCCACGCCACGGAGGTGATCGACGCCGTTTGAATGCGCCGCAGCGATGGATTGTTGGCCCCAGGATTCCAGAGTTTGACAGTGCCGTCGAGACTGGCGGTAGCGATTTGTAATCCGTTCGGCTGCCAGACCACCGCGCGACAGCCCTGCAAATGGCCGCGAAAATGTTGCACAAGTTTGCCAGTAAAAGCCTCCCAAATTTTCATTGCCCCATCATCTCGCCCAATGGAGGCAAGCTGGGTTCCGTCTGGACTCCATGCGAGTGCTACCACGGAAGCAGATTCACCAGAGAACTCCTTTGCGATTGAGCCTGTTTCCGTCTCGCAAAGCCGAATCATAAAATCGCTTCCGCCCGTGGCGAGAAAACGATCATTCGGCGACCACGCAATTGCGCCAATGAATCCGGTTTTCCGATCCACTCCCTGATCGAGCCAGATTGTGCGTATTTCCTGCCATGTGCCTGCGTCCCAAAGTTTGGTCGAGAGATTGCTGCCGGAGGTGGCCAGACGTGTTCCCGCGTGATTCCAAGCGACGGCGGCAATGGGACTCGGCGTCTTCATTCGCTTTAGCTCGACTCCGTTTTCCGCGTCCCAAATGGCAATAGTGCAGTCTGGGCCGCCGGAGGCCAGTTTGAGCCCGTCGGGACTCCATGTGACGCTGCGCGCATAGCCGTTATGGGCATGCCACGTTTGGAGCGGACGGGCTTCCGCAACATTCCAGATAATGATCTGGCCATTCTCGTGAGAGGAAGCGATTTGATTTTCGCGCGGATGCCACGCCAGTCGCAGGACGGGGGATGCGTTGGTGAGCCTCATTAGTTCCCGTCCGTCGCCGGTGTTAAAAATCGCAATGTGGCCGCTTTGTCCGGCGGTGGCAAAGCGTGTTCCGTCAGGAGTCCAACCCACCGTCAGCAATCCAGCGGTATCACCCGTCACGGTCAGCCGGTCGTGATGCAGCAAGCCGTTCAAGTAACGCCATTCCCAGCCGCGCAAGTCAGGTTCATATTTTTGCCAGGGCAAAAGCAGGTTGGCCAGGCTTCTGAGACTACCGGATTCTTTGGCCGTTCGTGACGCCAGATTCATATCGGAAGCGTAGGCACGGGCTTCGGCAATTTGGCGCAATTTGTTCTGCTCTTGTTCCGCCACAACCGCTCTTTGCCGCGCCTTTTGCTCGCGGAAAAAGGACCAAGTGGAAAAACCAAGCCCCGCCATAAGCGCCAGCACGACTGTCAGCCCCGCGCTGAAAACCAGTCGGTTTCGCCGTCCCCACTTTTGGAAACGATACCAGTTTCCCGGTGGCCGGGCCATCACCGGCTCGTTTTGCAAATGGCAGCGCACGTCGGACGCAAAAGCGCTGGCTGTTTCATAGCGGCGCGTCCGGTCTTTTTCCAACGCCTTCATCACGATCCATTCCAAATCACCGCGTAATTCGCGCTGCAAACGAGTTGGTTCCGTCAAACGCCGCCGGGCGATTTCCGAAGATTCCACTTCGGCCAAGGTGTTTAAACGAATGGAAGGACGTGACGGTTCCTCATCACGAATGATGCGGCAGACTTCATCCAAAGCGGCGCACCGCAACCGCTCGGGCTCGAATGGCGGATGTCCGGTGAGCAATTCGTAAAGTAGCACGCCCAAAGAATAAATGTCGCTGCGCGTGTCCGCGTCTTCTCCGGTCAACCCAGCCTGTTCGGGACTCATGTAGGCGGGCGTTCCCACAAATTGATCGAAGGCGGTGTAAATGGTTTCATCCGCCAGCTTTTGCCGGGCCATTGCTTTGGCCACGCCAAAATCAATGATTTTGGGCCGGGGCTGTCCGTCTTGTTCCATCACCAGAATGTTGGACGGCTTGATGTCGCGATGAATGATCCCTTTTTGATGCGCGTGCTGAATGGCCAGGCATACTTGCGCGAACAATTCCAGCCGTTGCGGAATGGTTAATTGGCAACGATCACAATACTCCGTGATTCGCTCTCCCCGGACTAATTCCATGACAAAATAAGGCCGACCAGTGCTCGTCACGTTCGCATCCAACACCTTAGCAATACCCGGATGCTCCATCATCGCCAACGCCTGTCGCTCGGCTTCAAAGCGTGCCATGACCAATTGAGTATCCATCCCCAGCTTGATTACTTTGATGGCGACTTCGCGCCGCACGGGTTCAAGCTGTTCGGCGCGATAAACCACGCCGCAACCGCCTTCACCGATTTTTTCGATGATGCGGTAATGGCCAAACTTTTCCATCAATGCCGTAGGAAATGCGGCGGTCGAATAGACCTCTGCCTCAGTGGTTGATTCTCCAGGACTTGCCTCCTTCAGACCGAACCCCAACAAACAGCGCAGACAAAGATGACCGGATATATTCGCGGTTAGCGGCGCATCGCACTTTGGACATTTGATCTGGTCAGGCACAATTGAACCGGTAACGAAGTTCTAAGGCAAACTACTGTCCGGGTTACAATCTTTCCGCGAAGAACGAGACTTTCGCTTCAGATTTGTCAGCCAGCAATGGCCGCGAGCAATTGACGAATTTCTTCTTCGACTTCCTCAGGACGACTGACGGTGTGAGCAACTTCGCGCCGAAGGAGTTCTCCGAAGCGTCTCCGCATTCGGTGTAAAGACACTTTTATGGCACCGACTTCCATACCCAGTTGTTTCGCCAACCGGTCGTAGTCGCCACCTGCGGAGTCATCGGTCAACAATGGTTGCAAGCCCGCGAAGACAGCCACTTTGCCTCGACTTTCATATTCTTGGCGCAATTGATCCAGCACCCGCCTCACTAGCATCGCGGCCCAACTCCGCTCGAAATACTTTTCCGGCGTGGCACTGTCCACCGGTTCGCGACGATAAGCTTCTTCTGGCCGTTCTTCATCCAGCGAGACAAATGTTTGCCGTCCACCTCGTTTCCACGTTTGCTGCTTGTCGCGTTCGTCATTTAGAAAATTAGAAAGAGCAGCCAGAAGAAAGGAGCGGAAACGCCCTTTCTGCGGGTCCACACTCTGAAACGCCTGACGCGCCAAAACAAAGTGAAAGAATCCCTGAGTTAAATCCTCGGATTCGTGCAGCCCGTATCCTTTTTGGCGAGTAAAGGCATACACCGGATACCAATAACGGCTACAAAGTTTTCCCAAGGCCGCATGAGCCTTCTGAGGATCGACCTGAGCGGCAGCCATCACGACGCTCCATTGTGTGGTCGAGAATTCGTGTTTGCCTCTTGGGTCGTTTCGAACATCACTCATGCTTTCCTCGCCATAAACTTTGGCCATGCTCAGTATATGAGAGCGTTTTTGCAACGCAACGTCGCTATCGCTCATTTGATTGTCGTTTGTTCCGCGAACCAACGAAATGAGAAAAGAGGTTTTTTGCAGCCTTTTGCGTAGTTGTTTTTCGCTATCTTTTTGTTGATCCACTTCGGTTTCGCGAGAAAAAATTAAAACCCTTTAATTTTCACCCATGTTTTGAGATTTCAAGACGGGGACGTTGGAAAATTTTCGTTAACCTTCGTTAACTCGCTGCTCGCTAACGGAATTTGACCCGGCTGATTTACGTTAAGACAAATGCTGGCAGCGAAAGCGCAATACAGTTTGGCGGATGCGAAACGGTACTTCAAAGAACACGTTTCGGTTGGCGACTACTACACCGAAGGGCAACACGTTCCCGGCCAGTGGTTCGGCAAAGGTGCGTCGGATTTGGGATTGTCGGGTGTGACAAACTCGAATGAGTTCGTCCGTCTGTGCGAAAATCTCCACCTGCAAACCGGCGAACAACTGACGTTGCGCCAGAAAACGACCCGCACGGAAATTGACGTCAACGGGGTCGAACATCAGGCGGCAATCGCCGCGTGTTTTACGATTTCACTTCTCGCCGCCAAAATCCGTTTCGATTGCCGCGCTCGTTTGTGACGACAAACGCATCGTCGTAGCGCATGAACAAGCCGTTATGGCGACGTTGAATGAACTGTAATCCTTTGCCGCAACTCGCGTTCGCAAAAACGGACAATGCGCGGATCGGACGACCGGCAACATTGTCGCCGCCGTGTTTCGGCATGATACGTCTCGCGCTCTTGACCCGCATTTGCACAGTCATTGCATTTTGTTCAACGCGACGTATGACGCGGTAGAAGCCAATACAAATAGCAAGCCGAGGCCCTGCGCGCCGCCAATCGGCAACTAGAGGTCGCCAATGATCGCTATCGTGATGGTCTGGTTACATATCTGGAAGTCGCCACCGCACAGAACACCACGCTCGGTCTTGAGCGGACCACCGTGCAACTACGCGGCCAGCAACTTGTAACTGCCGTGGCACTAGTCAAGGCACTGGGTGGGGGATGGTAAGAGCGGTGCCTGAACGTCAGTCACCTTGTTACCGTTTGAACGCGAGCACAAGGACACCGCCGGCAATCATGAGAATGCCGACCCATTCTTGGATTGTTGGCCGTTCGCCAAGAAACGCAAAAGCAAAGACCGCGACCAAAACCACGCTGAGTTTATCAACTGGCGCGACCTTCGATGCTTCACCGATCTGTAGCGCACGAAAGTAACACACCCAAGATGCGCCAGTTGCCAAAGCAGACAGAAAAAGAAAGAGCCAGGTCTTTAAAGATAATGTGAACGGATTGTTCCATTTGCCGGTGAACCAGACAAATACTGAAAGCACAACTATGACGATCATTGTTCGAACCAGGGTGGCAAAATCGGAGTCAACGCCTTGAATACCGATCTTGGCGAAGATTGCAGTGAGGGCCGCAAACACCGCTGAAAGAAGCGCCCAGTAGAGCCATGTCGTCGAAGGGATCATGAAAGTCGCGTCCAGGTATGAATCACTTCATTCCTCGGGTAATTCGAACCAAAAACGGCTTCCTTGGTTGGGCGCGGACTCGATGCCAACTTGGCCGCCCATTTTTGCGATGCCTCTTTGGACGATCGCTAGACCAATCCCTGTGCCGGGATATGCCTTGGACTGTAGCCGTTCAAATGGCCTGAAAATTCTTTCCCGATGCTCCGCAGGAACTCCGATGCCGTTATCTTCGACACAGAGCCGCACGTTCTTATGATAATGCTCAGCATAGATGTGAACATGAGGATGC
>JAQGOU010000150.1 GCA_028293445.1 Verrucomicrobiales bacterium | reverse complement strand
AGCTCCCAAGTCTGAATATACAATCCCGACCACTCGGTATCGCGCTGAGATAGAATTCCCAGCGAATACCGAACCCGCAGATTTTACCGAAGTAAAACCGCAGCCGGCGCATTGGCCTCTTTCCGCGATGCTCGTGCTCACGCAATTGTCCGTTGGTCTCGCGAGTTCTACCTTTCTTCTATCCGCCGACTCAAACAAAACGAGGTGGATAACTCTCGGTTTTGCTTTCGCGGGACTCGCGGCGAGCGGACTCCATTTAGGAAAGCCATTTCGTGCGTGGCGCGCGCTCGTAAACCTGCGCAGGTCATGGCTCAGTCGTGAGATCGCCGCGTTCTCTCTTTTTGCCGCGCTCGTCTCGGCCAATGTTTTCTTTTCCGCAACAACCTTGTCGGCTGCAGTCGTTGTGTCCGGGTTGATCGCGGTTTTTACGTCCGTGATGATTTACGTCGATACCCGGCGGGTCCTGTGGAGCCCCAAGGAAACCGGGATCAAATTCTTCGGCAGCACAGCGTTGCTGGGTTTGGCAGCGACGCTCATGCTGACTTCGTTTAAAGCCCCTCTCGTCGTCGCGCTCATTTTGGTCTCCGCAACGAAGTTGGCCTTTGAAGCGAAAGTGTTCTTGCGTCTCCGAGATGACGATTGGTCTCTCCAAAAGAAATCGGCGCTCTTGCTTTGCCGTAATTTAAAAGCCGTAGCGCTTGCTCGTTTTCTCTGCGGAGCGATCGGAGGGATTTTCTTGCCGTTGCTCATTCTGGAAATGCAGGCGCCAACGTTCCTCGCGGTAGCAGCGTTGGGATTATGCTTTGCCGGTGAACTGCTTGAACGCCATTTATTTTTCCGTGCCGCTGTGACGCCGAAGATGCCGGGAGGCGTGGCCGCATGAGCACTGTTGCCGACAACCTTTCCACTACTCCGACCGAGGCGTTCGTTGAGCAGCCGCAAAACTTTGGCCTGGGCGATGTGCCGTCGCCTGCTCAATACGATAATACGACGAATGTCGTCTGCGGGTATTGCTCTACAGGCTGCGGACTCAACGTTCATTTGAAGAACAGTCAGGCCATTGGGCTTTCTCCGACACAGGATTACCCGGTGAATCTGGGGATGGCTTGTCCGAAAGGCTGGGAGGCGCTCACGCCTTTGTATTCAAACGATCGCGCCACAAAACCGCTGCTCCGAAATGCAAACGGCAAACTGGAAGCGGTTGATTGGGACATGGCGATGCAGGTGTTTACGCTGCGACTCAAAGCCATCCAGGATAAGAATGGAAAAGATTCCGTCGCGTGGCTTGGTACCGGCCAGATTGTTACCGAAGAAATGGCTTACCTCGGCGCCTTGGCGAAGTTTGGCATGGGCATCGTTCACGGCGACAGCAACACCCGTCAGTGCATGGCAACGTCCGCTGTCGCCTACAAACAATCCTTTGGCTTCGATGCCCCGCCGTATACCTACAAGGACTTCGAAGAATCGGATGTCCTCATTTTCATTGGTTCGAATCTCTGCATCGCGCACCCCATCCTGTGGCAGCGGGTGTTGCGCAATCCACATCAGCCGGAAATTGTCGTCATCGACCCGCGCAAAACTGAGACGGCGATGGGTGCGACGCAACATTACGCGATTCAACCCAAATCGGATTTAACCTTTCTCTACGGCATCGCAAAACTCCTCATCGAAAACGGTTGGATTGATCCCTCGTATATTTCCGAGCACACCAACGCCTACGAAGCATTCGTCGCGTTTGTTCAACCCTTCTCGTCGCAGATGGTCGCGGCTGCCTCGGGGATTTCCGCGGAGCGACTGCTGCAACTCGCGCGGCTCATCGGCGAAGGCAAACGTGTTTCCTTCTGGTGGACGATGGGTGTCAACCAGGGACACGAATCGACCCGCACCGCGCAGGCGATTATTAATCTCGCCCTCATGACTGGCAACATGGGCCGTCCCGGCACCGGTGCTAATTCTGTTACGGGCCAATGCAATGCCATGGGTTCGCGACTCTTCAGCAACACCAGCAATCTTCTTGGCGGCCGCGATTTCCTGAATGCCGCAGATCGTGAGCAAGTGGCACGTATTCTTCATTTGGATCCAGCACTGATTCCCGATCAAAACAGTTGGACCTACGACCAAATTGTCAGCGGGATTGAAAACGATAAAATCAAGGGACTCTGGATTATCGCCACGAATTCCTCTCATTCCTGGATTCATCAGAATGACTTCAACAAGCTCCTGCAGAAACTCGATTTCCTGGTCGTGCAGGATATTTATCACACGACCGAGACGGCCCAGCACGCCGATCTCTTTCTTCCTGCGGCAGCGTGGGGTGAAAAGGAAGGAACGTTCATTAACTCCGAGCGGCGTTTCGGTCTCGTCAAACGCGTTTCCAAATCACCGGGCGAAGCACTTTCGGATTTTAATATCTTCAAGCTCATCGGCCATTACTGGGGCTGCGCACATTTGTTTAGTCATTGGACTTCGCCCGAGCGCGTCTTTCAGATCCTGAAAGAACTGTCGCGCGGTCAGCCGTGCGACTTCAGCGGCATCGAAGATTACCGCGCGATCGACGAAGCGGGAGGAATTCAGTGGCCTTTTACCGAAAGTTCAAAGTTTGAAGTTCAAAGTTTGAAGTTCGAAGAAGCCTCCGCGCAGGACAACCTCAAACCTCAAACTTCAAACTTTAAACTTCGGCAAGAACGTCGCCTCTTCGAGGATGGAAAATTCTTCCACACGGATGGAAAGGCTCGTTTCATTTTCGAACAACCGCGTCCGATGCCGGAGCCGCCTTGCCAACAGTTCCCGTTCGTGTTGATGACCGGTCGCGGAACCTCCGCGCAGTGGCACACGCAAACCCGTACGGGCAAGTCCGAAATTCTGCGCCGCCTTTATCCGGCGAATATTTACGTCGAACTAAATCCTGCGGATGCCGAACGCCTTCAGATCGGGCCGAATGATCGCGTGCAAATTTCTTCCCGACGCGGGCGCGTTGAGGCCTACGCGTTCATCACTTACACCATTCAATCCGGGCAGGCCTTCATCCCGATGCATTATCCCGCGGTGAATCGCCTGACTTTTCCCGCGTTCGACCCCTATTCGCGCCAGCCTTCTTACAAAGCATGCGCCGTCGATATCTCCCGACTGGATCGAAAACCTAAACCGCGATCATGAACCTGATTCCATTCATTCCCGAGACCGCACCGTTCACCGCTGAGCAACGCGCCTGGCTGAACGGCTTTCTCGCCGGCCTTCTCGCCGCGCCGCAACTGAATCAACCCACCACGCCGAGCGTCCCGAAGAATCCGCTCCTCATTCTCTTTGGCAGCCAAACCGGTACGGCGGAGCAGCTCGCCAAGAAGATCGGACGCGACGCGGAGAAGCATGGCTTTGCGGCTCGCGTTATCGGCATGAACGATTTCGCCACGGTTGATCTCAGCAAGGAAAGCCGCGTCCTGCTCGTCACCAGCACCTGGGGCGACGGCGATTTGCCGGACAATGGGATTGGGTTCTGGAATTTTCTGAATGCAACGCCCGCACCGGAACTCAAGCACCTCTCCTATTCCGTCCTGGCGTTGGGCGACAGTAGCTACTCCGAGTTTTGCGGCGCCGGAAAGAAACTCGATTGCCGCCTTGAACAACTCGGTGCGAAACGAATTCATGGGCGCGCCGATTGCGATAAAGATTACGATGCGGCCGCCAATGCATGGATTGAAACGCTTTGGCCTGCGTTCGTACAAAAAGGGGACGATACCTCCGTGACAATTACGGTGCCGATGCAATCGACAATAGCCGAATCGCCGATAGCCAAGTCGACGAGTGCTACTTTCACCCGTGCGAACCCATTCCCCGCTCGTCTGGTGGCGAATGGCATTTTGAATCAAGGCGACAAGGAAACCCGTCATTTTGAAATCTCGTTGGAAGGTTCGGGATTAACTTACGAAGCGGGCGACGCCCTCGGTATCTTTCCGACGAATTGCCCCGAGCTGGTCGCGCAGATTGTTGAGAAGCTGGGCTGGGATGGAGAAGAAGAGGTCGTCACACCGGCGGGGGCGAAAACCTCACTCCGCGTTGCGCTCCAGCGCGATTGTGAGATTCATAAAATCCCACGCCCGCTCCTCGAAGTCGCTGCTTCCGGAAACGAGCGCCTCCGGGAACTGCTGTCGCCGGAAAAGAAAACCAAACTCGATGAGTATCTCGCGGGTCGCGACCTGCTGGATCTTTGCACCGACTTTGCGCTGAAAATATCCGCTGCCGATTTCGTCGCCAACCTCCGCAAACTCACGCCCCGCCTCTACTCGATCGCTTCAAGTCCCAAGGCGCATGCGCAGTCGATTCATCTGACGGTTGCCATCGTGCGACGCGATTTTGGCGGGCGTCAGCGGAAGGGCCTCTGTTCCACCTTTCTCGCCGAGCGCGTTTCGGAAAAGGTTTCTGTGCCGGTGTTCCTCCAGACCTCGCCGCATTTTCGGCCGCCGCAAAATCTTGAGGCGCCCATGATCATGGTGGGACCCGGAACCGGTATCGCGCCGTTCCGTGCCTTTTTACAAGAGCGCGCGGCGACCGGTGCGAGCGGCGGCAATTGGCTCTTCTTCGGACATCAACACGCCGCCACCGATTTCTTTTATCGCGACGAACTGGCGGCCTGGCAAAAGAGCGGCGTCCTCACGCGACTCGACACCGCGTTCTCCCGTGATCAACAGCAAAAGATTTACGTGCAGAATCGCATGCTGGAAAACGCGAACGAGCTCTGGGCCTGGTTGAACAACGGCGCTCACTTCTACGTCTGCGGCGATGCCTCGCGCATGGCCAAGGATGTCGACGCCGCGCTGCACCAGATTGCGCAACAAGCGGGACAACTCACCCCGGAACAAGCGAAGGCGTTCATCGACGACCTTCGTAAAACCAAACGTTATCAACGCGACGTTTATTAACCCATGGCCACGACACCGGGTACTTCCACCATGAACGGATTCACTCGCGAACAGAAAGAATATCTCGAAGGCTTCTTTGCCGGACAAAACCTGCGCGGCCTGGCGTTCAGCGATGTCGAGTCGAATCCGAAAACACGCGATCAAAAGGCCGAGGACGTCGATCTGATCTTCGAAGAACGGATCAAGAAGGAATTGCATCCGCTCGATGCCTATCCGCTTCTCCTGGAGCACGCCTCTGCGAATAAAGCCCCCGAACGCGAAAACGTTTTTCGTTTCAAATGGAACGGCTTGTTCTTCCTCACCCCCGCGAAGGAAGCGTTCATGGCACGACTGCGCATTCCGGCGGGACAACTCAAAACCTTTCAGCTCCGCGAACTCGCTCAGATCGCGAAGGACCTGACGACCGGTTACGTCCAGGTCACGACGCGTGCGAATTTACAAATCCGCCTGATCGCGCCGAAAGATGCTCCTGAATTTCTACGCCGCGTCCAGAGCGTCGGACTGCACACGCGCGGTTCCGGTGCGGACAACATTCGCAATCTTACCGCGAGCGCTACTGCCGGAATTGATCCGCACGAACTGATCGATGTCTCGCCCTACTGCCATCAAATGGGGCAGCTCA
>JAQGOU010000139.1 GCA_028293445.1 Verrucomicrobiales bacterium | reverse complement strand
CGCGATTGGCCATGGTGTGACCAAGGATGTGGCGCAGGCCTACAAATGGTCTCGCAAAGCCGCCGAACAGAATGTCCCTGAAGCGCAGTTCAATGTCGGCGTCTGCTACGAGAACGGCCATGGCGTGGAAAAGGACATGGTCGAAGCCGCCAAATGGTATCGCAAGGCCGCCGAACAAGGTCTTGCCGGTGCGCAATATAATCTGGGCTCCTGTTGCAAGCATGGCACGGGCGTGAAGACCAATGAAGTGGAAGCGGTGAAATGGTATACGAAAGCGGCCGATCAAAATTACGCATTGGCTCAACATAATCTCGGGATTTGCTATGCCCGTGCACAAGGCGTGCCCACAGATGCGGCGGAGGCTTACAAATGGTTTATCCTCGCTGCCGCCCAGGATGTGCCCGAGTCAAAAGCCGCCCTGCCCTCCGTGGAAGCGCAGTTGACGCCCGAGCAAATGGCCGAGGGCAAAAGCCGCGCGAACAAATGGTTGGTCGCCCACAAAAAACCCGAGTAACAGCATCTGGGCCTTTAAGTGGGTTGATCCGCGATAACACCCATCAACTCGCCACCTCTGGCGAGAAAAACCCCTTTCAACTGCCAATTCGCCTGAACAGTCGACACACAACAACTCGCCACTAATGGCGAAAAGTGTTGATTTTTAGACTTAATTCGCCTTATATGTCTTCTTATGAAGATTGAAGCGCGGTTAACCGATGATATCGTTCTTCGGGAGCTTGGCGAACGGCTTACGGGTGCTCGACTCGAGCGTAATCTGACCCAAGCCGCTTTGGCTGAGCAAGCCGGGGTTTCCAAACGCACCGTCGAACGCCTCGAAAATGGGAAGGTCGCCACTCAGTTATCCGGCTTTGTCAGAGTCTGCCGCGCCCTGGGTTTGCTGGAACGATTCGACACCCTCGTCCCTGAACCCACGGTGAGTCCCATCTCTCAACTCAAATTGCAGGGCCGCAAACCGCAACGGGCTTCGACCAAAAAAGCTGGCTCCGCTGCTCCCAAAAAATGGACCTGGGGTGACGCATCATGACCTCCGAAGTTCAACTGTGGGGACGCACCATCGGTGCCGTCTCGATGGACGAAGGACGCGATTACGCTGCCTTCCAATACGACCCCGAGTTTGCCCGCAGCGGGATTGAAATCGCACCGTTGACGCTCCCGTTGAGTGAGCACGTCTATCAATTCCCGGAACTTTCCCGCAACACGTTCCACGGCCTTCCCGGTCTGTTGGCCGATTCACTGCCCGACCGATTCGGTAACGCGCTGATCAACGCGTGGCTCGCAACGCAAGGCCGCACGCCCGAAGGTTTCAACGCCGTCGAGCGACTCTGCTATACCGGCACACGCGGCATGGGCGCGCTTGAATTCGCACCGAGCCTCGGACCCAAACCACGCACCGCCACAAAAATCCAAATCGATGCGCTGGTCCAACTGGCCTCTGAAGTCCTGACCCATCGCAATGGTTTCCAAGGCAATTTCGACGGACCCGCGCGCAAAAAAGCGTTGAACGATATTCTCCGCGTCGGTACTTCGGCCGGTGGCGCCCGGGCCAAAGCGGTCATCGCCTGGAATCGAGAGACCAACGAAGTTCGCTCCGGCCAAATCGCTGCGGGCAACGGATTTGATTATTGGTTGCTAAAGTTCGACGGCGTCGAGGGCAACAAAGACAAAGAAATGGAAGACCCGAAAAACTACGGGGCCATCGAATACGCGTATTACCTAATGGCCCGCGCCGCCGGGATCGCGATGAACGAATGCCGTCTGCTGGAAGAAGGTGGACGCCGCCATTTCATGACCCTGCGCTTCGATCGCCTGGCGGGTGGCGAAAAGCTGCACATGCAATCACTCTGCGCCCTCTCCCATTTTGATTTCAATCAAGCTGGCGCTTACAGTTACGAGCAAGCCCTCTTCACCATTCGCCGTCTCGATTTGCCCATGGCCGCCGTGGAAGAACAGTTTCGACGCATGACCTTCAACATCGTCGCCCGCAACCAGGACGACCACGTGAAGAACATCGCGTTCCTCATGAACAAGCAGGGTCAATGGTCACTCGCCCCCGCCTTCGATGTGACCTACAGCTACAATCCTTCCGGCATCTGGACCGCCACGCATCAAATGACCCTCAACGGCAAACGCGACGGCTTCACCCTCGAAGATTTTCGAGCCGCGGCAAAAACCGCGCTGCTGAAACGAGGTGCCGCGGAAACGATTCTCGAGGAAGTCCAATCCGCCGTGAAACGTTGGCCGGAATTTGCCGAGCAGGCCCAGGTGAGCGAAGCATGGCGAACTCCCATTCAAAAAAGCCATCGCCTGTCGTTTCCAAAAGCGTGACATCCTGTTTCCTTCTGTATCATCCGGTGCAGCAGACTTTTAAAACCGTTGGCTGGTGCAAATTGTGAAAAAGATAATCGCCCTCACTCTCCTGATTCTTTGTTCGGTGACATTATACTTTGTTTTTTCAGGACGATCGTCCGATAGAGTTCTTCGCTCGTATCGTTTTCGTCTGCCGAGTTGTTCCGGGGCTGTCAGTGCGTCCGATGGGACGGTTTACGTGGGAACAGAATCCTCATTAAGGGCATTTGCGGAAGATGGTTCTGACAAATGGATGTTTCCCCTTCAAGGCGAAGTCAACGATCTGCCAACGGCCGGGAACGATGGAACGATTTACTTTTCTGCTGGCAAAGCTCTTTACGCCGTGAAACCGGATGGAACGTTGCACTGGATAACGCCGCTGACACAGGTGATCGGTTCGTCACCGGCCATCGGCGCTGAGGGCGACGTCTATGTCGGCAGTTATGAGGGGAATCTCGATGCGTTCGACGCCAACGGTTCGCTCAAATGGCAATTCCTCACCGACGGAAGAATCTTTACCTCCCCCGCCGTGGCGAAGGATGGAACCGTTTACGTGGCAACGAAGGCCGGCACTTTATTTGCATTGAATCCCAACGGAACTCAAAACTGGCGTTTCCCCGTGACGAATTCAGCCACGAGCAGGGCGGCGCGCCAAGTGTCGATTCAATCCTCCCCGGCCATTGGGCCGGACGGGACCATTTATTTTGGAACGGATGAAGGGATATTTTTTGCGGTCGATTCCAAAGGGAAGGAAAGATGGAGCACAAATTTCAACGGTCAAATTGCCTCGACGCCTGCGATCAGCAAAGACGGAACTCTTTATTTCAACGGCGGTAAAGAGGAGTGCTTGTATGCATTTGATTTGCATGGCAAAGAAAAATGGAAAGCACACATCGGCTCCACTTACGATTCCTCGCCGTTGTTGTTGTCCGACGGCTCCATCTGCATCGCGTCGGAAGAAGGCTTGTTCATCATTGATGCTGGTGGAAAACAAAAATTCTGTTTACTGGGAAAACGCCGCGTTGGCCAGAACTGGCCGGATTGGTTGAAGAGTCCTTTAAGTGATTATTTCAACATCTATGGATTTTATCCAATGACGCCGTGTGTGAACAAACGCGGGCTTATTTTTGGCAACGTCACAGAGAAAGAATTACTGGTGATCGAAGGCCGTTGCGGCGGAGAAGCTAAAGATCGCCTCTGGCCAACCCCCACGCGTCGGCAAAAATAAGAAGAAGAAACCACGAAATAATCTAAATACGCGAAAGGATTTATTTCTACCGTTCCCTTTTCGTGTCTTTAGCATATTTCGTGGTTTAAAAATCCCCTTGGACTTCCCTCTCCTTTCCCGTTCCGAAAAATTCGTGCTTCATTCGTGTTAATTCGTGTCGAACTTCCCCGTTCCGTCCCAAAATTCCAAAACAACATTGCAACCTTTTCCTGTTCCGGAGCAAAATTCCAAAACAACATTGCAACCTTTTCCTGTTCTGGAGCAAAATTCCGAAACAACATTGCAACCCTTTCCTGTTCCAGAGCAAAATTCCGAAGCAACATTGCAACCTTTTCCTGTTCCGCAGCAAAATTCCGAAGCAACATTGCACCTCTTTCCTCTTTCGGACCAAAATTCCAGACCGACATCGACCCCCTTTCCGATTTCGGACCAGTTTTCCAGACTGACATTGTCGGTCATCCTGGAAATGGGTCGATTTCCAGACTGACATCGGACCCCTTTTCTAGAAAAGAGCTCATTTTCAGAGTAACATCGACCCTCTTTCCTGTTTCGGACCAGATTTCCAAAGTGACATCGCACCTCTTTCCAGGAAAG
>JAQGOU010000135.1 GCA_028293445.1 Verrucomicrobiales bacterium | reverse complement strand
TCTTCGGATTCCACTCCGGGATCTTCGACATGGGAAAACAGAGGAGGAACGGCAAAAGTGTGCTCGGTGTCACTTTGCTCCGAATAAAAGAGAGGGCCCACCGCCTCCGTACGATGACCGGATGAGAGGGTTAACGGAAATTCATGAAACAGGGGGCCAAATGCAGCAAAAGAATTTGTTTCCGCCCGGCCCGGGAGGATTCCCGCGCAAAGGGACAGGACAAAAACTTTAAACCACGACATTCTCAAATCGCGCTGATACTAAAAGTCAGCCGCACGACGTCAAGCTGTCATGACACGGATTTGTCCCCCGATTCTACCTGAGGCCAGAAGACATGGATTCCCGCTAAACTTAAAAAATGGACTTTAACTTCTGGCCCAACCGCACGCCGGCAACTGCGACCCGCCGTTGCGCCACACTCTGGGCATTTGCTTCGTAACTGAGGTTCAAGTCCGGGACATCTTCAGCCGAAAGGCTGTCGCGATAAACGGCATGACGCACTCGACCATCAAGATACGCAAATGCCTCGGCGAAATCAGCACTCTCCTCACCCCAGGCCTGGTAGGTTCGGTGCGCTTTCAATTCTTTTAATTTCCCTTTTTCCAGAAGCGGGTTGGCTTCAATGGTATCCGCAACATGATCAATGAACGTGTAACTCTCACCCGTTCCCAGCAGATCATCCCAGAAAGAATGCAACCTGACGGGCATGCTTTGCGGTTTGATGGCAACCGAATTGCCGCCCATATCGCCCGTAGGAAATTCCGGCGAAAACCACGCCACGGCATGCAAAGGCTGATGCAAATCTCCCATCAAATGAAGATACCAAGAAAGCGCCACCGCGCGTTCGCTCGCCGCTGTTTCCTTGGACTTCAAAACCCCCTCCAGCACACCAAGTCGCTCGATAATGTTTGTCTCTTTAGGTTGATGCGCAGCCGCGTCCACCACGTTGCGGTCCCAGGGCGCAACATACGGAAGATTTACGTAGTGCCATTCAGAACGATGATACGACGTGATGTGCTCGGGTTTCGGCGTGGTTCCCCGGGAGGGACGGATCATGTCCGGCCATGTCGCCGCGCGTAAAAACACCCATTCATCCCGTTCCACGTTCTTGGGCACGTTTGTATTTAACAACTCGGCATAATGCGGATGTTGCCGGAGCAATTGAGAAACTGCTTTGCGTTCGCAGGAGGACATTTTGCGCCAGGCCAATTCAGCGACGGTCATGTGTCCCGTACCGTTCCACGCGCGAGCGTTAATCGTAAAAAAGAAAAGAAGAGCCAATCCAGCGAGTCGTAGTGTCGAATTCATAAACCGTATTTCAGGACATTGCATATCTATCGTTCAGGCAATGCAATGCGAAATCCGGTTGAGGTTAACGCCCGAAGAGTCGATCTAACTCCGCCTGGTTAGTCATTCCGTTGTTCAGCAATTTCGCGGCTTCCGTCTCAAGACTTGCCTCCACCTTGATCGCGTCAGCGCCCGCATTCCTGAAGACGCTCTTGATGTCCTCATTGATTCGAACAAATTCCGCAATCGGAACACGTCCTTGATACCCCGTTTGCAAACATTCCTTGCACCGGGTTCCACGACACTTCGGACAAACCTTCCTGAGCAACCTCTGGTTCAAGACTAATTGCACCGCAGAGATCACTGCGTAATGATCTGTGCACATGGAGAGCAAACGCTCAAAAACGCCTTTGCAAGAGCCGGCGTGCAACGTCGAAATCACAAGGTGACCAGTCAGTGCCGCTCGCACGGCAAGATTAGCGGTATCATTGTCCCGGATCTCGCCAATGACCATCACCTCGGGATCCTGTCGCAGTAGATGACGTGCAGCAGTCGCAAAATTCAACCCGCGCGCTTCATTGATCTCCGTTTGCATGATGCCCGGGAGAATCTGTTCAACCGGATCTTCCACTGTGATGATATGACGTCCGCCGGACTGAAGCAGGTGTCGCAGGCATGCGTAGATGGTCGTGGTTTTTCCGCTGCCGGCAGGCCCCGTGAGCAACAGCAATCCTGACGTCTGCCGCAATGTTTTTTTCAGTTCCGCGGTGATCCCGTCTGAAAACTCAAGTTGATCGAGAGTCTTGGTGCTTTGCGGCGCGAACAGCCGCAAGACGATCTTTTCGCCTGTCACCGTAGGATAGGTAGCGACGCGAATATCGTTCTGGGCGCTGATGTCCGTCTTCGAGATTCGCCCATCCTGGGGCATTGATTCCTGGTACGTTTTCAAACGCGCCAAAAACTTGATACGTCCGAAGACCCGTTCGGCAATTCCTTCAGCCAGCGTAGTTGTCGGGGTCATGACCCCATCCAGACGAAACGATACTTCTGCGGTTGACCCGACCATTTGCAAATGAACATCGCTGGCGGATGCTTTCTCCGCGCGCGCGACTAATTCTTCCAAAACTGTTGGCGCAGACGCTTCCATGCACGGTTAATCAGGTTCGATCATTTCACTATTTTCTAAAACCGCTGCGACGATCGCAATGATTACAACGGTGAGAATAATCACTTCAACAATGAGATTAAACCACGCGAGAACTATTCCCCATCTCAAATAAGTTCTCGCGGGATTCCAATCCATTCCGGTTGCAATCCTGGCGCGCCGATAGAAAACAATCGACAGAATGGCCGGCAGAATTCCAACGAGCGGAACGAAGCCGCAGAGGCTGTAAACGAAACAGCGCATCGATTCTTGAATGATGTATATCCGTTCTTCCGGTGTTTTCATTTTCTCTCGGCGGGAACTCGGACAGTGTTTGTTCCACTCTCAAATTTCTTCACCTGGTTCGCTTCCATGACCTGCATCTCTTTCTTCAGATTGCTCAGCGCGCGGCTGTTCGCCATGGAGAAGGCCAGCATAAGAAATAACAGGATCAGAATCACAACAACTGCGGACCCCTCCTCGCTTCGTCTTGTCTGGCGTTGAGTCTTCATTTTACTTGAACAGCAGCGACGGCCTGGAATGTGAACAACGGTTTCACGCGCGGTGATTTCTCTTTGGTTTTCAACTCCAGTTCCCACCGCCAGGAGGTCACATTCGAGCCGACGTCTTGAATCATGCTCGAGGTCTTTACGCCTCGCAGCACCGGCGTCCATTGTGGACTGGAGACACCGCGGCGAAGAACTGTACCTTCGCGAAACACATAGATCACTTCTCCGCTCGTCTGTTGAATGTGGACCGTTTCCTTTTCGATAGAGGGATCGTTCGTCGCCGCCCGAATATCATCCCGCCATCGTTCTCCAGCGCGGAGGCTGGCGACGATATCCTCGGTATTCTTTTTCAACTGCAGGGATGTCAACTGTGTCCGTTCATACGCAGTGAAGGCCAGCCCGATGATCACGAATAGCAGTGCGAAGTAGACGAGGCATTCAATCAGCGCAATGCCACTCTCATTCTGCAATCCCCCCAGGCTTCTGTTTGCCGTGATTCTCATTTGATTTTCGCCTCACGCATGACACGACCTCCCTTGTCATTTCCCGAGGGTTCAAAGACGAGACGAATCTTGTCAGACCGAATTTCAAAAACGAAGTTGCCGTGTAAGTTTTTTACCGCTTCGGCCTTCACCCTGTAGGGCTGCTCTCCTTCTTTGTAGTTCCGCCAATCTCCCGCCATCAATTTCTCCATCTCGCCGTCAACGATTTCCATGGTTACGGAACGAAAGTAATAAGCCCGGCAAAGTTTCTGTTCGTTTAGAAAGGAGAAAGCCAGCGGAATGACAGCCAACACGAGAATTCCCATGGCGACGACCAGGTCGACCGTCAACATTCCCCTGCTCTGCCGAAAACGCGATATGGATCGAATTACCATAAAACAGCATCGTTAATCATCCACACGAGAGCCTGAAAGATTCCAGTGACTACCAGCCCCACCATCACTCCATTCAGCAACACGAGTCCGGTCGTCAGAACTTGTGCTGTCGATTGCTCCTGCTGGTAAGCCTTGGCATCCAACGCCTCCAACCATCCTGACAACGCCGCCGTAAATCCTGCCTGCCCCTTGCTTCCGTTGTCCAATCGCCAGCGGAACTCACCAGTCTCATCGAAGCGTTCGATAGCATCACTCAATTTTTTTCCGGACGCCAACTCCGTGACAACGCGGGCGGCTCGGCGGATGAAGACTGCATTTGCGGTACTATCCGCCGCGAGTTGGATTGCACGAGGTTCCGGCACGCCTGCATCCAACAACAAAGCGAGCATCGCTGAGAAGTCCCGTTGCATTCGTTTTAGTTTCCAAGGAATCCGAAACGCAATCTCATCCAATAGGGAAATAGATAATGTGTTTTTCATCCAAACCGACAGGCGTGGTCCCACAATATAAAGCAGAGCACCTGCGTAAAGGATGGCGGCGATCAGAAGTTGGATCCGCACGAACCAAAAGCTTTCGCCAAAGATAAATTCCGTCAGTGGCGGCAATGGAGTGGTTGAAAGACCAGCAAAGACATCACGCCACTTCGGCAGAATATACACACGCAAGATCACTAATGGCACCGGAAACAATGGCGTGAAGACGAAAGCTAAAAGAATCAGATAATTAATAGCGCCCTGCGTTTGCGACACACCGTCGCGCAACATTCGCCGGCAAAGAGGCAATACTTTTTTAAGATCGCCCACTTCTTCGCCCGTTTTCAGCATGGCTTCGATGCGCGGGGGCAATAGATGTGGAACCTTGTCCAACGCCTGACCAAGACGCAATCCGGTTTCCAAATAGGCAGCCAACAGATGGAAACGCACGCCCATCGACCGATCCTGGCTTTCTGAAAAAGTAATAATGCTGGTTTCCGCGCTGCGGCCAGTCTGCATTCCGGTCTCCAGCAGATCGAGAAAGAAACCGGCACGTTCCTGTCGCCGCAAAGGCAACCGCAAGATGAAATAGCCCACCCAAAAAATTCCCAGAAACGGTGGAATTGAAAACACCGCGCCCAGGACAGCAATTAAAATGTGGGGCTGAATCATTGTCCGTCGAATCCGGAATCCATGACCCGGGTTATCACACTGATGACTGGATAAATTTCCGTGATGATCATCACGCCTAAAACGAGGATGGAAACAGGCAGGGCTGCATAGAGCAGCGTGTCGATTTTATGGGTTGCTCGACGATGGTATATCTCGGCGGCCCGTCCAAGGCCTGTCACCCAATCCTCTTCATCCCCTGCGATGAGCCAGAAGAAAAGCGGCGGTATAATCTTACTGCCCACCGCCAGATCCCTGGATTTAACCCGACCGGACGAAAGGCATTTTTGCCAGCGATCTATCTCTTCGGCCAAGGGTGTGCCGGACTCCAACTGCCGCATTAACCCCAACGCCTCACCCAGCGTTGCGCCCTGTTTCAACAGCAACTGCAACGAGGCCGCAAAGTGCGACAGGTTCGCTTCCCTAAAACCAATGAAACGCCAGCGTAGCGAGTTCCGAATCGGGGGCACACTAATGGCGATCAAAAATGCTGCGGTAAGAAGACCAAGCAAAATAATCGGAGTAAACAAAAACAGATTTATTTGGTCTTTCACAGACATCACACCGCCATTATCAAAAGCCGCCACAATTTCTTTGGCAAAGTGCCCCAAAGAGATCGCCAGAAAGATGGAAAGCATCAGGCTGGTGACGAGCACAATTGCGGGATAAACCAAAAGCCCTTTGAGGCGCGTCCAAAGTGAATTCCTTCGTTGATAATGATCTGCTAACAGCGTGAGGATTGCAGGAAGGTCGTTACTTCGCGCGCCAATTTGAATCATGCGCACGTAAAAATCGGGCAACTTGCAGGAGGCGATTGCTTGCAGCAGTGGGATGCCTTGTGCCAGTTGCGCATGAAGTCTCTCCAGTTCTCCGCGCAAATGTCCCTGCTGCATGGTGCTGGATAATTGCTTCAACGCACCCTCCAGCGGTATCCCCGATTTCAGCATTCCGGCTAACTGTTGGTTAGCGAATG
>JAQGOU010000051.1 GCA_028293445.1 Verrucomicrobiales bacterium | reverse complement strand
CTCATCCATTGAGATAGAAAATCGAATCGTCTTGTCTCTTGGTTACATGACCAGCTCCCCCCTTCGGTCGGTTGTAAGGTTTCTCGGGTTTTATTTGTTCCTGACCGTTGGTTTGGCTGGCGCGTTGCTTCACGCTCAGGCGCCAAGTTTTCAATGGGTGAAACCAGTCGGCGGTATTTCCAATGAATTCAGTTTCGCCATCGCGGCAGATGCCGGCGGAAATAATTACTCTGCGGCCTGGTTTTATTCTCCCACGATGAAGGTCGACAGCGTCACGTTGACCAATCATGGAACCACCAGTGACATCTACCTTGTCAAACGTAACGCGAGCGGGAATTTGCTGTGGGCCAGGAATCCGGGCGGGACTGGAGCCGATACGGCCATCGCTGTCGCGGCGGACGACGCGGGAAATTGTTTTGTCACGGGCTCATTTACTGGCCCCGCTACTTTTGGGGCAACGAATCTGGCCGGTGCAGGATCTGGCGATATTTTTGTGGCCAAGTACGATAGTGCCGGAGAAGTTGTTTGGGCGATTCAAGCCGGGGGCACGGACTATGAGACCGGGCACGGCATTGCGCTGGACGGGAGCGGAAACATTTATGTCAGTGGCCACTTCAGCGGTGTCGCGACGTTCGAGAGTACGAATCTGACCAGTCGTGGCGGCCTGGATGCGTTTGTCGCAAAGTATACTCCCAACGGAGGTCTCCTTTGGGTTCAACAACTGGGTGGCACCACCGACGATTACGGTTATCGCATTGCGGTGAACGCAGCCGGCACGAGTCACGTCGTGGGAACTTTCTTTTCGCCCGTTTTGACTGCGCGAAACTTATCGGTGACGAACAACGGGGTTCGCGACATTTTCCTGGCCGAACTGAGCGCGGATGGAGCGGTGAACTGGCTGAGGGGCGCCGGCGGCGCCTCTGATGACCAGGGTTTCAACATCGCGGTGGATCAGAGTGGCAACAGTTACATCACTGGGTTTTTCAAAACGACGGCGAACTTCGGCGGCAATATCAGCGTGACCAGTCGGGGAAACTGGGATGCATTTCTCGCGAAGTACGACAGCTCGGGAAATGCGTTGTTTGCCACGAATATGGGCGGCGGTCTGAACGATTATGGCAATGGAATCGCGATTGATTCTGCCGGGAGTATTTACGTCTCCGGAACCTATTATGGCATCAGTAAATTTGGGGACGTGACGCTGAATTCACCGTTCCTCTCGGACATCTTTCTGGTGAAGTTCAATAGCAGCGGAAGTGTCCTCAACGTTTGGAAAGCGGGCGGAGATTACGGGGATGACGGTCAAGGGATCGCCGCAGATGCGAAGGGAAATATATACTTAACGGGATACTGCGAGTGGATTGGGTATTTCGGTGGCTTGAGTTATCAGAGTCAGGGTGGTTACGACGCCTTTGTGACGAAGCTGCAAACGGAATTCTATCCCGTGAAAGAACCTTTCTTTGATCTGGCCCGAGGCGCCGGGAGCGGGACGAACGACCATAGTTTCGGAATCGCGCTCGACACTGCCGGCAATAGTTATGTGACGGGAATCTTTTTTGACACCGCGACGTTTGGACCCAGTAACCTGGTGAGTCGTGGTGCGGGCGATGTTTTTCTCGCGAAGTACAGCCCGACCGGAAATCTGATTTGGCTGAAGCAGGCCGGCAGCATCAATGGGTTGACCAATGGGAGCAGCGGTGATGTCGGTTATCGAGTGACGCTGGACGCGACGAATGGCGTTTTCATCACCGGCTATTTTTCGGGCACCATTGATTTCGGGAAAAACCTTTTCAATCAATCAGTGACGTTGAGCAGTAGTGGACGCAACGAAACGTTTATCGCGAAGTACACCTGCAACGGCACGGTTATCTGGGCCAGTCGTTCCGGCGGAGCTTATCATGATACGGGCCTGCAGGTTCGTACCGACGCGGCGGGCAGCGCGTTTATGTGCGGATTCTTCCGGGAGGTGGCAACGTTCGGTACCCACACGCTGACGGCGGCCGCCAGCAGCCCCAGTAATCTGCGCAGCGATATGTATCTCGCGAAATACGATGCCGATGGGAGTAACGTGTGGGCTGTGGGCGGTGGAGGTAGTGGCGATGATGTAAGTTATGATTTTGATTTTGACAGCGCGGGCAATATTTTGGTTTCGGGTTACTTCGAAAACACCGCGATCTTCAGTGGCATTAACCTCACGAGTGCTGGCGGGCATGATATATTCCTGGCGAAATACAGTCCTACCGGAACTCTGCTCTGGATCAACCAGGCAGGGGGGGCGGGAGTCGAAATTGGTCGCGCCGTGGCCGTGGATGCTGCTGGGAATAGTTTCGTGACGGGAAACTTTCAAAGCACAATTTCCATAGGCAACACCAACCTGACAAGCGCAGGTTCGGACGACGTTTTCCTCGCGAAATATAGTGCAGCGGGATCTCTTCTCTGGGCAAAAAAGGCGGGCGGCACCGGGAGCGACATCGCAAATGCCATCGTGATCGATCGACAGGGCAACCTCTATGTCGCGGGCACATTCACCGGAACAGCGACGTTCGACGGGCGCGTCTTGACTGCGAGTGATATGGATATTTTTGTCGCGTGCTACGATGCGAATGGCGCGCTTCTCTGGATCAAACAGGCAGGTGGAAGCGGTGCGGATGAAGTGAACAGTCTGGCGTTGGATGAAAATGGGCGCGTCCTGATGACGGGTTACTTCAGTGACACGGCGAAGTTCGATTCGATTTCTCTGACCAGCTACGGTAGTAACGATATTTTCTACGCGCGCCTGGGCGAAGTGCCGCGTCTTTCTACGTCACGAGTTGGCAATCGCATGGTGCTGGCGTGGCCGACGCTCGCGACGGATTTTGTCCTGCAATATAATACGGTGCTCGGTATCTCCGGCTGGAATAACGTTTCACAGCCAGCCGAAACCACGAACGGGGTTTACACAGTGACTGACGACATCCAGGGAAATCGGTTTTATCGACTCGGGAAATGATTTCGCCTCGTCGCTCTCAAGGTCTAGATCACAACGCGCAGTTGTTGTAGTTTACGCCGCTGACCGATCGCAGTTGCTCTTGGAATCTCTCGGTGGTCAAACGCTGAACGCTCCCGTCGGTCAGGGTGGCATTTCCCGTCTCGCCATGCACCGATGTGTCCCAGGTTGAACCCGTGCCAAGGACAGTGACGTTCCCCATCCCCGCGATGACGCAATCACCCGAGCGTCCGGTCGCCCGGTCACCGGCCAGGATGATCTGCGGCATTCTAAAATTAGCTTCGACACCGATGAAATAGGTTACGGCGTGATTGGTGAGAGTTTGTAATCCGGTCTCACCGGTGGAGAAGTCGTTGGCAGCCTCGCCTGCGGCGTCGGAGGGGCAATGAAGAATTTTCGGCGTCATGATATAATTCGAAATCGCTGCGAACTGTCGCCACGCAACTGAAATGCCTTTGGTCCCTCCGGAGTTGGTCGAAACGTTCCAGGGAAACTTATCTTCGTTATCCAAGGCAAACGTATGCAGGGCCAGGCTGGTTTGCTTCAGATTATTCATGCAGGAGGTCGATTGCGCGCGCAGTTTGGCTTTGTAAAGCGTCGGTAAGAGCATGCCCGCTAAAATGGCAATGATGGCGACGACCACCAGCAGCTCGATGAGGGTGAATGCGTGGTCCCGAGAATTTTGAATGCGCATTTTCATTGTGGGTCTCTTCCATCGTTGTCTGTTGAATTGGAACGTTTATTCCGGCTGTTTCCGAAAAGGCTTGGGCGTGAGGTTGTCCGGTTCACCGGCTGGCGTCGGGGCGGATCGATCGGTTGTAATTCGCGCGGAGGTGCGGCGTTGGTGAGTGGGTCGTCTTTCCAGGTTACCAAAGGTCCGGTGATCGTGGTTGTGGTGGAGACCGGCCGGACCATGGTGTTCCGGGATGCAGATCGGGCGTTCAGCGAAGGTGCTGCGTTGGACATTGGAGGGGCGCCTTGTGCGATGTTGGTTGGTTTAGTCGTAGAGGAAGTTTTCACCAATACGACTGCGGGCTTTGCAGGCGGCGGTGAAGACTGCGCGGCAAAAGCTGGTTGCGGGTTGGTTTGTTTAAGTTCGGCCACACGCGTCATGGTCGCCTTGGGCGCTCCCTCGGTTATTGGGCTTTGACTCAGAGCTTGAGGTGCCTGCTCTTGAGATGAATGGAGAGCAACCGGTTTAAAACGTTCGAGGTCCGATTGGTCAAGGTTCAGGAACAGGGAACCGATAACGATGGTGATCGCCGTTACCGCGAACGCAATGCGCAGTTGGAGCCATTGTTTTGCCCGCAAAAGCGATGTGGCTGCATTCGAGACCAGAGTTGCGGTGCTCACGGGCAGGCTGTCGTTCCACACGGCTTCAGAAACGGAGGAGAGGAGGTGAGCGGGAGCAGCCTGAGCGGCGTGGTCTAACATCAAGGCGGCCACCACGCCGATCGTTACGGCAACTTTTCTTCGCTCGAAATAACCTTTTAACTTCGAGAGCGCTCGGGAAATGCGCTTTTGCGCCGTGTCGTCGCTCACCCTCAAGGCATTCCCCACCTCGCTCAAAGATTTGTTTTCAAAGAAGCGCAACAGCACCGCCTGCCGATCACTTTCGGAAAGAGTCGCCATGGCGTCGTCCAGGAGAGGCGCGATGCTGGTCCAGGTCGGTTCTGAGGCATTGGTTTGCATATGATCATAGACCTCCTGTTCGCGTTGTTGTCGGCGTCGCTCCGCCTTTAAAGCATCATTGGCCACGTAACACGTTGCGCGATAAAGCCAGCCGGACAGCATGATGTTCGAACCAATGGACTCGGCCTTCTTCGATAATAAGATGAACACGGCCTGCGCGACTTCCTCGGCAAGCGTCGCGTTAGCGGTTTTGCGCAAGGCGGTGGAGTAAACGAGGTTCAAATGACGTTCCACCACGGTGCGGAAGGCTTCCTGTGAGTCTTGCGCAACGTAAACCCGAAGCAGTTTTAAATCGTCCATCTGCGTCATCTCTACTTATTAATGGACGATCGCGGACGGAATCCGACAAAAGAATTTTTCCCGAAAGACCGCTTTTTGCCTGATTAGGAGACGCGGAAGGGAAATCCCTAGCTGGACAACGGGCATTTATGAAAATTTCCTCTTGGCGGAAGCTGCCTTATATTGAGAAGTTAAGCAGTTGCGGGATTTGAACGATTCGCTAACTTCTCATCTCTTTTAACCGGTATGAATGAAGAAACAGATAAGACCGATGTCGCCGTCGAGAACGGCAATGCCGAAATACCCATGCCCAAAGCTCTCACACCTGAAGAATTGTCGGACCTGAAAGATCGGGCGGCCAAGTCCGATGAACATTGGGAACGCCTGTTGCGCACCACGTCCGACCTGGAAAATTTCAAAAAACGCGCCGCGCGCGAAAAATCGGAAGCAATCAAGTTCGCCAATGAAGGGTTGCTCGAGAAGCTCATCCCGGTAATTGATAATTTTGAAGCGGCGCTGGCTGCAGCCGAAGCAGTGCAGGCATCACAAAGCACCGACTCGCTGAAGACCGGCGTGAAGATGATTCATTCCCAGCTCAAGTCGGCACTGACCGATGCCGGCCTGGAAGAGATCGACGCCAGTAATCAAAAATTCGACCCGAACCTGCACGAAGCCGTTTCGCAAACGGAAACCAAGGACGTCCCCGAAGGCAACGTCGTCCAACAGTTGCGTAAAGGTTATAAGTTTCGCGAACGCCTCGTCCGCCCCGCAACGGTCATCATTGCCAAAAAGCCAGCCGCTTAATCCATGGCCACCTCCAAACGCGACTATTACGAAATCCTCGGTGTGGAACGCACTGCCACGGCGGAAGAGATTAAAAAATCTTACCGCAAACTCGCGGTCAAATATCATCCGGACAAAAACCCGGGCGATAAACAAGCCGAGGAACAATTCAAAGAACTCGGCGAAGCCTACGAGGCCTTGAGCGATCCGCAAACCCGCGCTGCGTACGATCAACATGGCCACGCGGCGTTCGATCCCCGGCGACGTGGCTTCGGTCATGGCGGTGGGTTTCATGATCCCTTCGATATTTTCCGCGAAGTATTCGCGGGTGGTGGCGGCAGCGGTGGCGGAAGTATCTTCGAAGATCTATTTGGTGGCGGACAACAACGTGACCCGAGCGGCGGTCAACGCGGCGCAGATCTTCGTTACGACATGGAAATTTCCTTTATGGAAGCCGCCCGCGGCACCGAAAAGGAAATTGCGGTCACCAAGCTCGATCAATGCGAAGTGTGTCAGGGTTCCGGCGCTGAAAAAGGTTCGAGCATCAAAGCGTGCGCGACTTGCGGTGGACGCGGGCAGGTTCTCATGTCGCGCGGGATATTCAGCATTGCGCAGACGTGTCCCCGTTGCCAGGGCGCAGGCAAAGTGGTGGAAAAGCCATGTAAAAATTGTCGTGGCGCCGGACGCACGGAACGGCAGACGAAGATTAAGATCAAGATTCCCGCAGGTGTTGATACGGGATCGCGCCTTCGCTCGTCGGGTAACGGTGAAGCAGGTGTGCGCGGTGGATCACCAGGTGATCTTTACGTAATTATTCACGTCAAACCACACGAGATTTTTGTTCGCGAAGGCGATGACCTGATTTGTGACGTGCCGTTGAGCTTCGTGCAGGCGACGCTCGGGGCGGACATCGAAGTGCCCTCGCTCGAAGGCAAATTGCAGATCAAAGTTCCGCCAGGCACGCAATCGGGAACCATTTTCCGCCTGAAGGGCAAAGGAATGAAGAACGTGCAGGGATACGGCTATGGTGATTTGCACGTGCGCGCGGCTGTCGAAGTGCCGACGAAACTGAATGGTGCGCAGAAGCAGAAGCTGCAGGAGTTCGCCGCGCTTTGCGATGAATCCGTGAATCCGATCAGTAAAAGCTTTTTCGATAAGGCCAAAAACCTGTTTCGATAAGAACTGACCAAAAAAGCCGCAAACGTTAATCGGAGAAATTTCTCTTGGCGTTTTACGGCGATCGCGTAAATTTACTGCCCGTTGTCCGATGGTGTAATGGTAGCACAATGCCCTTTGGAGGCATTTGTCATGGTTCGAATCCATGTCGGACAGCCAACTTCCAGTTTTCCGCTTTCCCGGTAGGATTCAGTTCGTCGCGCGTGGTAAACGCACTGTGACCATGGTCCGCTTACCCGCTTCGGAGGCGACAGCAATACTTCCGCCGTGCGCATCAACAATCCACTTGGCGATACTCAAGCCGAGGCCGCAACCGTCCACAGAGTTGTTGTGACTTTCATCCACACGGAAAAAACGATCGAAGACTCGTGATAAAACGTCAGCGGGAATACCAGCGCCGCTGTTGCTGACCTCAATTTCCGCAGCGCCATCCTTTCGCACCAGGGAAAGAATCACCTGGCCTTTGGGTTCATTATACTTGATCGCATTATCCGTGAGATTCAGGAGCAACTGCCGCAAACGATGTCGATCCCCATCGACGAGCGCCTCGTCGCATTTGTCGAGGCAGACCGATATCTGCTTGGTTTGCGCCAAAATTTTGGCGTCTTCGTAAGCGTCCCGCAGCAATTCTTCGAGGCGCACGGGTTCCTTTTTCAGGGCGATCTGTCCAGCATCGGCTTTTGTCAACAGGGTCAGGCCGTCCACGATCTTTGTGAGCCGCTCCAGTTCGTCAAGCTGACTCAGGAGTCGCTCACGTTGCGAGGGGAGAAGAGTTTCTTCCGCGAGAGCAATTTCAATCTCGCCGCGCATGACTGTGAGCGGCGTCTTCAGTTCGTGGGAGGCATGCAACGTAAATTCGCGAATGCGTTGGAACGAATGGTCGAGCCGCGCCGTCATGCCGTTGAAAACTTCGGTGAGCCGATCCAGCTCGTCGCCATTCCCGGAACGAGCCATCGGATCGCGCAAGTTGCGCTCATTGATTTTCGCAGCCGCAGCTGTCAGAGCTGATACCGGAGCCAGGGCTTTGCGCATTAGAAACCAACCGCCGCCGAGGCCGATAAGTGCGGCTGGCAGTCCGCAAATGAAAAAGATTTTTAACGCGTCATTGAATCCTTCTGCTTCTTCACGTTCTTCGTTCGCCTCGGCCGGAGCCGCGTGAGATTTATCCTCGCGCAGTTCGTAAAAAGACCACGTCCCAATCAACAGCGCGGAAACAAACAGAATCCCCGCATACCAAAGAGTGAGCCGAGTGCGAATGGTCATGGCTGATCTTTCAGCACGTAACCGGCGCCGCGGACGGTATGGAGCAGTTTGGGTTCATGATTGTCGTCAATCTTTTCCCGCAAACGGCGGATGTAAACATCAACGATATTTGTCCCGGGATCGAAATCATATTCCCAGACGTTTTCGAGGATCGCCATGCGCCCGCAGATCCGGCCGTGAGTGCGCATAAGATATTCCAGCAAACGGAATTCGCGTGTGGTCAAATCAAGTCTCGTGACACCCCGTTGCGCTTCGCGTTTTAGAATATCCAGGGAGAGATCAGCCACGCGCAGGGACATCGATTTATTCTCGTCACCGCGCCGGGTGAGCGCCCGCACCCGGGCGATCAACTCGGCGAGGGCAAAAGGTTTGGCGAGATAATCGTCGGCGCCGGCGTTTAATCCATCGACGCGTTCGTTGAGTTCGCCTCTCGCAGAAAGAAGGAGGATGGGCGTTTTCTTTTTGCGCTCACGGAGTTGGCGCAGAACGCTGAGGCCATCGCGTCCGGGCAACATGATATCGAGGACAATGGCGTCATAAGCTTCGGTGCTCGCGAGCATCAATCCGTCGTCACCGCGATTCACCACTTCCACTGTGAAGCCTTCGCCTTGCAATGCGCGCCGGATGAATGAGGCGGTTTTCTTTTCGTCTTCAACAACAAGGACGCGCATGATGACGTTATTTTATTGAGGCTTCGGCGCCTTCGCGAGCATTTCGTTTAAATCCTTTGCGGCTTCGGTAAAGGCGTCGGCGATAGGTTTCGAATCGGCGTCGCTACGGTTTTTTTCAATTAAATCCAGGCGCTTGCGCATGATGGCGTAGTCGCGCTCGGTCGGTGCCTTTTCGTTCAAGCCGTCCTGGTTCAAATCCTCGACCAATTCGCGACGGGCGTCGGTCGGAATGGACTTATCATTAATCGCCGTGCGCCAAAGAGCGTCGGCCTGAGCATTTTGTCCGGCAAAAGTCAGCGCCAGGCGGGCGAGCGGTTCTTTCTGTGCGCCGTTGGTCAGGCGGCTATCCTCGTAAATCTGCGCGATGGCGGGAATAACCTCGGCTCCGAGGGTGCTTTGTAAATATTGCAGCGCACCCTTGTCCACCTTGCCGTCACTCTGCACGAGTTGTGCCTGGGCCTGTTGCGCGAGCGAGGCGTCGTTGTAAAAGGCGAGCACGCCAAAAAGATAATTACGTTCAAATTTGTCGAGTGCGCTCGCGGGATTCGTATTCACCGGAGAGTTCAGTAAATCTTTGGCGGCACCGACGGCGAGATCCCGATACTTGAACGGGGCGATCTGGTGCAGAACGCGCGTGAGATAAGCCAATTCCACCCCGCGACCAGTCACGCGCAAGGTATCCGATAAAATAGTTTCAGCCTGAACGCTGCCTATTTGGCGCACCACGTCAAAGAGTCCAAAGCGTAACGAGGGTGGAAAAATGAAATCGGTAGGAACATTGCCGTCCTTGGAAACTTTCCAGGAACCAAAGATGGACGGATCGTAATCGATCTCTTCCTGCGTCGTGAGAAATGCCTGAATCTCGGGAAGCGCATCAGGGCCGAGTTCAACGAGATTTTCCAATTGTTGAATCGCCTGCCGGGCATTTTTCGTTTCGCGCGCCGTGACCCGAATGGTCTTGAGCGTGGCGATGATTTCCTTGGCTGATAATTTCTTGGCGACCTCCACGATCTCGGTGCGTGGAGAAATTGTTTTCACCTGTCCGAGCTTTCCTTGCGCCGCGCCCAAAGCGGATTCCAACGCGGCCTTCTCTTTATCCCATGCGGCCTTTTCCGCGAGCAAACGGGCTGCATCCAGTTTGATCTGGCGATCCGTGGCGACAAAAAAGCTAACAGCTCCGCCGAGAACAGCAGCCGCCAAAATGGAAATAGTTTTTTTCACTGCAGGTTTGTTTTGATCGTCATTAACTTGCCAACGTTAAGAATCTAACACGACAACCTGCTCATCACGATGAATGTGGCATTAATTCTCCGTCATGTTCGCGATTGTTTGAATCGCCTGGATGTTTCACCTGCTGCCGAGACTTTGCTGTCCGAAACGAAGAAACCGCCAGCGAGTGTTCGCCGACGGTTTCTGTTATCAAATCTATTTCTTCTCGTCGCCTTCAGTTTTTTCCGTTTTCTGTTTCTTTCCCTTTTTGGCCGCCTTCTTTTCCTTGGCGTCCGCTTTTGCTTCCTTGGCTTCGTCCTTAGGAGTCTCAACGTCGACCGCGATGACTTTACCCGTGATGGCGTCGATGTTCACTTCCGTGATGTTCTTGCTGCCGTCGGTGGCTACATCGAAGGACCAGATCAGCTTGCCCTTTTCTTCTTCCAGTTCGCCTTCTCTAATTTTGCCGCCGGGAACTTTTTTCAAAGCTATCTTTTCGGCATCAGCCTTCGAAAGCTTTGCTTTAGCCTCGAGCGCCTTTTGTTTCTTTTCGTGCGCGTCAACCTTCGCTTCCTTGGCTTCATCCTTTGGAGTCTCAACGTCCACGGCAATGATCTCACCGGTCTTTGCATCAATAGCGATTTCGGTGATGTTTTTGCTGCCTTTGGTCGCAATGTCGAAAGACCAGATCAGCTTGCCTTTCTCTTCTTCCAATCCGCCTTCTTTAATTTTGCCGCCCGGAACTTTTTCCAAAGCGATCTTCTCGGCATCAGCTTTTGAAATCTTTGCTTCAGCTTCGAGGGCTTTTTGATCTTTAGCCGAGGCAGAAAAGCTTACGGCTCCCGCCAAAAGCGCCACAGCGAACAAACGAACGAATTTAGTGATCTTCATTTTTTTTCTAAGTTTTAATTTACGAACGAGGGCAACGTTAGCAGGCAATTGATTAACGCTGAGTGAAAAGAACATGAAAAAGCGTTCATCTTCGCACTCGGCTTTCTCTGTGCTGGCTTGTTTCAAGCGGCCGCCAGTGCCCGGGCATATTGCTCCTGCAAGGCAAACGTTCCAAACGTTCCACCGGAATGGAGGAAAAGAATCTTTTTACCAAAACGATCCGGCGCGCGTTTGATTTCGGCGAGCATGCCGCGGAAAGCTTTGCCGGTGTAGGTCGGATCGAGGAGAACGCCTTCTTGTTTCGCCAGACGCGCGTAGAAACGTAAATCCTCATCGGTGGCAATTCCGTAGCCCGTGCCAAAGTGTCCATCCAATACCTGCAACTCGCGGTTGATTGAGCGTAGATTAAATTGTTGCGCGGTATCCTCAATGAGTTTGCCGACTCGTTTTTGGAAATACTCCGCGGAGTCACAAACGTTGACGGCCCAGATCGCATTCGTGGAGAGGCCATTCAATTCATAGCCGAGATGCAAACCGCCGTGCGTTCCTCCCGAGCCGTCCGCGCAAAACAACGAATCGGGAAATTTCGTACCGGCAACCTTCGGCCACAGCGAAAGCATCTGCTCGACACCATAGATGTAACCAAAACAACCCAGCGGTTGACTGCCCCCTTCACCAATGACGTAGGTCTTTTCGCCGCGTTGACGCCACTGCTCATCGGCACGTTCCAAGAGTGGCCCGTATCCGCCCAGAGCCTGATATTCGGCAAAGGGAACAAATTGCAACTCGGCTCCGGTGATTTGATTGAGCAATAAATTGCCAGTCGGAATTTCCTGCGGCTTGAACCCGGTCTTCGGTTCGCGAACGATGATTGAAACTTCCAAACCGAGTCGGCGTGCGCAGTAAGCGGTGGCGCGGGTGTGGTTGGATTGGAATCCGCCCGCAGTAATAATGCGCGTGGCGCCCTTCGCCATGGCATCCGCTAAAAGAAATTCCAGTTTGCGCACTTTGTTTCCGGATTCAACCGAGCCGGTCATGTCATCGCGCCAGACATAAATCTCTTTGCCGACCTCAGCCGACAGTCTTTCCAGTTTATGAATCGGCGTCGGCAAGTTGGCCAACGTCAAGCGCGGTGGATAATTCATAGGACATTAAGAGCAGGAGATTAAGAGAAAGTCAGCCTCCGACCGAGAGGGACAATCTTTTCCGCAACTTTAGAGACAGTCCAATGTTCCATGCCTATGCGAATCACTTATGCAATTTTAGTTATTTCATCGCTCACTGCCTTTTTTGTCAGTGCCGAGGATCGTCCGGCACTGATACTTGGACCGACTGATGTGGATTCAAAATCGGTGCGGGTCGTTGGCGCGGAACCAAACGTAAACATGATTATTCATTTCCGCGGGAAGACCCAGAAAGAGATCGACGCGTTATACGTCACCAATCGCGGCAATCGGATTTTATTTCGGCGTCCAGATGGCACAACAACGCAGCCCGGGGTGTGGGGTAGCCGTCATGTCGACGCAAAGGACAACATAATCGGGACAGTCGTCATCTATTCAAAAAAACAAGACGCTAGAGATGCAGCCTCTGTTCTACGTGAGAGCCATTAGAAATAGCAGCAAATGATTTATCGCCTGCCAGCTTTTCCCTCTTCGTGTTTTCTTTTTTATCGTAAAAACTGCGTCACGACTACATAAGTCTCACGGCATCTATGATTGTTCTTCAGAAACTGACGAAACGTTTCGGGGCTCAGGTCGCGGTCGACGCTCTCTCCCTCGAAATTCCCGCCGGACAGATTGTCGGATTTCTTGGGCCGAATGGCGCCGGCAAATCGACCACTCTCAAAATGCTGACCGGGATGATTGAACCCTCCGACGGGACCGCGACGATCTGCGGGTTTGATCTGAAGAAAGATGTGCTCGAAGTGAAGCGTCATGTCGGATTCGTTCCCGAGTCCGGTGCGGTGTTTGAATCTTTAACCGGCCTGGAATACCTGGAGATGGTCGCCGCGCTTTACGGAATCCCACAAGATCCAGCGCGCGCCCGTATCCAACAGTTCATCGCCTTCTTCGACCTGAGCTTCGCGACACTCACGGAAAAACTTCTCGGCGCGTATTCGAAAGGGATGCGGCGTAAAGTCGTGATCACGGCTGCCCTCCTGCACAATCCGCCCGTCGTCTTTTTCGATGAACCTCTCGACGGCCTTGATGCGAATGCAGCTGTTGGTTTCAAAGCGCTGATTCAAACCCTGGCGCGCGAAGGCAAAACCATTGTCTACAGCTCACACATTCTCGATGTGGTGGAACGCGTGTGTGACCGGGTCATCATCATCGATAAAGGTAAACTGTTGCTGGACGGCAAGCCGGACGAACTCGTCGCAAGCCATAGCTCCGGCACGCTCGAACGGTTGTTCACACAATTGACCGGCGGAACCGAACTGGAACGTCGGGCCGAAGATTTCGCCAAAACCTTCCGCCCATGAACGGACCTGAGCCGACTCCACCTCTGCCGCCCCGTGCCTTCGCGCCTTCGACGGAGAAGAGTTTGCGTCAGCTTTTTCTCACCCTGTTCTTGCGAGGACGGAGTTCACGCGGATTGCAAAAAGAGAAAGCGCCAAAGTCAGTCGGCCGAAAGCTGGCGATGACACTGTTGTTCTACGCGCTGTTTGGGTTTTTCTCGATCTATCTCCTGCGTCAGCCGGTGTTCGCACTCTCGATCTACCTGCACGCGATGACGTTCGTGTTTCTTGGGATGTTTGTGGCGAGTTCCGCAGGTGAAGTTCTTTTTAATAAAGAAGAGGCTGACATTTTATTGCATCGCCCGATCACGGCCAAAGCATTGTTGTGGGCGAAGATCCGCGTGCTGGTGGAGGTTTCGCTTTGGCTTGCCGGTGCTTTCAATCTCACGGGCTTCTTCATTGGTGTTGCGGCGCCCGATTCGGGGTGGAGTTTTCCGATTGTCCACGCGATCTCGACGGTGATGCAGGCGCTCTTTTGCACCGGTTCCGTGGTTCTGATTTATCAGCTCTGTTTACGCTGGTTTGGGCGCGAACGACTGGATGGCCTGATGACAGCGGCACAGATGTTAATCTCCATCGCGGCAGTGGCCGGCGGACAAATCGTGCCGCGTCTTCTGGGTAAGTTCGGAACGAACCTTCACCTTCAAGTTCATTCCTGGTGGATCAGCCTTCTGCCGCCAGCCTGGTTTGCCGGGTTTGACGACGCCTTGTCAGGACGCGGCTCAGGAGGTTCCTGGGTGTTGGCGGCGTGCGGAATCATCGCCACGACAATCGTCCTGTGGTTGGCGTTCGGAAAGCTCGCCGAGGATTACGGGGCGGGATTACAAAATTTGAATGAGACCGTCTCGAATCGTCCAGCCAAGCGGGTCGGCCGCCGTTGGATCGATATCCTCGTTAATGTTCCACCCTTGCGTTGGTGGTTGCGAGATTCGATATCCCGCGCCGCCTTTCTGCTGACCGCCGCCTATCTCGTCCGCGATCGCGATGTGAAACTGCGGGTGTATCCAGGACTCGCACCGGTGCTGGTGATGCCGATCATTTTCTTGATGCAACAAAACGGACGACATGGCGGCAATGATTTTGGTGTCGCCTTCGCCGGTGGTTACCTCGGTCTCATCCCTTTGATGGGATTAAATCTTCTCCAATATTCCCAGCAATGGCAGGCGGCGGATATTTTCCGGGCGGCACCGATGATCGGACCGACTCCTCTCTTCCACGGAGCGCGCCGCGCCGTTCTCTGCTTCTTAACGTTACCCCTGCTCCTTCTCCTGGTCCTGATCGTCTGGCTGATGGATCCGCAGACCTCGCAGTTGTTGCTGCTTCTACCGGGCCTGCTTGCGCTGCCGGTCTACGCGTTAGTCCCTGGGATTGGTGGCCACGCCGTGCCGTTGTCGTTGCCGACCGAAGAAGGAAAAGCCGCTGGGCGCGGTTTGCGCATGATTGGATACATGATCATGCCGGTCGTGATCTCCGGATTGGCGATCGCGGCAAACGCGGCGCATTACCTGGGGACTTTCTTATTGATCGAGACGTTTCTGGTCAGTGTCACCTACGTGATCATTCGCCTCTCCTTAAATAAAGTCCGATGGCCATCGATGGAATGAAGAGCGGGGGAAAATCTGCCAGATCACACGTCGAAACATCCCAAAAGGAGATTTTTAGGGACAAAAGATCAAAAATTTTCGCCTCAGTTACTGAAAACAAACGGCGTTTTTCGTCTTTTTCCTCCCCGGTAGATTCTTCATCCGCCGAAAATGACAAAAATGCCTAAGTTGTTGTCAGAAGCGCCTTTAGGACGCTCAGAAAAAATTTATTTACGTAAATACAATTTTTCCGGGAGCTGGAAAAAGAAATTTCATATATTTCACGTCTCCGGAGAGCTGGAAAACTTTTCTTCACGTGCAGCGACCTTTTCCCGGAGCCAAAATGCCGTGAAATATATGTGGGAGACTTTTCCCAGAACCGGGATTCCGTGAAATATATGCAGGAGAGTTTTCCGGGCCTCGGGAAAACTATTTTCGCGAAAAAAGTTTTTCCCAGAACCAAAATTCTTTGAAATATCTGTAGAAAGTTTTTCCGAGCGTCCGGACGGAGCCAAATTTCTGTGGAAACTTTTTCGGAGGAGGGCGAAACCTCCAAATATTTGTAAAACTTTTCCGGGGAAGCAAAATGGGATTGTTTTTATGGAAACTCCCAACCGAGGAAGTCCGGCGGCTGGTAGGACAAAAAATGGCAACTTTTGGGGAGTAGCCAAGCGTCCTGGAAAAGGTTTCTGCGCTCCAAGTCTAACCCAAACTGAGCGCCGCGAGAATCTTTCCAACGAGGAGATTGGGAACACAACCGAGAACCACGACCGCAATCGCCAAGGCGACGATCACGAATTGCGTGGGGAGGGCGACGGAGACCGTGGTTTTGTCCGAAGCATCCACCACGTAAATCTGTTTGAGCACCTGCAGATAATAATAAAGCGAAACCGCACTCATCGCGATGGCGAGGATCACCAGCCAAAGGAGTCCGAGGCTTTTAGCGCCCAGTTGAATTGCCGACGTGAACACGTAGAACTTTCCGAAGAAACCCGCCAGCGGTGGGATGCCCGCCAGAGACAACATGAACACCATCATGCACGCTGAAAGAATCGGGGCGCGCCGACTCAAGCCAGCGAAGTCCGACAACTTGTCGCCGCCGTAATTCTCCACCACAGCCACGACACCAAAGGCACCGATGACGGTCAGAGCGTAGGTGGTCACATAATAGATTAACGAGGCGAAGCCTTTCTGGTCGGCGGTTAAAATGCCGAGCAGCGCGTAGCCACCGTGCGCAATGGCGGAATAGGCCAGCAAGCGTTTCACACTCTTTTGCGAAATTGCGGCGAGGTTTCCGATGATTACCGAAAGGGCCGCCAGGATCGCGAGGACAGGCGTCCAACCGGAAATGTAATGATGCCAACCGGCGTCGCCTTCTGCGCCCGCGAATCCGGTGAACAAAATCTTCGCGAGTATGAAAAAGCTGGCAACCTTTGAACCCGCCGCGATGAATGAGGTGACGGGCGTGGGAGAACCTTGATAGGCGTCGGGCGCCCACATGTGAAATGGAGCCGCAGCGACCTTGAATCCGAAACCGATGACGGTCATCACCAGCGCGACGTAGAAGAGTGGATCGGTTGTTTTGCCGGCAAGCTTGGCGGCAATGGCGGTGAGGTTCATCTCACCGGTCACACCGTAAATCAAGCTGAGGCCGAATAACGTAAAGGCTGCCGACATCCCGCCGAAGAGAAAGTATTTCAAAGCCGCTTCCGCCGAGAAGACGCTTTGCTTGTTGAATGCGGTGAGAACGTAGAGGGATAAACTGAGCAATTCCAGGGCGAGGAAGATGGCGAGAATATTTTCCGCACTGACAAGGAACATCATTCCTGCGCTCGCGAGCAGCAGGAGAATAAAATATTCGCCGAGGTGCCGCGTGAAGTTGGTTTGCACGGAAATGAACGCCGTGAAAATGGTGAGCGCGAGAATGATTTGCTTCACGAGTTGCGTCATCGGATTCACCACGAAGATCGCGTCGTCCAATCGATAGGTGGAATGGCTCACACCCATCCAGGCGATCGCGGAGAGGCAACCGACAGCGGTAACAGTGGCGAGGAGAGACGTTCGTGTTCTCGCGGGAAGGTTGCGCAGGAAAATAAAATCCACGAGCAAGGCCAGGAACGCGGTGATGACGACGACTGTTTCTGGAATTGCGGCACTGAACAGTTGGGCGTAGTCGAAGTTCATTGTGCGCCTCCTTTCACCAGGTGCTGCATTAATTCCGAATTCCAACTCGGCGAAATGATATCCAACAACAATCGGGGATAGATGCCGACCACCAGTGTGGTCACAATCAGGATCGCCGCACCGAGTCGTTCCGGCATGGAGATGGGTGCCAGCGGTTCGGAGTGTGCAGTGGAGACAATTTCGTTTTCGGAGAAGAAGCCTTTGATGATCGCGCGCAAGGTGTAGGCGACGCCGATCAGGATTCCGACGCCAGCAAGGATCGCGAAGCCCGGGAACGTTTGCCATGCACCGATCAACACCTGGAGTTCCGCAATGAATCCGCTAAAGCCCGGCAATCCCATCGAGGCAACGCCACCGATGATGAACGTCACGGCGGCGAACGGAATTGCTTTGCTCAAGTTCATTCCTTGCAAGAGGGCGAGTTCGCGGGTGTGGGCTCGTTCGTAAACCATTCGACCGACCACGCCGAAGAGCAGTCCCGCAATGATCCCGTGCGAAAACATCTGCAGCACCGCACCACTGAGGCCGATCTGCGAAAGAGTCATTAAACCGAGTAACACAAAACCCATGTGGCTGACGCTGGAGTAACCGATGACGAATTTGAAATCACGTTGCACGAGAGCCACCGTTGCGCCGTAAACAATTCCGATCACCGCCAGTAAGGCAATGACGTCGCGCCATGCCGCCAGGCCGAGCGGGAATAAAGTCATCGCCACGCGCAACGCGCCATACGCGCCAAGTTTCATCACGACACCCGCGAGCAACATCGACGCGGCAGTTGGCGCGGCGACGTGACCGGTCGGCGCCCAAGTATGAAACGGCCATAGACCAGCGAGAATGGCGAAGCCGATGAACACGAGAGGAAACGCCCAGAACTGAAACGCTTCCGGAAATGGAAATTGGGCGAGCTCAATCAGGTCGAATGTTTTTCCGCCCGCGACCACGTAGGCGCTAATGATTCCGACGAGCACCATGGCGCTGCCGATGAACGAGTAGAGTGCGAGTTTCATCGCGCCGTATTCGCGCCGGGTGGAACCCCAGATGGCGATGAGAAAATATTTCGGGACGATCGCGATCTCATAAAAAACGAAGAGCAGAAACAAATCAAAGCTGATGAACACGCCGTAGACGCCGCCGATCAGCGCGAGGTAAAAGGCAAAGAATTCTTTGACGCGATGTTCGATGTTCCAGGAAAAAAGAATTCCGCACACGGCCGCAATGCCGGTCAGCAAGACGAGGGTGAGACTAATCCCATCCGCCGCGAAGTGAAAGCTGATGCCCAGTTGTGGAATCCAATTGAGCTTCGTGATCGTGGCGAGTTGACCCGGGGTATGTTGGACAATCCCGGCGAATGCGAGCAGCAGCCCGATCGTTGCGGTCAACAAAGCCGTGGCGCGCACCGCGCGAATACTCTTCGACGGCATGAGCGCCACCACCGCCGCACCGATAAACGAACTGTAAACGGTCCAGGCGAGCATATTATTTAAACTGCTGAATGATCTGCATCACCGTTGGGTTAATAAACGAGAGCAAGACCTGCGGGAAAATTCCCACGACGAACATGATTGCGATCATCGGAAGGACGGTCAGTCTTTCGGCGGTGGTTAAATCGGTCCAAGTGCTCCATCGCTTGTTCACGGGGCCTGTGAACACGCGCTGCAACATCGTCAGGAGGAAGATGGCGGTCACGAGGAGTCCGATGGTGGAAAGAGATGCCGCCCATGCTGCGAGAGAGAAAGTGCCCTTAAAGATCAGGAATTCGCCGACGAACCCGTTCAGCCCGGGAAGGCCGAGCGAGGAAAATACGGTGATGCCCATCAAGCCGCAGAACACGGGGGCGAGTTTGCGTAGGCCACCGAAATCATTTAGGCCGCGCAAGCCACCGCTGCGTTGTTCGATGAAGCCCACAAAACAAAACAGGGCGGAGGCTGTCACGCCGTGATTGAACATCTGGAGAATGACCCCATTCAGGGCGGCGGCTTTTTCATTGATTAGGCCCGGACTGGAAAACTTAACGGCCGCGAACAGGCCGAGCAGGCAGTAACCCAGATGGTTGATGGAAGAGTAAGCGACGATTCGTTTAAGATCTTTTTGCGCAAACGCGGCGTAGGCCGACAGAACGATCGTGGCCACCGCGAGCCAGAGTAACGGCGTCAGGACGGCGCGAAGTTGTTCGGGAAAGATCGGAAGCAGAATGCGGAGAAAACCATACACGCCCATTTTCGACATCACGCCGGTTAACACCATGGAGGTGCTGCTCGGCGCTTCCGTGTAGGCGGTGGGCAACCAGGTATGAAACGGGATCAGCGGAACCTTCACCGCAAAGCCCAGCAGCGCCCCGAAAAAGATCAACATGACCAACCCGTTCGGAGAGAGCTTTGACCAGGTTAATTTCGCGCCGATAGCCGAAACGAGTTCACCCGAGTGGGTGAGTTCCGAAAGCCTAATGAAATCAAGCGTGCCGGTCGCGGCGAACAGCGCCAGGAATGCGAGCAAGAGAGTGACACTGCCAAGCATCGTATAGACGAAGAATTGATAGGCGGCTTTGGTGCGCTGCGGACCGCCCCACAATTTGATCAGGAAGAAAGCGGGGATCAGGCTTATTTCCCAAAAAATGAACCAATGGAAAAAGTTGAGCGCGGTAAAGGTTCCGAACAGACCGGTTTGCAAAAAGAGAAAAAGGGCGAAATAGAGACGGGGATTGGCAATCTCTTTTGGTGTCGCGACGAGCGCGAACGGAACGACGATTGCCGAAAGCAACAACATCAGGAAACCGAGTCCGTCGATGCCAACGAAATATTCGACACCGAGTGATGGGATCCACGCATGTCGTTCGACAAACTGCAGGCCTTGCATTCCCGAATCGAATTGCCGCCAGATCAACCCGAGACAAATCAGCGGGAGCAAACTGAAACCGATGGAAAAGCGCCGCGACATCTTCTTATCCTCACCATCCATTCCCAACAGAAGCGCCGCGCCCAATACGGGCAGGAAGGTTAAGACCGTCAGTAAAAGCGAGTGGTTCATCGACACCCCCAAATGAGGAACAGCACCAGGGTGGCAAGAGCCACACCGATGCCGCGCAGATAATTCTGAATCTGGCCATCTTGAAGTTTGGACAGGAACCCTGACGAGCGACGGATATTATGACAGCTTTCGTCAAAGCCGAAGTTGATGAACAAATCGTCGATCGTGCGATTGATGTGTGCGAAGGCGAGCGTCACGAGGGAGGCGGCGCGAACGGCTCCGCCCCAGAGCACGCGGTCAAGCAAATCGGCAGAGTAAGCGAACGCCGCATTCAAACGAATCACCGTCGCGTCGTAGAATTCATCGATGTAGAGCCGATTGGCTAACCAGCGGTAAACATTTCCGTTCACTGCCTCGAGCGGATCAGGTTGGTCGGCGGTTTTGACTGGTTTGCGTCCATACAGTTGCCAGGCGGCAAAGATTCCGACCGCTACGATGCAGATGGAGATTAACATCACGGAAAGTGTTTCGCCCCGCAGGAGTTTCGCGACGTCGAACTCAGCATCGTGTCCGGAAAGATAGGTCTCGAAAGCGGGCCATGCCGGTGTTCCGAAAACGCCAAGGACAATCGCGCCGATCGCCAGCAAGACCAAAGGTACCGTCATGACGCGTGGGCTTTCATGCGGATGTTTGTGGCCACGATAACTTCCGAAGAATGCGTAACAAATCTGGCGAGTCATGTAGAACGCGGTGAGTAACGCGCCGAACGCCGCGAGATAAAAAGGAATTTTAGAAACCTGCCAGGTAAACGCCGAGTGCAGGATTTCATCTTTGCTCCAGAACCCGGAAAAGAAGAACGGCACCCCGGAAAGCGCCATCATGCCGATCGCGTAAGTCGCGAAGGTGAGCGGCATATATTTCTTCAGCCCGCCCATATGGCGAATGTCTTGTTCCTCGTGACAGCCGTGAATGATGGAACCCGCCCCGAGGAAGAGTAACGATTTAAAAAAAGCATGCGTGATGAGGTGGAACATTCCGACTGCCACGCCGCCCATACCCAAACCCATCATCATGAATCCGAGCTGCGAAACCGTGGAGTAGGCCAGAATGCGTTTGATGTCGTTTTGCGCGACGGCAATTAAGGCGGCAAAGACCGCGGTGATTGCTCCGATCCAAGTGACAACCTGAAGCGCCGTCGAAACGGAGGGCAAGCCCGGTGCGGTCACCTCCATCAGTGGATAGACTCTTGCGACCAGGAATACGCCCGCGGCGACCATCGTTGCAGCATGGATCAGTGCGCTGACGGGGGTTGGTCCTTCCATCGCGTCAGGTAGCCAGACATGCAATGGGACCTGGCCGGATTTTCCGATCGCGCCGCAGAAGATGAGAATGGCGATGGCGGTAGAGACAGCCATGCCGGCGAAGGTTGTTTCGGTGACGAGTTTCGTTAACGCGGAGCTTTCCAGGCAACCTGCACCGTTGTCGTAAAACAGCAGCGTGCCTGTGCTCGAATAAAGCCAAAGAATCCCGATGAAGAATCCGATGTCACCGATGCGAGTGGTGATGAAGGCTTTCTTCGCCGCAGCCGCCGCGCTTGGTTTATGAAACCAAAAACCAATTAATAGATATGAGGCGAGTCCGACCAGTTCCCACGAGATAAAGAGGAGCAGTAAATTATTGGCGATCAGGATCCCGAGCATCGCTGCGGCGAATAAGGCGAGAAAACAAAAGAAGCGCGTGAAGTTCTCGTCGTGCGCCATGTAACCGATGCTGTAAATAAAAATGAGCGTCCCGACGAACGTGACCATCACCAGCATGCACGCCGTCAATGGATCCAGAACCCAGCCGAGTCGAAGGGTGGTCGTGCCGAAGGAGAACCAATCGAAATTGGCGACTTCGCGAAACCCGCCGTGTTCTGAATGCAACGTCGTGGCGAACGCGCAGCACGACAGGAGAAAGGAGAACACCATCGAACCGATCGCCAGAGTTGCGGCCGTTCGGCGACGCGGCTGTTTGCACACGGAAATCAGCGCCGCCGCGAGCAGCGGCAGAATTGGTATGAGCCAAAGATTTTTTGTGATCCAACTCATGTCAGCCTTTCAGGCCATCGATGCGTTTGACGTTTGTCGTCCGGTAATGCCGGTAAATGGAAATAATCAGCGCGAGTCCGACGGCTGCTTCCGCCGCTGCAATGGCGATCGAGAAAATTACGAACATCACTCCGGCGTTGGGTTCCGGATTGGGGGAGTAGCGCCAAAAGGCAATGAAGTTAATATTCGCCGCGTTGAGCATGAGCTCGATGCCGACCAAAACTAAAATGGCGTTCCTCCGGAGCAGCGCGCCGGCAAGACCAATGCTGAAGAGCAGCGTGGAAAAAATTAGATACTGATGCAGGGGCGTCATTCGTTTGCGACTACGGCGGTTTTCTTGGAGTCAGGATCCAACTTCAATGGACTCCCGTTGCGTTGTTGGACGTCGACGGAATCAGCGGGATCAGGTTCTCGCATTGCGATGACAACGGCTCCAATCATGGCGGCTGTAAGTAGCAGGCCAATCACTTCGAGCGGCAACACGTAATTTGTCATTAACTGCTCACCGATTCTTTTGACGGAGACGTGCGGCGCCACAACGGATTGTGGAGGCAAAATTTGCGTGTGTTGAATGGCAGCCAAAAGCGAAACGGCCACGAGAGCGACCACGCCGAAACCGACGACGGTGGAAGATGAAACAAACCGAACTTCTTTTTTGGCGTCTTCGCTTCGAGTCAGAAGGATGGCAAAAACAATAAGGATCGCGACGGCGCCGACATAAACGAGCAGCTGCGCGAGTCCGACAAATTCCGCATTCAATTGTAAAAAGGTCAACGCTATCCCTGCGAACGTCATCACCATGCACAACGCGCAGTGGACGAGATTACGCAAGCTCATCGCCGCGACAGCGCTCGCGAGAGTCAGGACAGCGATTATGATAAAGGCTAAGTCCATTTTCAGCTCATTCCGCAAATTTGTAATTACGTTTCGCCGGACGTCCTTCGCCGAGCGCACGGCCTAAAAAGAAATACGGAATCGCCAACACGAGGGCACAAAGGACCCAGCGCATTTCTCGTGCACCGACGAACTGGAACACGCGGCTGAAATGCCACATGGCCGTAACCACAATGTTGATCAGCGACATCGGTAGAAGAAACTTCCAGGCAAAGTTCATCAATTGATCGAGGCGTAAGCGGGGCAGCGTGCCGCGGACCCAGATGAACCCGAAGATAATCGTGCCGAGTTTAGCGAAGAACCAGGCCCAGGAGGGAACCCATTGCAAGAAAGGAAACGGCGCATTCCATCCACCCAGGAACAACGTCACCGCGAGCCCGCTGACGGCAAAGAGTCCCCAATATTCTGCCATGAAAAAGAGCGCGTATTTAAACCCGGAGTATTCCGTGAGATACCCGGCGATAATTTCTGATTCAGCTTCGGGCAGATCGAATGGAGCGCGATTGGATTCGGCGGTGGCCGCAATCATGAACAAAACGAACCCCGCCAGGCCCCACGGTGTGAAAACATTCCAGCGCGGTAAAATTTCGTAAATGTAACCGCTCTGCGCCTGCACAATGAGGGGCAAAGACAACGTTCCCGCCATCATCAGCACTGAAACTGTCGAGAGCACCAGAGGCATTTCGTAGCTGATCATTTGCGCAATCGCTCGCATGGCGCCGACGAGCGAATACTTGTTCTGACTCGACCAGCCAGCCATAAACACGGAGAGCTCAGTCGCGGATCCAACAGCGAAGAAAAATAGGATCCCCGCGTCGAGATCAACGGCAGTCATGTTGCGTCCATACGGAATCATCGCGAGTGCCAACGCCACGGGGATAATCAACACAACCGGCGCGAGAAAATGGACAAGCTTATCCGCCGCGAAGGGAACGATGTCCTCTTTGGTCAGCATTTTGATTCCGTCTGCTGCGGGCTGCAGCAAGCCGAAAGGGCCGACGCGGTTTGGTCCGAGGCGATTCTGAATCCGGCCGAGGATTTTCCGTTCCATGATCGTTGTGATCGCGAACATCGTGGCGAACGCTCCGATGATGGCACTGATACTCAAAAGAATTCCCGCCATGGGCTGTGCCGCCTGTGGTAAAAACGAAACAAGCCACTGTTTCAGCGAAACAAATAGTTGATCGAGTTGCCCGGTCATATTGTTTTCGGAGCAACGGGGGTCGGGATTGATCCGTCGACTGGAGCCGGCTCGGGCTTCGGTGCTGCTGCAATCGCGGCCGCCTTGGCTTTGGCCTCCGCATCGGCTTTTGCTTTTGCTTCAGCTTTCAGTTTCTCCTCTGCGAACCGCGTGTCGATCTCGGCCGCTTCGGTAGGATGAAGTTCCTGGAAATACTCGTTTGGCTTGGCCAGTTCGGTTTTGTGCAGAAGCAACGCTTCGAATCGATCGGTTGTACTTAACTCGAACACCTTGTCCATCTTGATCGCGTCGAACGGGCAAACCTCTACGCAGATCTGACAACTCATGCAAACCGAAATGTCGATATCGAAGGTCGCGGGATAAAACTGCGGCTTGCCGATGTAGTCCGGTTTCTTGTCTTTGCTCTTATTGATGTAGATGCACTTCGGCGGACATTCTTTCTCGCAAATCTGGCAGGCGACGCAGCGGAGGCCTTTTTGGGCATCATCGCCGTCGAAAACAAGAAACGGAAAGTTGCGCGCGTTTTCTTTCGGTGCGAGCCGCTCTTCTGGATACTGCACCGTTACGAGGCGCTCAGGTCCTTGATAGCTGCCGACGAAGTTTTTCGCCGTTTGCGCCATTCCTTTGATGAGTCCGGTGCCGAGCATAAATTTATCGGTCCACTTCTCCTAAGACGATGTCCACACTGCCGAGAATAATCACGGCATCCGCAATGGTGAGGCCGAGACACATATCTTCGAGGATCGTTAGGTTAATTAAACTTGGTGGGCGAACTCGATAGCGATACGGATTCGCGCTGCCGTCGCTGATCAGATAAAAGCCCAACTCACCTTTGGGACCTTCGATGCGACCGTAGGCTTCACCGACTTTAGGACGCAAGCCGCGCGACTTTGCTTTGGCATCCACAATGAGGCCCTCAGGAATGTCGCGTAACGCCGCCTTCAGAATCTTGAGCGATTCGCGCATTTCTAAAACGCGGACCATGTAGCGATCGAAGACATCACCGTGTTCGCCGAGCGGAACGCGAAAGTCGAAGCGATCGTAGATTCCGTATTTGTCCACTTTCCGAATATCGTAGTTCACTCCGCAGGCGCGCAGCATCGGTCCGGTGATCCCGGCATTCACCGCGAGTTCTTTTCCTAAAACGCCGACGCCTTGTGCGCGGGCGATGAGAATTTCATTTCCACTCAAGAGCGCTTCGAATTCGTCGAGGAAGCGCGGGAAGTTTTCGACCACTTTGCGGGCTTCATCGAGCCAGCCCTTGGGTAGATCGCAACGCACGCCGCCGAACCGCAGATAATTGCACATCATGCGCGCACCGCTTGCCGCTTCAAACAGGTCGAGGATTTTTTCGCGCTCACGGAACGCATACATCAACGGCGTCCCCATCGCGCCCATGTCCTGCATGAGAAAGCCCACGAGACAGATGTGATTCACGAGCCGGGTGAGCTCAGCCATGATCACGCGAATATATTCCGCGCGTTCCGGCACCTGGAAACCGGAGAGCTTCTCGACGGTCAACGCATAGCCCCAGTTGTTCGACATCGAACAGAGGTAATCGAGTCGATCGGTGTAAGGAATCGAACCGAGGTAACTCGTCCCTTCGGCAATCTTTTCGTGGTTGCGATGCAGGTAACCGAACACCGGCTTGAGCTTCACGATCCTTTCGCCATCGAGCACGACGTCCATTCGGAACACTCCGTGCGTGGAGGGATGATGCGGACCCATCGCGACTTCCAGGAGCTCTCCAGGCACTTCGCTATTCTGCTTGGGCAGCAGAGAATAACTTTTCTGCGGCTCGTCGAAGTCGATTGCGGCGGTGACACCGTTGAGCGAAGGAGAATCGGAACTCGGGATCACGGTTTCACCTCCGGTGTTTCCACTATTGGAAAATGACATTTCGCTTTCTCCAGAACGGCATCGTGCGGCGTCGGTTCGTACTCGTAATCGTCGGGCGCGACATAATCGCGGCGCATCGGGAAATCTTTAAATGCGTCCCACATCAAAATGCGGCGCAAGTCGGGATGCCCGTCGAAAATAATTCCGTAGAGATCGAAAATCTCTCGTTCCTGAAACTCGCAACTGCGCCAGATGGGCGTCAGTGAGGGTAGGTGCGTTTTGTCGGTCCGGTTTTCGGTGCGGAGTCGCAGGACGATCGGCCCATGCTTTAACGACATGGAATAAAGGTGATAAACCGCTTCGAGGTAAGCCGGCGTCTTTTTTTCCACCGTCTCTTCCAGTTCCTTTTCGACACCTTCCACCATCCGCTTCACCTTTACTTTTTCTTTCACCACCTTTTCCAGCCAATCGATGCCTGTGGCGTTGGAAGCGTAATCCAGTCGCAACTCGGAATCATCGCGCAAAAATTTAGCCACGTCGACGGCGTGTTCGTTACTTACCAAGAGCGAAGGTTGGTTGGCGGGACTACCGTTCGGAATAATTTCCAGGCGCGCGCCGGGTACGCTTTGTTCAATGCGGGCTTTGATTTGTTCGAGCGTCGGGATCATTCGTTTCGAACCACTGGAGCCGGTTTCCAGAGCTGTTCGTTCTTGGACGGGACCAAATCGTGTTCGCCAAATTCAGGGATCGGAAATTCGCTGGGTGCATCCGCCTGGAGATGGCGCGGACGCTTCTCGCCGGTGAGCGCATCCGTTTCGATTTTTTTCTGCAACGTCATCAAGGCATGCAGCAACGCTTCGGGTCGTGGTGGGCAGCCGGGAATGTGAACATCTACCGGGAGATAACGGTCAACCCCTTTCAGAACATTATACCCTTCTTTAAATGGACCGCCGGAAATCGCGCACGCTCCCATGGCAATGACGTATTTGGGTTCAGGCATCTGGTTGTAGAGGCGCACAACCTGGGGCAACATTTTCTTGGTGACCGTGCCCGCAACTATCATCAGATCCGCCTGGCGCGGCGACGGACGAAACACTTCGGCGCCAAACCGTGAAATATCAAATCGCGCCATCGATGCGGCAATCATTTCGATCGCGCAACAGGCCAGTCCAAATTGCAGCGGCCAGACCGAGCTTTTCCGGCCCCAGTTATAGAGATCCTGCAACGACGTGGTGAACACGCCTTGCTTCTTCATTTCGTTTTGAAGTCCTTCGTCAATCATGAGTTACTTCCATTTCAGAACACCTTTCATGCAGGCCCAGACCAATCCCTCCACCAACAACAAAAGAAATATCATGATCGCGGCAAATCCGCCAATCGACAGGCCTTTGAAGGCGACGGCGAAGGGGAGGAGAAAAATCGTTTCCACGTCGAAGACCAAAAACACAATCGCGTAGATATAATAATCCGATTTGAACTGGATCCAACCGGTTGGTTTGGATTCGAGGCCGCATTCATAGACGGCGCTTTTGCTGGGACCAGGTTTGCGCGGAGAGAATGTCTTCGCCCAGAGGCGTGCGAGTGCGAGCGGTATCAGCGCGAACAGCAGCGCCGCAACGGTCAGAACAACCAAAAAAAGATAGGGATGAGACTGCATTAATTCAGGCTCTTAGCCGCAATGAACTTACCTGCCGCAAAACGCTCCTTCTGCGCAGGGGTTGTAATTTGTTTCACATTTTTTGCGATGCAAGAGCAAGATGCGAGCAAATTGTGGCGACGACGGAGAAAGGCATAGGATCTAAACGCCAAAAGGATTCGTAGATCTTGGCGGAAACTAGGTGAAAACGTCAAAAAAGAACCCTTTCGTTGTAGGTTGCTGATTTACAGGGGTATAAACCCGTTTTCCCACAGGAAAACGCTCTTTCGGACTCTCTGAAAAGACATTCTCACGTAAGAATGAACTTTTAGACTCCCCAAAAACACATTCTCACGTGAGATTAAACTTTTGGACTCCCCGAAAACACGTTCTCACGTGAAAACGTACTTTTGGACCGCCCGGAAAGACATTCTCACGTGAGAATGAAGTTTTGGGCGCCCTAAAAACGTATTCTCACGTGAGAACGGGATTTTAGACTCTTTTGGGGAGGCCTTTTTTCCGTCCAATCCCGGTCACGACAAGCCCAACTTCTGGATAAGCGGCATCTGGTCGCCGAAGTCCCCCTTTCGGAATCTCTTCGGCCGGTCGTTTCGTTCGCCGCAACCGTTTGCAGACCTCCCCTTTCGGCGTACTGTAGGAAAGGAGGTTTCTATGTTACGCAGCGTAAATCATCTTCGTGGATTTCGCCTGGGCGCATTGGATGGCGAGATCGGTCATGCCCGGGAAATCTATTTCGATGACCATACCTGGCGGGTTCGTTATCTCGTCGCCGATGTGGGTCATTGGCTGCCCGGTCGCAAAGTCCTGATTCCTCCCCACGCGCTGGGCACGATCGATGAGCGGGAAAAAATCTTTCATGTGCAGCTCACGATGCAACAGGTGGAGAAGAGCCCGCCAATCGACAGCGACAAGCCGCTTTCGCGTCAGCTTGAGGAAGAATATCTTCGTTACTTCGGGTGGCCGTTTTATTGGATGGATCCGATATTCTGGAGCGTGCCGACGGGCGGTGGTGTGGGGCTTTTTCCACCGGCTGATTCCAGTTCGCCACCGAAGCAAACAGATCAGCATTTGCGCAGCAGCCGTGAGGTGAAAGGATATCATCTTCACGCTCGTGACGGAGACATTGGTCATGTGGACGATTTTCTTGTGGATGACGCTGACTGGAAAATTCGCGACCTGATTGTCGGCACCCGTAATTGGTTGCCGGGCAAAAAGGTTTTGATTCCAACGGAATGGATTCAAAAAGTGAGCTGGGAAGAATCAAAGGTGTTGGTGGATGTTCCGCGCGATCTTCTTCGTGAGTTGCCGCCCTATTATGAATCGGGCAAGGAAGCGGAGATTCTTGAGACCATCGGTCGCATGCCGCCGTTTCCGCCGTGACGCCTGTTGGGAAACTGATTTTCAACCACGGATGGACACGGATTAACACGGATAAAAGAAAAGAAGAAAAAGGGAGCGGAGTTTAAACCACGAAATACTCGAAATACACGAAAAGGGAACTGCCGAAATGAAGTTTTTCGCGTACTTCGAGTATTTCGTGGTGTAAATTCCCCTGTCCCGCGTGCGGTTCCACCGTGCTGGGTTAATTCGGCTTTATCCGTGGTTAAAAACGAATTTGCCCGGGCATGGAGTAAATGTTCATCCGTTCGCCTCGCAGGAAACCGACCAGCGTCTGTTTGGATTCGCGGGCGAACTCTACGGCCAGACTTGAAGGTGCGGAGACCGCGCAAATGACAGGAACTTTTGCCGAGAGAGCTTTCTGAAGGATTTCAAACGAGGCCCGGCCGCTCACCATGAGCACGTGATCGGTGAGTGGGAAGATGCCGTTTAGAAAACAGTGGCCTAACACTTTATCGACGGCGTTATGTCGGCCGACATCTTCGCGCAGGATAATCAACTTCCCCTTCAGATCAAAGATCGCTGCGGCATGAAGTCCACCGGTTTGATCGAAGGTCTCCTGTGATGCACGAAGCTTTTCCGGAAGCGTCAGCAAGATCTTGGCATCCACGGAAATTTTCTTGGAAAGCGGCGCGAAATGCTGATGGACCGATTCGATGCTTTCCTTTCCACAGAGCCCGCAACTGGAGGAAACAAAAACGCGGCGAGTCACTTCCTCCAGTTTGAGCGCGACGTCGATGCCGAGAAAGACGTTGGTGACATTCTTGTCCTTGTTGCGCGGATGCGGCGCGATTTTCGCCACGTCCGCGCGTCGATGGATTAGTCCCTCCGATAAAAGAAAACCGACGGCGAGTTCGTCATCATTGCCGGGCGTTCGCATCGTGACTGACACGCGATGGTTATCGACGCGGATTTCGAGCGGCTCTTCCGCAGCGAGATAATCTCTTTTCTCGATCGGCGCGGAACCGAGTTCCCAACGCAAGACTTTGGTTTTCTTCGTCTTCAACCGGAGAAGCCTGACGATCAGCCGCTTACGAGTTCAGGACTTTCATCGCCTTCTTCGCATCGGAAACGCGCAGGATCAAGAGTCCCTTCTTGGCGTCCGGGGGCGTGGCGCAGTAGGCGTATTCGATGTTCACTTTGCCGGCCGAGAGCTTCTTCGCCATAATCGCGAGTGAACCAGGTTTATTGTCTCCTTCAATCATCAGCACATCGTCATCGACGACGAGCGTGCCGTGATCCTCAAACAACTGCAGCGCTTTGCGCGGATCACTCACGACCATGCGCACGACGCTATGGTCAATCGTGTCACTGGTGGAAATGGCGTAAATATTGATCTTCGCCTTTGCCAGGGCCTCGCAAACGCGAGCGAGTGTTCCGGGCGTGTTTTCGAGAAAGAGAGCGAGCTGTTTTGTAATTTGCATGCGGATTGAAACTTTTTATGAACGTAACAAAAAGGCCTCGGACTGCAACAGGCTATTCCCATGAGAAAAGGCCGGAGTATTTTTTAAGGGATCCCGTCTGACCCTGAGTGTCGCATTTTATTGATGGAAGATTCTCACGCGGTCTGCGCGGTGTCCACGCAGGTATCCCGCGGCTTTTCCGCGAAATGCCCCTGTTTTCCATCCGGCGACCTACGGCATGTCTTATGCACCACTGTTTTGCTGTGACCACTTCGGTCTTCAAACAACCAAGAAAATCTATGCCCCTCAAATTGTTATCGGCTGTCTTCGTTTTACTCACGCTCGGCGCTTTTGCCAAAGAACCGTTGAAAGTCCAGGAGGACAGCCCTGTGTTTCGCGAACTGCGATACGAGGGAAAGATTAATGAGGACGAAGCGCGCTTCATCGTGAACGCCGTCATTGAGTCCTCCAGCAAAACAGCCACGAGCGTCCGCTTTCTCGAAGGAGAGTTGGCCGTTTTGCCACCAAAACTGCCCAATGGCCTGCAAATGGAACGGCGCGGCAATGAATATTGGCTCGCAGTTTCGCGCCCCGGCAAATTTCCAATCCAGGTCGAAGTGATCGCTAAAATTTCACGGAGCGAAACCTGGAATCAGATTTCCTTCGCGGGTCCGACGACGCCGATTGCCTCCGTCACCGCGCAAGCGAATGGTTCTGGACTCGAGTTGCAGTTGTTGAGCGGGACGGTGGTCGCGTCGACTCAAACCAATGGGGTCTCGGAGGTGAAAGGTTTTCTGGGCGCTGATCGCACGGTGTCGTTCCGCTGGCAAAACAAGAAAGTGGAAGTCACCCGCAAAGTGTTGGTGACGACGGAGACGACCGCGACCGCGCAGGTCACGCCGACCGCGGTTAAGTTCAACACGCAATTCCAGTTCGACATTGTGCAAGGGAAGCTTCCGAGGTTGAGCATCGTGTTACCGCAAGGACACGCCTTGACACGTTTGATTGGCGAACAGGTTCGGGATTGGCAGGTGAAAACCGAAGAAGGAAAACAGACTTTGGAAATCGAATACATCCGCCCGATTGAAAAGTCGTATCAGCTCACGCTCGTGTCGGAACAAACGGTGGAATCGACACCGTCATCATTGGCGCTTTCATTGCCTCAGCCCCTGAATGTCGAGAGAGAATCGGGAGCGCTTACGATCAATGCCGAAGATACGCAGGTGGAAATCGAATCGGCCGTGGGATTGCGGCAGGTGAATGCAGCAAACGGTTCGCTCGCGGCCTATCGATTTAATGCGCGGCCCTTTTCGATCGCACTGAAACTGAAACGCATTGAACCGGTCATCAGCGTCGCCGATCGCGTTGCGACCCGTGTGGAGGAAACACGGTTGCTGGTGTCGCATACGCTGGTGCTGATGGTGGAAAAAGCTGGCGTCTACACTCTGGAACTCACGCCACAGGCTGGATTGGTGGTTGCCGATGTGCGGAGTGAAGGGTTGGAGGACTGGCAGGTGAGCGGCGGCAAGTTGCGGTTGAATTTTACGGCGCGGGTTCTGGGGGCACGACTAATCACGGTGCAACTGGAGCAGCCGTTCAAGACGTTTCCGGAACAGATTGTCGTGATGCCGTTAAGGCTGACCGGAGCGACAAAAGAGACGGCACATATCGGCGTCGCCACCATTGCCGGGGTGCGGGCAAAGACCATCGAGGTCGGGAATGTTCGCGAAGTCCCGATCAATACGATCGGCAGTCAAACGGATGAATCTCTTGCCTACACGGCGGACGCGGCGGATTGGAAATTATCTTTGGCTGCGGAAAAACTGTCGGCTCGCGTCGTGGCAGAAATTTTCAATCTGGTCACGGTCGGTGATGGGTTGCTCGGCGGTAGCGCCACCATTCGTTATGGGCTCGTGAATCAGGGCGTGCAGGAATTCAAAGTCAAAGTTCCCTCGTCATGGAAAAATGTTGAGTTCACCGGGCCGAGCATCCGCCGCAAAGAGTCGGTGGTGAACACAAACTCCGTCGTCTGGACCATCGGCTTGCAGGACAAAGTCTGGGGCGGTTACACGCTGGTCGTGACCTATGATATTCAGTTTGATCCGAAGAACGCCATCCTGCACCTGGGTGGAATTCATGCTTTGGACGTGGAACGGGAGAACGGTTCCGTCGCCGTCACCAGCGCGGCGAGTTTGAAATTGAATGTTAAAACCGCCGCTGATCCGTTGCGTCGAATTGACGAATCGGAATTGAACGCTTCGGATCATGCGTTGATTACGCGGTCGGTTTTGCTGGCCTATCGTTACACTGGGAATGATTACGACTTTGCGGTCGATGTGAATCGTTTCGAACAGGTGACCGTTCTTGACGCCGTGACCGATCGGACGCAACTCACCACCGTCCTCACCGAAGCCGGCGAGATGCTCACGCAAGCGTCGTTCATGGTGAAGAACAACGACAAACAGTTTCAACGCTTTCAATTGCCAGACCGGGCGACCTTCTGGAGCTGCTACGTCAATGGGCAGTCGGCCAAACCGGAGCGCGATGGTGAATGGTTATTGGTTTCTCTGCCGCGAGGCGAAAACCGCGATGAAGCGTTCGCCGTGGATATTGTTTACGCAGAACAGAAGCCGCTTCTGAAATCACTGATGCCGCAGGCGATCCACCTGACCGCTCCAAAAACCGATGTGCCGAATACGTACGCCGAATGGGAATTTTACGCGCCGAATGCTTATCGGCTGTCGGGCTTTGGCGGCAACATGACGGTCGCGCGCGGCACCACATACGATCTGCGCGATGCCTGGCAGGAGTTTGTGGATTTCTATCATCACATCCTGCGTGAAATGGGAATTGCCATTGTCGTCGTGGGTGGATTCGCAGTTCTTCTCATTGCGTTAATTGGTTCGGCCATTCGACGCGGGTGGAGTGGCGTGGTTGCGGTCCTTGGGCTTTTCGCGATTGTCATCACCCTGGCAGGAATGCTTTTGCCGGCGTTATCGAAAGCGAAATCGCGTGCCCAGCGGATCAACTCCGTCAGCAGCTTAAAACAAATTGGGACCGGCATGCGCATGTTCGCCAATGATAATGGGGATAAACTGCCCGCATCCTTCGAGGAAATGTCGGAACAGCTCAGCAGCGAGAAGATCGTGATTGATCCCGAGAGTGGTCAGCGGTTTGTTTACGTGGGCGGGGCAGCATCGCTGGATCAATTGAAACCCGAATCGGTCGTGGCCTATTCGCCCACCGATTCCGGGCATGGGCGCAACGTCTTGTATGCCGATGGCAGTGTGTCGCAAGTGAGCAGTGAAACATTCGCGGATTTGTCCCATCGCGGTTTCACATTGTTGGCCACGCAATCGGAAATGGCGGCGCAAAAGCAAAGCCTGGCCGTGGAGCGTCAGCAGTCCAGTTTCTACGCTGAGCCAGCGAAGGTTCCGCAGCAAACAGCCACAGCAACAGGGGATATGGCAATGGACGGTATCAAAACAGCAAATCGGTCGGTAAATGGATTAGTTAGCGGTGGCGGAATGGCTACCTTCACTACGACCGCCACAAATGCGAGCTATGGGTGGTCGACGGTGGGGAGCATGGCCGCTCCAATGAGCTCTCCGACACCGACCGTGGCCGCACCCCAACCGATGGCCGCGGGCATCCGCTCCATTCGGATTGATATTCCTCGCGCAGGTCGTGCGTTCACCTTCACGAAGGTGCTGAACGTGTTGGACGAGCCACTCGCAATTAAAACCGAGATCATGCGCCTGAGCGTTTATCAAATGGCACAGATGGTGGTGCAACTGTGCGCCTTCGTGGCGGGTCTTTTGCTGTTCTGGAGGCAATGGCGTCGTGGACGCCGGAGCAGCCTGCTCATCACGATTGCCCTGGTGTTGGCGTTCGGTTCAGTGGGAAGTCTGCTGATCGCCTGGCGTCTGCTGCACATCGGATTGATCATTCTCGTTCCGGCGTTGTTGTTGAGCGGCATTGCTTATCTCGCCTGGAAATATTGGCCGCGCAAAGTGCCCCTGATGGTGCCGCCCACCATTGATTCCTCCGCAGGGCCGATCGTGGCGCTGCTCGCTTTGACCTTCTTTGTTGCGAACGCGAATGCTGTCTCACCGGTTGTCGCGGAAACCAAACCTGTCGCTGTTGGCACCTATTCAATCCTCTCTGCAAACTACATTGCGCAAGTGAACGATCGTGTTGCTCAAGTCGACGCGACCTTGCAGATCTCGGCTAAAGCATCAGAACAAAAGATTCTTTTGTTCGGTGAGGAAGTCGTAGTGGAAAAATTTGCAGCCAAACCGGGCGAGGTCCGCCTGGTGCGCGATGGAAAAACGATCTCGGCCGTCGTCGCCAAGCGTGGCGAGACGACGTTGCAATTGCGTTTACTCGTGAAACTCAGCGGTGACATTACCAAACGAGAATTGATCTTTGGCGTGCCGCCCTCGTTGGCGAGCCAGTTGACCGTAAATATTGATCAATTGGATGCTGACGTGGAATTTCCCTCGGCAATCTCGTTTAAGAAAACCAATCAACTGCAGCAGACACGAGTCGAGGCGTTGCTCGGTGCGAACGAAAAGGTGGAACTGCGCTGGACGCCAAAAGTGAAGCGCGCCGCCGATATTGCGGCCACGGTGTTCTGTCAAAACGCGAACGTAGTGACGATCGGCGGCGGCGTTGTGAATACCCGCACGACGTTCGATTATCAAGTGACGCAGGGAGAGTTGCGGCAGATGAAAATTCGCCTCGCGGTGGGGCAACGTTTGCTGCGGGTCGAAGGAGAAAATATCCGGACCTGGGAAATGGCCAAAGAAGGTGAGCCGATTTTGACCGTGGAATTAGCAAAGGGAGTTTCGCCCGGTTACAAGCTGGTCGTTGAAACCGAAAAAGTTTTGGATACCCCGCCCTCGACCGCAAAAATCGAAGTTCCACATGCGCTGGACGTGAAACGGGAGACCGGTCTGCTGGCGTTGCGGAACACCGATGAGTTGAGTCTTTCTGTGGAAGGAGTTCAGGAGATACAACGTGTCGATGCGGAAGAATTCACGCGGATGACGTCGCAGAAGAGTGAAAACCTCTTCAGCGTCTTTCGCTTTTTCAAAACTGATTTCGATCTACGCATTCGTGCCGAGATGGTGCAGGCCAAGGTGGAAGCGGTCGCGCGCAATTCATTTCGCGTTGCCACACACGATACTTATCTCGCTGCTTACATCGATTATACGATCAAACGCGCCGGCGTGTTTGGCTTGCGCGTCGCGTTGCCGGAGGGATATCGCGTGCAGCAAGTTTTAGGTAACGACGTGTTGCAACACATTGAGCGGACCGAAGAGGGTAAACGGATTTTGGAAATCACTTTCAAAGAACGGAAAATGGGCACCTATGCGCTGCATCTGGAATTGGTGCAGACCTACAAAGATTTAGGAGCAGCCATTTCGCTCAGTGGCGTGCAACCAATCGGCACCGAGAAGCTTTCAGGCTTCGTCGAGGTTTCTTCTGAAGCAGGGATTTCTTTGAAGACCGCTGGCTTTGAGAAGATGGTTGAGATTCCTGCCACAGCGCTTCCCGCGAATATGAACCGCAGTGGTGCTGTCCTTGCCTACAAATTGGTTTCCGTTGAGAACGACTCGACGTGGAAGCTGTCTCTCACCACGGAGAAAATCGAACCGTGGATTCGGGCGCAGGTGATGAACACGCTTACCATGAACGAAGTGCTCGTGAGCGGGCGCGCGCTGGTTCGTTACGATATTCAGAACGCGCCGGTCAAAGAGTTGCAGTTGAAAATTCCGGCTTCACTGAAGAACGTGGAAATCACGGGCGCGAATATCCGGCGTCGAGATCAGGTGGGTGAACTCTGGAAGATTGAGTTGCAGAATAAAGTGTCCGGCACGCACGAATTGACCGTGACCTGGGAAGTGCCGCGCGGGAATAAAACCAATTTGTTCGAAGTGGCTGCCGTGAATGCAGCAGGGGTGGAGCGTGAGAGCGGTTTCATCAGCGTCGTGGCGACAGCTCCTCAGCAGGTCACCGAACATGCCAGCACCGACGTGGTGAAAATGGATCGTCACGAGTTGCCGGACTGGGCGCAATCGACCGAGACTGCTGCGCTGGTTTATCGCTACCTGCGACCGGGCTACAAACTCGTGTTGGAAGCCAAACGCTTCGAGGAAGCTGAAGTTTTGCAGGCGCTCGTCGAGAGCGCCAAGCTGAGCACCGTCGTTGCCGACGATGGACAAACGATGACGGAGATGTCGCTCGCAGTGCGGAATAATGGACGTCAATATCTGGAGGTTGAATTACCCGCCGGTGCGAAGATCTGGTCAGCTTTTGTGGCCGGACAACCGGTGCGTCCGAGCATGCGTGCCAGCAAGCTTCTTATTCCAATTGAACAATCCGCCGGCACCGACGCAGCCATTTCCGTGGTGTTGAATTATGTGAACACCAACCCGTTTCCAAAAACGCGCGGTTCAATTGCGCTGGTGTCGCCGAAGCTGGACACCCCGTTGAAGAACGCGCGTTGGGATCTGTTCCTGCCGCCTGATTATGAGTACGACAACTTCAAAGGAACGATGACGCGCGAAGGTTCTGTGGTCATCGCCGAGGTCGCCAGTTTTTCATCGTTTGAATATGTCAAACAGGAGAAACAAGCGCGGTCGAACTTGCGGGCCGATGCGAAGAACGACGTACAAAATGTGAAACGCAAATTAGCCGAAGGGAATTATCACGAGGCTGCGGGCGACTTTAAGAAGGCTCAAGCCAAAGTCGCGGGAGGCAACTTCGAGGACAAAGAATTGAAAGATCTCGAACGCGATTTGCGTCGGGCGCAGGGCAGCAACCTGATCGCCGCGCAGAATGACTTCGTGAACAACGGTAGCTTGGCGAATTCGCTTTCCAGTATGGAAAAGGAGAAGCTCAATCTTGGCATTCAGTACGATGCCGAGGTGGCGCAATTACAATGTGTGCGGGTGCAGGATGCGCAGGAAATTGCCACACCGAAACTTCAGCCGCTGCATATCAACCTGCCGACGCGAGGTGTGCAACGCTCGTTCACCCAGGTGCTGCAGACGGAAGTGAACAAGCCGATGACCGTCGAGTTTTCGGCCCTTAATTTGAAGACGACCAACTGGCCGTTGCGTCTGGGCGGTTGCTTTGTTGGGTTTCTGGCGCTGTGGGGATTTGTCGCAGTCACCACCCGTCGTACGGATAAAACGAGCAACGCAAAGATTGCGTAAATCGAATCATTCGCACATTGCAGGTTTGATGATTTGAGCTAACGATCGGGTCAAGTGGCCGATAATGTTTTCGTCGAAATCCAGAATCGAAATCTCACGATTCGAGAAGCAAAATCTTTGTGGATGGTGAGAATTCTGGGTTCCGTCCCGCTCATGGCGATCGCGTTGCTATGCTTGTATGTGCTGATCTTCGGAGGCATTCGGCCCATGGCTGAAGGGTGGAAACGTTACGCAGGAATATCGGTCCTGGCGTTTTGTTACTGTGCGTTCGTCGGCTTCCCTCTGTATCTCGCTTACACAATGCTGGCGCGCCATTTGATCCTGGCTACTGACTCCACGATAAGTCGTCACATCTCTTTATTGGGGTTGCGGCTTCGAACGCGCATTTATCCGAAGCACTCTTTTCAATCGCTCAATATGAATGAAGTAAAACGAGGACCCTTTGGCGGAGTACGGCTTCAGGTGCTGTCGTTGGTCGGGCCGAAGGATGATCTGGAACTTGCGGCTTTTGAGGAAGCCGACAAGGCGGCGTCCGTCGCCCATCTGATTTCCGGCTTCCTGGAACTTCCTCTGGAGGTCAAAGGCTCTCGCAATTAACTGCGAGCAATACAATCTGAACGCAAACATGAACCGACCTCTTGGCGATTCTTCAGAACCAGCGCCAGCGGCCCTCTCCGAGGCGATCTCGCAAGCACGTGCGATTGTGCAGACGGAATGGGCGACCAAAGTGCCGGGAATGTCAATTGCCGTAGCGGTCGGTGGCGCGACGATTTGGACAGAGGAATTCGGTTTGGCCGATGTGGCCGCAAATATTCCAGTCACGCGAGGAACGCGCTTTCGCATTGGAAGTGTTTCCAAACCGTTGACCGCAGCGGGACTGGCGTTACTGGTCGAGCGTGACCAACTGGATCTGGATGCCCCGGTGCAGGAATATGTTCCTGATTTTCCGCAAAAGGAGGGTGTTATCACCACGAGACTGTTGGCGGGTCACCTCAGTGGCATTCGCAATTATCGCGGGACTGAGGCTTCGTCTAATACGCCATTCCCGGATTTACGAAGTGGCTTAAAGATCTTCGAAGCCGATCCGCTCGAAGCACCGCCCGGCACGAAGTTCAGTTATTGCTCATACAATTACAATCTCATCGGCGCCGTCATGGAGTCTGCGGCGAAGCAGGATTTCCTCGGTTACATGGAAGAAAACGTGATTCAACCGCTTGGCCTGACTCAGACTCGACCTGACCGGGCGGGCGTCGTGGATCCACAACGAACGCAGTTTTATGAAACCAACGCAGAGGGGAAGTTCTTCGTCGCGCCAACGGTGAACCTGAGTTACGGGTGGCCCGCCGGGGGATTTCTTTCGACAGCGGAAGATATGGTTCGGTTCGGCAACGCGCATGTACATCCGGGCTTTCTGAAACCTGAGTCGCGGCGTTTACTCTTCACTTCACAGACGACTGAGGTCGGAAAGCTGACGAATTACGGGGTGGGATGGTTCGTGAGGCCGCCCGCGTTATTCCATGGAGGAGACTCGTTCGGCGGCACGGCCATTCTGCTCTTGCACCCTGCCTCCCGTACGGTGGTCGCGATCGTCAGCAATGGCGGTCAGGGTCTGCTCCGCAATGCTGTTCGCCAGGGAAAGGTGGCGGCCAAGGAAGCGGACCCGTTTCTTTTTAACAAGGAGATCACAGCCATGAAGGTCGCCAAGATCTTTGCGCTGTCGATTGCCGAGCATAAGTATTGATTGCCTTGATCGTGTGCTTGGGGTTCGGAGTCCCGGCTTCAGCCGGCAACGTGTGCGATTTGCCCAGGCATTTGCAAAAGTTTCACCGTGGTCTCAGTTCGGTGCCTTGCCGGCTGAAGCCGGGACTCCGAACCACCGAGCTCCCCCGACGATCTGGTCCCCCTCAAATAAGCTCGCGGCGTGGCAAAAAGATCCCGTTTTGGACGATCTAGGCCAAGTTTTTGGAAGGCGATATGAGAAGGAATGCATGTTTTTCGCCTTTTTTTCCCCTGACGCATTTTTCACCCGCCGGAAAAGGCTAAAATGTCTAAGTTCTTGTCAGAACTGACTTTGGGACGCCCAGAAAAAATTTATTTACGTAAATAAAGTTTTTCCGAGAGCTGGAAAAAGAAATTTCATATATTTCACGTCTCCGGAGAGCTGGAAAACTTTTCTACACGTGCGGCGACCTTTTCCCGGAACCAAAACTCCGTGAAATATATGTGGGAGACTTTTCCCAGAACCAGAATTCCGAGAAATATGTGTGGAAGAGTTTTCCGGGCCTTGGGAAAATTATTTTCGCGAAAAAAGTTTTTCGCGGAACAAAAATTCTTTGAAATATCTGTAGAAAGTTTTTCCGAGCGTCCGGACGGACCCAAATTTCTGTGGAAACTTTTCCGGAGGAAGGCAAGACCTCCAAATATTTGTAGAACTTTTCTGGGGAAGCAAAATGGGCTGAATTTTTTCGCAGCCCAATTTCGGGAAGCGCCCGTGAGGGGCAGACGGAAAAGGGGCCAAATTTCCCAGCCAAAATGACGGGTGGGATAAGCGAAACAACTGGCGCAGGCAAGTAAGGCTCAATGGTTGGATCGTTCTGAGTCCCACTGCTTGGCAGGAGGCAATTTCCGGCTGGTATTGGCGACCAGAAATCACTATCATTTGAGCTTATCACCCAGTCAACAACTCCATCCAATGAAAACTCCATCGTCTCGTCTGCCAATTATAATGTCCAAGGCCAGCAAAGGGCTGGCTTTCGGTCTCATTGCCAGCTGCGCAATACTGCTTTCAACCGCCGTCAGGGCCGCCGATTTGTATTGGAGTGGCGATACGGCCAATGAAGGAGGCGCGGGCGCCTGGAATACCAGCGGCCTGAACTTCAGCATCACGAACACCGGTCCGTTTGATACCGCGTGGACAGGAGCCGC
>JAQGOU010000073.1 GCA_028293445.1 Verrucomicrobiales bacterium | reverse complement strand
AACCCATGCTGCCGGAAGAGGTTGTGAAAGCCGCAGGAGATAAACTTCCATCGCAGTCGAGCGATGACGTGGAACGAGATCCCTATAATACCAAGCCGATCACCGATCAGCAGATTCAACAAGTGCTCGTGGCCCTGGCGTCCGATAAAACACAGGGTGAAGGCGTCTTCATCGCTGCTGGAAAGCTATATCGTTTAAACGGCGACAAGCTGAGGGCTGAAGAGAATGAGGCCGCGAAGCCTTACGCCTGGGCGTTGGCGCATGATGTTCGTCCGGCGAAGCAGGCCGTTGGCGCGCGTGGTTGTGCGGATTGTCATGCTGACAAATCACCGATTTATTCCGGCACTGTTGCGGCGCGTGGTCCAGTCGAACCGAAGAATGGCGTTGCCAAAGAAATGTGGGAGGCACGCGGCGACGACAGTAAAACCGTAGCTTCGGCATTCGCGTTCACTTTCAAGTTCAGAACGATGTTGAAGATCGTCACGTTCAGTGCGGCGTTCGTCGTGCTGGCTGTGCTGGTGAGCTATGGCGTAGCGGGAGTTGGCGCAATGACGCGCGGCGGTCGACGTAAACAAAACAACAAGTGAGAGCGATGAAAACTGAAACCATTGCAAAGTCGTCTGAGCCGGTCTCGCTTACGTGTTCCAGACCCGGCAAACTCGCCTACCTGATTTTGCTGCTCGGAGTAGTCGGATCCGCTGTCACGGGAATAGGCTCTCTGATTGCTGGGAAAGTTCCGATGAGCGCCTGGATATTGATGATTCACGTCGGGTCTGGGCCGGTGTTTGCGCTCGGGTTGGCCTTGTTCGCGGTGACGTGGGCCGATCGTTCACGGTTGTGTGAGGAAGCCTCCACACACAGTTGTGCGAATAAATTTCTGTTCTGGCTGCTGTTGATCTCTGGATTGCTGGTTATCCTCACCGGAGTTGTTCCAATGACTCCAATTTTTGGAACGCCAGGGCAACACACTCTTTATCTGACGCATCGCTACGGCACAATTGTTTTCACGGCATTGTTCGTCCTCCACGCGTTGACCTTGCGCCGGGCGAAAAAGTAAGCGTCACTCGCGGACACGAATTAAAGTCTTCACGGCACGGTTGCCGGCAGCCATCGAACGAAGCAGGTCCGGCAAGTCGCTCAGCGGGCAATCGCCATTCACAAAATCATCGGCGCGAATTACTCCGCTTTCGATAAACTCCAGGGCGCGACGAATGGATCGAGGTGAATGGTGGAAACTTGCGAGCAGGATGAGATTCGAGTAATGAACCAACCCAGTATCGAGGGAGACTTTTGTTCCAGTCGGACAACCGCCGAAGAAGTTCACCGTTCCGCCTTTACGAACAAATTGCACTGATGCTTCCCACACTTCCGGTTTGCCGACGGCTTCGATCACAGCGTCAAACTTTGTAGAGGTTGCCGCATTGACAGCACTAACGAGGTCCTGATTGCTGACATCGATCACATGTTCGGCTCCGAGTTTCTTGGCAGTCTCCAAACGTGTTTCGCCACGACCAGCGACAGTAACTATACACCCGAGATGTTTTCCGAGCGCTACAAACATCAAGCCGATCGGACCTGAGCCGATGATAAGAACCGTTTGTCCGGCGCGCAGTTTGGTGTCTTCGATTCCTTGCACCACGCAAGCCAAAGGTTCGGTCAGTGCAGCATCCCGAAATGAGGTCGTCGTCTTAAGCTTCAACAAATTCTTTTGCACCAACCGGGATGGAACGACAATCGATTCGGCATAGGCGCCGTTTAAGAAGAGAAGATCATCACAGAGATTCTCCTGCTGATTGTTGCAAAAGAAACAATCGCCGCACGGGGCAGAATTCCCGACGACCACGCGATCACCGGTTTTCCAATTGGTGACATCGGGCGCGACCTCTGCAATGATTCCCGCCAGTTCGTGTCCAAAGACCGCCGGTGGCACAATCATTTTGGCGTGATAGCCGCGTTTGAAAACTTTGAGGTCAGTCCCACAGGTCAGTGCTGCTTCAATGGCGATCCGCACCTGGCCGGCTGTAAGTGGGCAAGCATTGACGTTTTCAATTCGAACATCTTCTTTGCCGTAGAGAACTGCTGCTTTCATGCGCGGACGAGTTAAGCATCGTCCGCAGAATGCAAAAAGAGAAAAGCTTAAAATTCCCTTATGCGGGTTGGTTTGAATCGCATGGCACAATCTCATCGCCAACCGCGATTTTTCCGGAACGAATGACCTGCGCCATGACGCCTTGTTTCCCATCGTCCATCAGCGCACGGAGCCCAATGCAAATGGCATCCATCTTAGCGCAGGGCGTCCGCGGTTCGTAGAAAAACAGAATGGCCTCGCCGATCCGAACCTGTTTTCCAACGAGCGCGATAAGATCAATACCACTGGTCTCAATATTCGAGCGCACGGTGCCGGGTAAAAGGGTCTCAAGGCCGAGGGTGGTTGTGTGTTCCGCGATTTGTTCGCGTTCAATGAGGCTGACCTGACGCTTGCTCGGGCCCCCGCTTCGGCTGTTGCGAGAAAAATAGCGAGGGTTGCCAACGATTCCCTTTCCTTCGATCACTTCCACCATCGTCACGGATTGGAACTTCTGTCCCGGTTCCGCAGAATGCAGGTGAAGAGAAGCGACTCTGCCAGTCTGAGTTTTTAAATTACGAATGGCTGGTTGCATTTTATGACGGTGTCCTTTTTTCTAATTGAGAACGGTATCATTTTCCTGCGGATGTTGCGCGAACAATGTTGAAAGCATCTGCCTGAACGTTATCAATAAAAAAGGACGCGTTCTTCACGCGTCCTTTGTTCTTGGATTGGTTCTAAATTGAGCGCAATTAGAAGTCGGCTTCCGCCACCGTGGTGGAAGTGTCATCCCGCAACTGAACCGATGTCACGGTGGTAAGGTCTGTTCCGGGCAATCTGCGAATCAGCACTGCGCCGCGACTGCTGCTTTTCACGGTACTTACTTCAGTGTCATTCACAAACACATGGAACGTGGTGCTGGGCGCAAGACCTCTCGCGACCAGGAGGAAATTACCTCTCTGTAGACCTTTATGTGCAAAGGTCCGAAGGACCGCGGTGCCACGCACATCCGGATCATCTGAAGTAACGCGGACGCGGCTGGTTAAAATAGACACAGAATTTCCAGGAGCCGTGAGGATGTTGGCTACCAATAATGGATTTGACCCATCAGAGATCGTCACCGAAGCGATATCCAAGGCGCTGATATCAGCAGGGATTTCTACTTCACTTTCCGACTGCAGAACGAAGTTCGTACCAGTTCCGTTCGTCAGAGTGATTTGCCCCAGGCTGACGGTGGAACCATCAGACTTGAGAGTTGCCGTCACATCATAGGTCCCCTCTGCCAGACCGCGCGTTGTGATCCTCATCTCCGTTGTATTGGTGTTCGTTCGATTGTGCGCTTTGAGACGCAACACGCCGGTTGCACCGGCGGGAGCATTGGAGGTTGCTACGAATCGAACGAGGACCTGAAGGTTTTCGACTCCATTGATAGAGCCGCCCTGTTTATGATCGTCATCTGCTACGGCATTGATTCCCGCAATCATCGTTGCCGCCGCCAAGCATATACCGAGAAGTTTGATTTTCATTGAGCTCAATTTAGCAACTGCAATGCCCGTCTCGCAACGGCACCATCCCCGACAGATTACTCAGTGTTTGGCAGGAAACGCGCTCTTAGTTTTGAGAATTGGAGCCCCAGAAATGCCGTAGCATTCGCCAATGAGAAAGCGAAGTGGCTCAGTGCTGAACCCCGGACGGCATTCTTCTGCCCAGAACCAGCGATCCGCCGAGCAGAATATTGCCAGGAGCTCTGCACATCGCGATCACGCGCGTCCCAGTGCAATTTGTTTCCATGCTTTGGGATCCGGATCTGAGGGGGCAAAGATGATTTCCTTACTCACCCTTCGGCATTTGGAGTTTCAGCTGTTGGATCAAGTCCTTGATCTGTTTGTTGTCAGGATCCAGCTTGGCGCAGGTTGAGGCCACCAGGATTGCGTCGGAGATCCGATTTTCACTGTTGGCCAGTTGAACGTATCGGTAGACGACTTCAGGAGAATAGGGGCAGAGCGCCAATGCCTGCCGAAACGCCAGGTCGGCCGCGCGGGCCATGCGGGCCTTTTCCTCTTTGCTTGTGGCGTGTTCCATGCGCCAGACGTAAAGCCCGCCCACGGAAGAGCGGAGTTTGGAGAACATTTTTTGCGTGTCGTCGCTTTGGACGAAGAGCGGATCGCCTTTGAAACCGTTCAGATCCTTGCGCAGATAAACTTTCTCGACGAAATCTGTCACAACTTTTATGGGTGTCTCGTTCGTCAGCCAATCGCCAATCATGCTGTTCATGCGGGAACTCCAATACTCGCGATCCTGATCGATTACCTTGTCGGAAATTTCCGGTAACGGTTCACGATTGATTTTAAGGATCAGGCCGTGTGGTTCCAAATAGGAATACATCCAGTCCAGTGGAAAGCTTTCCTCGATGTAGAATTCGCGATCGGGATTTTTATCGAAAATGGTTTTCACCAGGAGGCCATTGATAGCCATGACGGCAACTTGACCGGAAACCTGCACCCTGCCGCCCTCAACCTTCACATCCTCGCCAGGTCTGAGTTGGTTTGATGCTAGGCGTTTTTGCGCATCGGCGAGATAGTCGTTGAAACATCTCTGCGAATCTTCTCCCGTTGGCGTGGAAATGGTTCCGCCATACATCGACCGCAAATATTCGAGATACGTGCCGTCGGCCAGTGCATTTTGGGTGAGGGTGAAAAACGGATCGCCTTTCACGTGCGATTTAGAGAATGCAGTGATGAGAAAACGCCCCGCGTCTGTGGCGCCGAAATAAATGCTGCCGGTGGGAATGGAGTCGAAGATGTCGCGTTCCCACGTCTGGATATATTTTGGTTCGCCCGAAGCAATGAGTTCGTAACTTCCACCGGCTTCAAGCAAGCATTGCGAGGAGGCGGTGCGGAGAGATTCCCTCGGATGACCACTCGAACGTTGCTCGTTCAGAGCCTTGTATTTCTTCGACATGCTTTTCCAGTCGCCTTTGATGCCAGCGTTGAAACAGTCTTGAATTTCCGAGTCGAGCTTCTTGCCATCCTTGGCCGCGAGAGCGTTCGCCTGTTTCTCCTTGGTCACGAAAAAGGATTGAATCCGGACAAGTTGCTGCTCACGGAGTGGGGCAGTATTTTTGGCGGCAGTCTTTTCTTTGCATCCGATTGCGCCTCCGACCAACAAAACCGCGAGTGCCGTTAAACGAGTAACAGCAACGAGAGAATGACATTTTCCAGTTAACATAGATGTGGTTTCACCTGAGAGACACCGCAGGACCTCGCTTTCGTATATCCCGGGCCAACTTTAATCCACGTAAAAGCGATGAGTTTGCGCATGCGATTAAGAACAGCGGCTAGGGGAGTGCGAACGCAACCGGGTGCATCTTGCGCGCTGCCACCGTCTTTGTCTTTTCAACCCCGCCGCGTGAGGGCACGCCTCCTACACTGTGCTTTTTGTAGGCCGACTGCCCTCAGTCGGCGGGCAGTACCGTCAAGATCCGCCCAACGCTACGGATTCTTCGCAAATTCATTTGCCAAAGTGAGGTGCGTAATTACGATGGTCGCCGATATGGATACTAATATTTGGGGACTGATTTGTGTTCCCCTCGGTATTTTGATTTGTTTCGGTCCGGCACTGTTCGTGGCGGCTTTCGGCAAGAACGAAGAGCCCGCTCGCCAAAAGGTCGAACGTAAAAATCACTAACGGTTCCCGACGGCGGAGCGCCGTTACTTCCCGAGTTTGTCCACCTTCGCAGCGAACACAAAATCGCTTTCGGTCAGGCCGTCGATTTTGTGTGTCCAGAGCGTCAGCTTCACTTCACCCCAGGCGAGATAGATATCCGGGTGATGGTTCTCGTTTTCGGCGAGTTCACCTACTTCATTGGTGAAGTCCAGCGCCTGTCGAAAATCTTTGAACTTAAATTCTTTTTCCAGGTGGTGTTCCTTCACGACTTTCCACCCTTTGCTCAGTTGGGTGGATAACTCTTTGAGTTTGCTTCCTTTCAGCGCCGGGGTTCCGCCTTTGCACGGAACGCATTCCTTTTCGGCCAGATCGGTTTCCATTACATCAGTTTTCGCCATAGTGTTTTCCTTTTGTGGTTCGCGTCACTTTACCTTCGCTTCGATGAAAGACAATTGGCGTAAAACACTCTTGCGCATGGCATCGTTTAGCCCGATGCCAAAGCGCGCCGGTGAACTTGCTCGGGCATGATTGGAGTCATCCACTTCATAGCCGCCCTCTGGTAACATTTCTTCCGTTGGCAAATAGGTGATCGATTCCTGCGAGTAACCGAAGGGAACGAATTTTTTCCCCTTCAACCACTGCGCGAACTTTGGACGCCACTCGACGCACGGTTCACCCGCCAGGTGAACAATCCACTGGTTGTCGGCGAGACGAATCAGGCCAACCGACCACGGATCGCCTTTGGAAAAGCCTTCATTCGCGTCGTAACGTTCCAGCCAATACTCGGCCACCTTGCTTTTCCCTTTGAGCTGCATCTCTTCGTAAGTTTTTCGCGATGGACGTTCGCCGCGCGGAAACAGCGGACGGTCACCCGCGGCGGCGAGATTCAATTTCAAGTCGGTCGCCTTGGTTTTCAGCGCGGCCAAGACGTCGTTGGCCAGTTCTGTGCCCGCCTGGACTTCGTCGCCTGGCTTTGAAACCCGAAAATGATTCTTGTCCACCTCTGCTAAAACCCGCGGGCGCACATCGCCTGCCAGGCCTTGCACGAATTGAGTGTGAACCTTCTCGCCGAGTTGTCCGCGCAAGGCCTTTCGGGTCACGCCTGGAAAATCCGAGGAAATAGCTGCGCCTGCAAACCCGTAAACAATCACGGGATGACAAGCGTAAGAGAAAACAACGGCGGGAGCTTTGCCGTCGGTCGGCGTCAATTTCAGCACCCAAAGATTTTCGTCGATGGGAGAATTCGGCGCAGGGACCATGGCCGTTTCGCCCTGTTTGTTTTTGCCGCGGCGATTCATCGCGATGCGCGACTTGCCTTCGAAGACTTCCACTTTCACAGGGGACATCGATTTGGCGGCGGCCCGAGTGGCACTGAGAATTTTTCCGACCAACGCCTCCTGATACTCAACTTCGTTTTGCCGCAACGGCCCACCCGCCGCCAAAACCGTGCGGATCATGAGAGGTCCACTGTGTGTATGGGAAACGTTGAGCAGGATCAAATTCCATTCGACTCCCAATTCATGGGTAATGTCCGTGCGAATCCGATCGCTGACATCGTGCGGCATGCCGACGAGGTCAAAGGAAACCAGGACGAAGCCAGTGCCTTTGTTATCTTTGAGGTAAAGCACCTGGGCCATGAGTGGATCAAGAAGTTTTTTGCCGACGGTTTCTGTTAAGCCGCGTCCACCCATGACCACACCGAGCGGCGGCGTGATGTCCACTTCCGCCCATCCAGCGGTGGCGGTGGTTTTGTCGCCCTCAGCCGATGCGACAAACGACACCGATAGAAATAATGCCGTGAGGAAAACGCAGGCGCGGAATTTCATGTGGAAAGCTTTGCCAGCGTGGAGGGCCGAAGCAATTAGAAAGTGAAAGGTGATCAGTTAGATAAACGCTCGCCCTTATCCTAGCCCGCCCGCGATAGCGGGACTTGTAATATATAGTTCTGTTTACTCCCCCCCGAGGAGAAGGAACAGCATGCGCACGTCTCTGGTTTTCGGAGGGCTGTCCAGCCAATCCCGTCGCGTGAATTCTCAAACAGACGGACGAACGATTCTCCCTCTCCTCGGAGGAGAGGGCAGGGGTGAGGACGAGCGTTTAGCTAACTTT
>JAQGOU010000039.1 GCA_028293445.1 Verrucomicrobiales bacterium | reverse complement strand
AAGCGCGGCCGCCGCCATTTCGCCTTGCGGGTGGAGAGTGCTGATGCCGCTCGCAAACTGTTGGTGCAACGAGGGGTAACCATTCGTGAGACCACGCCAATTCCCGGTGCGGAACGGTTTTTCATCGCCGATCCGGATGGAAACCGGATTGAGATCATCGAATGGAAGGATACGAGCGAAATCCGTCCCGTGGGCGCGACAGCGTAGTCTGAAACTGCGGTTTCTCGCCGAACAAAAACGTCTGAAATCACCGTAACAAGAAGCGAACCTTGGAGTCGTAAAACTCGTCCTTCTGAGCGGGGAAAACGGCTCCCTACAATCGTTCAAATCGTCGAAGATTTCCGATCAGGCAGTTCAATTTGTCATTAATACCGATCGAGGCCATTTCTTACATAAACGACTGCTCTCCAACAGCTAAAGCAAAAAAATCCCTTCATTTATCCAAAATAAATGGAGGGAAATTTAAATTTGGCGTCATTTATCCGGAATAAATGGAGCCAAATTATTTTTGGACGGGATTTATCCGGGATAAATGGAGGGAAATGGCGTCGGACGGGATTTATTCCGGATAAATGGAACCAAATTATTTTTTCTCGTCATTTATTCCCAATAAATGGAGCCAAATTTAAATTTGCCGCCGTTTATCCGGAATAAATGACGATCTTTTTTTGTAGGCCTCCAATTATCCCGGATAAATCACGTCCAAAAACTGTCGGACACCATTTATTCCGGATAAATGAAGGGAAATTATCGCCGGACGCCATTTATTCCGGATAAATCAAAGCCGCATTTTGTCGGTCTTTATCCAGAGCCACTAGTGCAAGGAATTTGTCTCGTTGCGGACAATTATTGGGGCCATTTCCCGGTCCCAACGTTTTGAATTGTTCCTGCGGCGGGAATCTTCAATAATCCACCTGCCGCATGTTAGGATTTTTAAGCCGTTACGCCAAGATCATCGTCGCCATATTCGCGCTGACGATGTTTGGGTTCACCCAGACGGAAAGATTTCAAAGTGCCGATTCTGTTCAGAAATTCGAGGGCCTTCTCATCGATCAGCGGTTTCAATACCGCGGCATTCTTCCAGCCGATCCCAATATCGAATTAATTGGAATACAAACGTCCAGCCTTAGCCTCGACACGTTGTTTCCAGAAGAAATTGAGGCCTCCGAAGCCTTGCGTCTCATGAAGCGCCCGTGGCCATGGAACCGAAAAATTTATTCCATGTTATTGGAAAAGCTGATGGATTCCGGCGCAAAAGTCGTGGCCTTCGACTTCTTCTTTAAAGGGGAGATGGAAGGGGATGAGGAATTCGCCCGCACGCTGCACAAATACAAAGATCGGGCCATGATTGGCTCTCTCTTCGACGACTTGTCAGAAGCGGGCGGCGGCGGCCGCCAGTTTTTGTTTCCCACGTCGAGTCTGATTCTGGATACAAATGATCCCATTTCTGGATATGTAAACGCTTCCCTCGACGTGGACAGGGTCTATCGTCGAAACGGTTGCACAGAAAACGACGTAATCGCTTTCGCAGGGATGGCCGCGCGGAAGTTCGGGGGTAATATTGCTTTTCCGCCGCCGGACCATTCGAACCTGATTAATTATCTCGGCCCCTCCGGCACCTTCACGTCTTTACCAATTGAAAATATCTTCGTCGATAAACTCTGGCAGGCACCTCCTTTCTCGGGTGGTAAGATATTTCAAAACAAGATCGTGATCGTCGGGCCGATGGCGTCCATTTTTCACGATGAACATCAAACGCCTTTTGGACAAATGCCGGGTCCGGAACTTCACGCTCACCGGATTGCCTCACTGATACAGGGGTCAACTATTCAGGAATCCTCGGGGCGTTTTGATTTCCTGGTATCGTTAGGCATGGTGCTGGTGGCCTTGGGCGTGTGTATTGCCATTCGGAACGTCTTCTTAAAAGGCATTTTTCTGGCGGTTATTGGTGCGGGCTTCCTTTTTATGTGCCAATCCGTCTTTACGTACCAAAACCTTTCTGTGGCCATGGTGGCTCCCTTATTTGGATTGGTGACCACGGGAACGTTCGGCCTGTTTTTTCAATACGTCCTGGAATGGATCGAGAAACATCGGATCAACAATGTTTTGGAGAAATACGTCTCCAAGAACGTCGCCAAGACTATTCTTAAAAATCCGAAATCATTCGTCGAAGCCTTCACAGGGAAAAAACAGAAGGTCGCCATCTTGTTCTGCGATATTCGCGGTTTTACGACGCTGACTGAATCGGTCGATGCGACCGAGTTGGTGGCGCAGCTAAATGAATACTTCGCCCAAATGGTCCATATCATTGAAGAAGAGAAAGGGGGCACACTGCAAAAATTCATTGGGGATGCGATTATGGCGGGGTGGGGAGATTTCATTATTCGCGGAGGCGAAACCGATGCGCGTCTGGCTATCGAAACTGCGTTGGAGATGAGGTCAGCCCTGGTTGCATTAAATGCCAAATGGAAAGGGAAACCAAATCGAACGGAGCTGGCCATTGGAATCGGGATTAACTACGGAGAAGTCGTGTTGGGAAATATCGGTTCCACAAACCGCATGGAACTTACCGTGCTCGGCGATGGAATCAATCTCGCCGCTCGCTTTGAAAGTTCGACCAAGCAATTTCATACCGATCTTTTAGTCGGGGAAGGAGCACAGGCCTTAACGCGGGATCATTTCGTTTTCCGTACGGTCGGGCTGATTACCTTCAAGGGGAAAACCAAACCGGTCGAGGTCTTTTCCGTTCTCAGCGACAAAACGGTGCCGACACCGGTTTGGCTGGCGACCTATCACGAAGGAATCATGTTGTTTCGCCAGCGCGAGTTTGTTGCGGCGACGGAGCGCTTCAAGTGTGCCGAACAAGTGATCGGGTCCGAGGATTTCCTCTGCCAAATGTATCTCAAAGCCAGTGCGCAGTTTGTTCAGGAACCTCCTCCGGCGGAGTGGGACGGAGTCTTTATCCTCAAGGAAAAATAAGGAAACAAACGGGGAAATCCCTAGGGCTTTTGCATTGACGCCAATAGGTGAACTGACGTTTTCTACTATCGGTTTTTACTAATCGTTTATGAAACTCGCATCTCAAATCGTTTTGTTCGTCGCCTTTAGTGTCCCCGTGTGGTGCGGCGCTGCGGATCTGAAGCAATCCAAATTCACCCAAATCGTCAACGACGTGAAAGTCGTTTCCGCAGCGGACAAGAGCCAAAAGTCGGCGAACGTGAACGAGATGTTCAAATTGCCAGACATGATTCGAACCGGACCGAGCTCTCGCGCCGAGTTGGTCGCCGAAGACAAGACGATCACCCGCGTCGGCGCCAATACAATTTTCTCCTTCAATGCCGCCACTCGAACCGTGGACCTGGAAAAAGGAACCCTGCTGTTTCATGCTCCCAAAGGTAAAGGGGGCGGCATAATCAAAAGCGGGTCGGCCGTAGCGGCCGTTTTAGGGACAACGATCATGGTTGGGGCAACTCCTGACGGGGGATTCAAAGTGGTGGTTCTGGAAGGAACCGCAAAAGTGAAGTTGAATAACGGACAGACGGAAATCTTAAAGGCTGGCCAAATGGTGTTCGTTTTGCCGAACGAAAAGCTGTCGCCGGTCATTACCTTCCGACTGGATCTGTTGGTCACAGCGAGCAAGCTCATCCAGGGTTTTGACACTCCGTTGCCGAGTTCCGATCTGATCAACTTGGCGATTGATGAACAAAAGCATCTCATTGATCGCGGCGTCGCCTCTGATACAGGTTTGGAAGTAGGAGATATCGCTACGATTACTGGCGTTCAAGTCGTCGACGTCAACAGCACGCCCCCTAGTTTGGACCGGGAGAGAGTATCGCCGCCAGCGCTCGACCTGGACGCAATCATTAGTGCTCCGACACTTGACGTGTCGCACCTGTTTCTCACTCCGACCGCAGTCACGGGGTTGCCCTTCGAGGGGAACTTTGTGGGCTTCTTTGCGCGAAATATTACCTTTGTGAATGGATCGCAGACCGTTGATCTGACGCCTTATCATAATCTACCCAACTTTACCTTTCTAGCTTCAGGCAGCATAAAGTTCGAGAATTCAGTCCATTTCACTGGCAACTCGGAAAGTTACGGAGACCTTTCGCTCATCGCCGCTGACACCATTACAGTGGCTCCCGAGTCCAGTTTGTCCTACTCGGGTTCTGGCTTCTTCATCCAGGCGCTCAACTCGATGTCGTTCGACTCGGTTACCTTCCAAAACTATAATGGAATTCTGGAAGTCAGTTCCGGCGGTGCATTAGCCATCAAAGGCTCCGATATTATCGGGTACGGTGTAACGCTAGGTGGTGCGAGCAGCGTGACGCTGGACGACCTTTACGTCAGCGGTTACGGCTCCGGGGGCGGCCGCCCCGCTATCGCGAATGTTTCGAGTCCGTATGGCCAGGTTTACATCACCAGCGGGGGACAAGTTACAATCAGAGACACATCGATCAACGGAAATCAAATCAAGGTCGCTTCAGCAGCTGGTTCGATCAACGTCGACTCCTGTAACTTTTATGGCAGTACTTTGGCCATGCGGGCGGCGAATATTATCAACGTCAATAGTTGCACCTTTTCTTTCAACACCATCAACATGGCGGCGAAAACAATTATCTTGAATAACATCAACTTCGGCGGTTCAGCGAATGTTTACCTGCAGAGCCAATTCGGGTTGCTGGCGGCTAATCCCAACACGGGAGCATCGCCTGTCGCGGGGTATGTGAACTTCGTCAGTAACGTGAACTACGGCGGAGACGCTGCTCAAAACCATGTGAACCCAAGCTCTGGAACCGGTATTTTTATCTATAAGCTGGGAGAACAACCACCAACGCAAGGGGGCGGCACGGGGACAGTTTCCAGAGCGAGTTCAAAAATTAAATAAGATTACTGACGAATGAAAAAACCTATTCTTCTTTTCGTTTCCTTCCTGGTGCCAAGTTTCCTTGCTGTGGCACAGCCGGCGGCTGTCCAGCAACTTGAAAACACCCAAAGAGTTCAAGAACAACAGCAACTTTTCAAGTATCAGGCAGACCAGAATGCCCCGGAGCTTTATTCAGGGGAAAACGAAGACATGGGGCCGCAGCGAATCTTAAAGCTGAAAGCCCGTCATAAATACTTCGACGGCACCGTGGACAGTCAGTTTTTCTATACGTCGAACGCTCGTCTCGCCCAAAATGCGGAAGACTCGTCCATTTGGGTTAATACGGCCGAGGCGGCTTTTACCCCTCCTAATTATAAAATCTTGAGCTATGACGTGGCGACCCGCGCGGGAGTCCGTGCCCAATGGTACAACTATGGCTTGGAAGATTCTAACACCCCGTTGAACATTTTTGATTTTCACGCGCAGACGGCTTTTGCCGAAGAGAGTTTCGCACCATGGCAACATTGGCGCTTTTTCTTCGGGATGGAAGCCACGCGGCTGTTAACCCAACCGGACTATGACGAGTTTTACAAGGAACTGGCTCCCAACTGGGGTGTAACCCGTTTCTTTCCCATGGGTGACGATAAACTCTTCTTGATCAGTTACAAAGGCTACTACCGTATCACCGATCAGCCCTCCACTGGTTTGTTTCTTAGCCCCGCGACTGACCGGACCGATCACACGCTCAATTTCGCCTACAGTCAGCAGCTTGGCGGAAACTTTGTTGTGACGCCTTTCTATCGTTTCCAGTATACAGCGTTTACCGCAGGGCCGGATCGCAACGATTACTTCAACACGGTGGGAGTGTTCTTAACCTATAACATCAATAAGTACGCCAGTGCTCGCACCTTCTTCGACTTCGAGAAAAAACAAACCGACAACAATATTCTTTCGTCTGATTACGATAAATTTGACGTTGGGCTTGGTGCGACGTTGAATATTCGATTTTAACGCAACCTGAACTATTCGATTAGCGTTCGGGTATCAAGACACTCCGAACCAATGGGTTCTTGGCCGCTCGTTTTCGATTCCGGCAAGGGGGGATTTTAATTGACCAAAAACGTTGATTCGCGTTTCCTAGGCTGGTTCTAGTGGCTTGCTCCTATGAAACTTTCATTCACATCTTTTGCGCTCGTTTTGACGCTGGCTTTATCAGCTCAGGCAGTCGACCTAAAACAATCCAAATTTACCCAGGTTGTCAACGACGTGAAAGTCGTGACCCTGCCGGACAAGACGCAGAAACCAGCGGTGGTGAATGATGTATTCAGAATGCCAGACATCGTCCGCACCGGTCCCGCCTCCCGAGCCGAATTGGTCGCCGATGACAAAACGATTACCCGCGTGGGAGCGAATACCATTTTCTCCTTCGACGCCGCGAATCGCACGATCGATTTGGAAAAAGGGAGCCTTTTGTTTCATTCACCTAAAGGCAAGGGTGGTGGACAGATCAAGACCGGCTCCGCCTCGGCCGCCGTGCTCGGAACAACCATCATTGTGAGCAGCACGCCCGATGGCGGATTCAAGATTCTTGTTCTGGAAGGAAAAGCGAAAATCACGCTGGCCAATGGAGAAACCGAAATCGTGTCAGCAGGACAGGAAGTGTTCGTGTTACCCGGAGGACAGCTTTCGCCGATTATTAATTTCCGTTTGGACACCCTGGTTGCCGAAAGCAAGCTCGTCGGTGGCTTTAACGATGCTTTGCCTAGCCTGGACCAAATTCGCACCGAAGTCTCCCATCAGGAAAAGCTGATTGTGAACGGGGAAGCACAGGACACCGGACTTCTCGTCGGGGACGGAGCGACTGGCACCACCATTGAAGCAGTGGATCCTATCAGTTTGCCCCAGAATTTTGAAGCCCCCGTCGGCGCACTCAGTCCAGACGCCCTTTCCAGAGACGTCCTGATAGACTCTCCCCACCTGGATTCATTTGGCGCGCATTTGTTCCCTATGCCGACGACCGTTTCGGGCCCGGGTTTGTCTGGAACCTTTGTCGGCCTGTTCGGCCGTGACATTAACTTTGATGCGGGTCTCCAAACCGTGGATTTGTTTCCTTTTGATTCCTTGTCAGATTTCACCTTTCTGGCATCGCGTAATATCAATATTGGTAACTCGATCGATTTTTTCGGCAGCAAGTCCGCCAATCTTTCCCTTGTCGCCCTGGGAAGCATAAATATCGCGGATGACATCACGCTCAGCTATAACGGACCGGGCTTTTTCTTGCAGTCCGGAAATGCGATGTCCTATGACACCGTAGCTTTTGAAAATTTCAATGGGCTGATCGATTTGAAGACAGCCGGTAATATGTCCCTGCGAAACTGTAACGTCGCTGGAGACAGTGTGAATTTAACGGCAGGGAACGACCTTACACTGCACAACACCACCCTCCAGGCAAACGGGGGCTTTGCGGCGAGCGCGAAGCAACATACCCAGGTCGCCGTCACTACCGGTACTGTCACTCTGACGGCGCAAAGCGGTTCGCTTATCGTCAACAGCAGTACGTTCTACGGGAATACTCTCAACGCTCGCGCAGCGGGAATGATCAACATGAATGGCGTGAATTTGAGCTCGTTGAGTATGATCAATCTGGCAGCGCACACCATTACTCTTGAAAATATCAATTTCGCCAGCGGCAGCATTGTGAATTTGAAGTCGTTCTACGGATTGCTCGCGGCAAACCCCAATACCGGACTGTCACCAGTCGCTGGCTATGTTAATTTCGTCAATAACGTGAATTACGGCGGTCAACCCGCCCAGAATTTTGTTAATCCCGTCAGTGGCTCGGGCATTTTTATTTCCAAGAAATAATCTTTCATGAATAAAGTTTTTCTCGTCGGCTCCACTCTTTTGTTGAGTTCAATATTCAGTTACGCACAACCGACCCCGGTTCAACAGGTCGAGAGCACAGTCAAAATCCAGGAACAGCAACGCCGCATGATGACGCTCGAGAGCGGCACCCTGGCGCCTGAACTTTACCCGGGGGAAAATGACGATGTCGGGCCCCAGCACATTCTGAAGCTGAAGCCGAGACACGAATGGTTTAATGCGATCGTGGACAGCCAGTTTCTTTACACGTCCAACACTCGTCTCGCCAACAACTCAGAAGGCTCAACCCTATGGGTTAACGCAGTCGAAGCTGCGATAGCGCCAAAAACATTTTCTCTCTTGAAACGCGACATCGCCACCCGCGCTGGTTTTCGTTTGCAGTGGTACAATTACGATCTGGATCAATCCCCGAGCGTGTTGAGCATTTTTGATTTTCACGCGCAAACGGCTTTCATCGAGCAAAGCTTTGCTCCCGCCGACAATTGGCTCGCCACGTATGGCCTGGAGGCAACCCGTTTATTGCAACAGCCGAGCTATGATGAGATTTACAAAGAATTTGCGCCGAACTGGGGCTTGAGCCGTTCTTTCCCAATCAGCAAGGACAAGCTGTTCATGATTTCCTATAAGGGCTACTACCGCCTCTCCGAAACCACGCCAGCGTTGGTTCTGCCGTTTCTAACCACGGTGGGAAATGTGAATGATCGGACTGACCACACCGTTATCTTTTCATATAGTCAGGAAATCTTTCCGAAGCTGATTGTCCAGCCGTTCTATCGTTTTCAATACACACATTTCACGACGGTTTCCTCGCGCAATGACTATTTGAACACGGCGGGAATATTCCTCAGTTACAACGTGTGCAAGAATGCGTCAGTCCGCACATTCGTGACCTACGAACGTCGGGACACCGATAATGTCACGTTGGCTTCCGAATACGACAAGTTCGATACCGGCCTCGGCGTGACACTGAACCTCAAGTTCTAGGCTACTGGTAAGCTTCCATCCCGACGCACGAACAAACGAGATTGCGGTCGCCGTAGACGTTATCGATGCGGCCCACGGCCGGCCAGAATTTGTGTTCACGCGTCCACTTCATCGGGAACGCGGCTTGTTCGCGGGAGTACGGGCGATTCCAATTATCATTCACCACCGCTTCGGTCGTATGCGGTGCGTTTTTGATGACATTGTTCTGTTTGTCCGCCGTGCCGTTTTCAATCGACTGAATCTCGCCGTGAATTGCGATGAGCGCATCACAGAGCCGGTCCAACTCTTCCTTCGATTCACTTTCAGTCGGCTCAATCATCATCGTGCCCGCTACGGGGAATGAGATGGTCGGCGCATGGAATCCATAGTCCATCAGACGCTTGGCAACATCTTCGACAGTCACACTTTTGTAAGGACGTAGATCCACGATGCATTCATGGGCGACGAGGCCATTCTTTCCTTTGTAAAGAACAGGGAAATAAGGGTCCAGCCGATGTGCAATGTAGTTGGCGTTCAGAATCGCGAATTTCGTCGCGTCGGTCAATCCGTCGGCTCCCATGAGCGCGATGTAAACCCATGAAATAGTCAGGATACTCGCGCTTCCCCAGGGTGCGGCGGAAATGGGGCCAATAGGATTTTCACCGCCCGATGTAATCACCGGATGACCAGGAAGGAAACCGACGAGATGTTTGGCAACTCCGATTGGGCCCATACCAGGACCGCCCCCGCCATGGGGAATACAAAACGTCTTGTGCAGGTTAAGATGGCAAACATCTGCGCCGATAAAACCGGGACTCGTCAGTCCAACCTGCGCATTCATATTGGCACCGTCC
>JAQGOU010000033.1 GCA_028293445.1 Verrucomicrobiales bacterium | reverse complement strand
CTGAAAATCGGCTTTGTCACTTCGGCGTACGTCGGCGACTTCACGATTTTGGTGCTCGCGTGTTCGTTAAATTTCAACACTCGTTCGTTCCAGGGAAGATCAAGGAAATCCAGGGTCCGTCGGGCCGTTGGCTCCAGATTGTCCACGACATCTTCATAGCGCACTTCCAGCGCCGCATCCCCCAGCACCTTTCTCCACGCGAGCCAGATTCCCATGATGTGCGTAAAGTGATTGATCGTCCCCTCCAACGTCAGCCATGACGCGGTGTCTGGAATGATCGGCACGGGTTGCGTGAAACAGCTCAGGCAAACGTCACGTGGATCGCGCAACGCGATGAGGAATTTCATTTCGGGGAACACGCGAGCCAGCGACGGGATGTCGAAGGTGTTCGCTGGATTTTTATCCATGAGCAAACGGTCGCCAATGGCTTCACCCAAATAAGATTCGATCCCACGGAAATAGTTCGCGCGGATTTCCCGCAAGGTCCGCGGTGACATCCAATCAATCGCAGAGAGGAAAGAAGTGTTCGGCGAAATCCCCTTGCCGATCGGATAGTAAGCCACGTTGTGATAGACCATCGTCTCTTCGGCGGAAACCACCTCAGGATGCGCGTCCACAATATACTCGAGCAACGTCGTTCCAGAGCGCGCATGTCCACCGAGCAAGGCCAGTTTGCGTGGGGGCTGCAAATCTGTTTCTCCCGTTTTGCGCCAGCGTTGAACCATGGCTTCGGTCACGCCCTCGCACATGTCGCGCATGCTCTTTTGTTTGCTGCGCAAAATTTTCAAGGTTGGGCCCGCCGTCAGGCTCATCAATGTCTTGGCTTCGACAAAGCAGGACATCGCTTCCTGGTAACGACCTTGTTCATCAAAGAGCGCCCCGAGTTCGTAAAAGGCCCCGGCACGAACCTGCGTATCGTTCTCCGTTTTCCGCGAAATGGTGCGCAGGAGCTTTTCCGCTTCCAGATATTGTTTTAATTGCCGATGGACCCGTCCGCGCGCCAACCATACCACGTCATTGTTTTTATAAATCTCCAGCGCCCACTGGGTCATATGCATGGCGTCATCCAAACGCCGCGTCCGAATCAAAAGCTCAATCAGCCTGACAAAGGCCCCGAGTGGAATCTGCCGTTCCTGGAGGAGTTTATCGAAATAGCCTTTGGCCACTTCGAAATTGCGCACCTCGAGCCAGTGATGCCCCACGGCAATGATCGCTTCGGCTTTCGTTTGGGAAATGCGGATGCCTTCTTCGAAGTAACGGTGAGCGGAGGCAAAATCATACGCCTTGGCATAGGCCGATCCCAATTCGACCAGCACCTTGTCATTGGTCGGCTCGAGTTTACGCACGCGCATCAAGATTTCCGCCGCACCCTGGTAGTCATACCGCAACGTGCAATTCTTTGCTTCCGCGAACAAAGCGGGGGCGTCGGTTTTTGAAACAGAGCGGTTTAACATCGAACTCATACGCGGTGGGTCGGAATAAATGCGCCGCTACAAGTGGCGCTTGGGATGTTTAATTTAACAACGGCATACAATGTCATCGCAAGAGATTTCATGCAGTGCCGTGAATTTTTTGTCGACCTTCTAATCCCCGAAGAGTTTTTTCAAAGCGTCACGCGCCGAAACTTCCCGGGCGTCCTGTGCGTCAGCGCCTTTCCAGTCGCGGCGGATAAAATCAAACCATTCGCAAAAATTACCGGCATGCTTCTCCGCCACCGGCTCGGCCCGGCGATCGCGACACTGATGAGCCAGGCGCGCCTCGTAGCTGACGCAATTCAAACAAACGCGCAGGTCCGACCCGCATTGGTGACAGCTCTCGCTTCGACCAGGGTTGCCTTTGATGGAATATTGCCAGCCGCATTTATGACAATGGCGTGTCGGGTTACTCATGGGAACGCAGAGAGTAACCCAATCCCGCCACACAATCAAATCCGTTTCCTTCGCCATTCCATTTGTCGCGCGCCGCGAAATTTGTGAGACCTTTAGTGTCAAGGAATTTACTTTTCGCCAACAGACTTTTACCACTCGACCATCCATTTTTCATGAGTAGCATTCGTGTTAATAAGCCAGATATGATCCGACCGGCCACAGCTTTACCGAGCGAGACGAATGCGTCCGCGGGCGAACTGCGCGGATTGCTCCAGCAACTGGGGGCCACGGATGAAAACTTTGCCTTCACCGGCGTCTTTCCCGAACTGCAGGAGGTCAATTCCGTTCCCGCGCTGAAAAAATTCCTGCTCGATTACCAGACACAAGTCCTGATCCCGGTCGAACTCCTGGCGATTCATCGCGCTTACAATCACACGTTGCGCAACGAATGCCGCGAACTCGTGGCCCTCGACCGGACACTGGCGGACGAGGCGCGACTAAAGAATTTCGCGGGTGCCAGCAAGCGCGTCGGTCACATTCATCTCCGCCGCTTCCGCCCGATGCGGGAACGCTTTGTGCAACGTTATCTTCACGCGGTCGATGCGGGCGAGGCGAACGGCTGGCACACACTGGTTTACGGAATGAGCATCGCGGTTTACTCGCTGCCGCTCCGGCAGGGATTAAATTTTTACGCCGAACAGGTTCTCAAAGGTTTTGCGTTTACCGCGACGCTTGCGCACCGGTTGCCGAAGACCGCCACCGACGAATTATGGCGCGAACTCTCCCCTTCGTGCGCCGCCGCGGTCGAGCAGTTCTTTGCCAGCCAGACTTTCCAGATTGCGCGTTAACGCATATTTTTCTCGCCGCGTGCGTTCCCGCTTTGCCAGAGTGCCCTTGCTCTTGGTCCAAGTGACACAAAATAGAATCGAATGAATCTGCCGAATAAACTGACAGTGTCGCGTTTCGCGCTGACGGTGGTTTTTCTCTGCGTGATTTTTTCCCGCGTGCCCTATCACGAGACGATCGCACTCGTCGTGTTTTGTGCGGCCAGTTTGACCGATTACTTTGACGGAAAGATCGCCCGGCGCGATAAGCTCATCACCAACTTCGGCATTCTCATGGATCCGCTCGCCGATAAAATTCTCGTCTGCTCGGCCTTCATCTCCTTCGTCAATCGCGGTCATCTGCCGGAGCACGCCTGGATGCCGGCATGGATGGCTGTGGTGGTTGTGGCGCGTGAACTGGCGATCACCGGATTGCGCATGTTGGCCGCATCAAAGAATGTCGTGCTCGCCGCGGAACGTTACGGAAAGCATAAGACCATATCACAGATCGTCGCCATCATTTCAGTCCTCGTACTCGCCAGTTATTCGCAGTGGGGATGGCTCGGGCAACTCTTCGGCCTGCGGCTAATCGTGGACGTGCCGTGGATTCTATGGTTTACCGAACTGTCGAAATGGGTGGCCGTCGGTTTGACGATTATGTCCGGCTCGATCTATCTCTGGCGCAATCGGCAGATTTACTTAGACGATATGTGAGTCTGAACTTTTGCCGACCGCAATTGCTCCACGATCATTTCTACGGTTTTGGCCACGGCACCCTGGTTGGCCCTCACGACGGCACGCGCGTTGACGCCGAGTTCTTCACGGCGGCCTCTTGTTTCCAATAACTGCCCAAGGGAGGCTTCCAATTCCTGTGCATTCTGAACTTG
>JAQGOU010000032.1 GCA_028293445.1 Verrucomicrobiales bacterium | reverse complement strand
GTGTCGGCCCAGAGTGCTGATCCAGATCCGGGTGACAATTCAAAGTGGCGTTTCGGCACTTTTCCAACGCAAGGAACAGCCAACAAAACGAGCGGGGCCGAGTTTCGGTTGAGCACGTTTGGCCGTCAGGCGATCACGATGAATTGGGAACATTACAACAGCGCCACTGGAAATCGTTATTGGCGTGTGCAATACTCGACCGACGGAATTGCCTTCATTGATCATCTTGTTTTCACAAACATCCTGGAAACGAACTGGGGCCCGGCGTTCACCGCCAGTTTTACAAATGTTTCAGGCGTCGACAATAATCCTAATTTTGCCGTCCGTCTCGTCAGCGAATTTGAAAGCACCGCCACGGGGGTTGCCGGGAATGATAACTATAAAGGAGTGCAGACGAGTGGCGGTTATAGCACCGGGGGAACGCTTTGGTTGGATTCAGTCACTTTCACCGGCTTGCCTGCGGCCCTTCCTCCTCCTGCGATTCACGTGACGCAGGCAGGCTCGAATGTCCAATTGTCCTGGCCCACCATTTACACTGGATTTGCCCTTGAACATGTCAACGCTCTCGGGGCGAGTTGGCAGGTTGTGCCTGAACAAACAGTGCAAACCAACGGGTCGAATATCGTCAACATCCAGTTGTCCACGACCAACCGATTCTTCCGGCTTAAAAAGTAAATTCATTTTGTGCGGCGGGAGGCATTCTCCCGCTTGCACAAAATTATTCTCCTGATACGCTCGTCAACCATGAGCTCCATCGCAGTTGACGTGACTACCCGGCAGAAAATTGCTTCTCTTGGCGAACGTGTCCTCGCCGGCGAAAAGATTTCACGCGACGAGGCGTTATGGATTTTCAGCCTAGATGGCAGCGCCGATATCTTCGATCTGATTTCCTGGGCCAATCGCATCCGCGAACATTTCAAAGGGAACAAGATTCATCTCTGTTCCATCGTCAACGCCAAGGCTGGAAACTGTTCCGAGAATTGCCAGTTCTGTTCTCAATCTTCTTTCTATCAGACTGGCTCGCCTAAATACGGTTTCATCGATCCAGAGCCGGTGCTCGAAGCGGCCGAGGAAGCCAGCAAGAACGGCGTCACCGCTGTCGGTCTGGTGGCGGCGTGGAAAGGCTTGAATGAAGGTCCGATTCTCGACGAGGTCTGCGATCGTATTCGTGAATTGAAGGAGAGCGGCAAAGCGCGTCCTGATGCGTCGCTCGGTTTGATCAAGAGTCAAACTGTCGCCAATCGCCTGAAGGAAGCTGGTCTGGAATGTTACGGACACAATCTGGAAAGCTCGAAGAACTTTTTCGCCAATCATTGCACGACGCACACGTTTGAAGATCGGCTGGAGACGATTAAGTATTTGAAGAATGCCGGGATCAAAATTTGTTCGGGCGGAATTATCGGGATGGGCGAGTCGCGCGAAGATCGCTGCGATCTCGCGATGAGCTTGCGTGAAATCGCTGCGAACGTGGTGCCGATCAACATCCTCAATCCAATCAAAGGCACACCGTTTGAAAATTATCCGCAGTTGCCGCCGATGGAGATTTTAAAAACGATCGCATGCTTCCGGTTCATTCTGCCACGACAAGAGATCATGATTGCGGGTGGGCGCACGACAAACCTTCGCGACATGCAGAGCATGATCTTCACCGCTGGCGCGAGCGCGTTGATGGTAGGCAACTATCTGACCACGCTGAATCAGCCGGTCGAAAAAGATTTGCAGATGCTCAAGGATCTTGGCCTTGATCCGAACTGGGAACACAACTTCGATGATCAGGAGCAGTCCTGCACGAGTTGCTCCAATTAGTATCCCGGCAGCCAGTTCACACTGACGAGGCGCGGTGCGATGCGGGAGAGTTCCTTACCTTTGGTGTCGTAAACTATTCCGATGACCTGATGCGCGCCAGGGATGGCCAGGTCATTAGGCCACTGCGCCACGGCACGACGGAAATTTCCTACCGCTTGAAACGTTTCAATTTTCCCTTCGAAGTCGCCCAACGTTTTTCCATTTAAATCCAGGATACGGAAAACCACCTTGCCGATTTCATCGCGATTCGGCGGCAACGCCATCATGGCTTTTACATGCGGCTTGGTGTCCTGTCCCCAGGGAGTATCACAATGAAACGGAGTCGCGACCGGTCCGCCATTCTTCCAGGCGTCGGCATCCCATTTTTCCACGAGTTGAATTTTGGCGAGGTTCGCTGGTTGTTGGACGGAGAGGGGACTGCCGAAAACGAACGCCCGATAGACGCGGAGCTTCTTTTTGTCCGGATCACCGTCGCTGTAACACAGCTCAGAATCAAGTGCGATCACTTCTCCGGCTTTCGCCTTGAACGCCGGGAAATTCTTCCAGGGCATTTTGAATTCCACATCCAGGCCGACTTTCGTGCGTTTGGACCCAACTTCTACGCCGATCTTTTGAATGGCTTCGAGAAAGCCTGGGCGTAGACAAAAGCGTCCTTGCACGTTGGTATCTTTCATGCCGGTCCAATAGCAATGGACGGCTCCGGCGTTGGCTTCCTTTGGCCAGTCGTGACTGCGAAAGGTTTCATCGCGGCGAGTATCAAAATACCATTCGACTGCATCGCCTTCCCACAGATGATCGTCCGGAGCAAAATTGGCGACCTTGGTATCGAGCGTGCGGAGAGCGGCGTAGAACGCTTCGTCGTCCCACATGTAAAAGAATTGCGCCGCACGATTCTTCAGATCGTCATTGAAATATTCCACGGGCGTGCAGAACGCGTCTTTAAATTCCGAGAGGTCCCCATCGATTTTCATTTCCTTGGGCGCACGTGTCGCGACGCCGCGGACACCGGGTTGAAGTGTTCCTCCGAAAGTATCTTTAACCGAAAGAAGGCCAATCGAAAGGACAAGCAATTGAATGGTGCGCATGGTGTCCGCGGAGACTAACAGTGTCGCCACTCCTGGCAAGCGCTTCTGAAGCCGCGAAGAGACGCTGTCGGAAGTTATCCTACACACCTGCGCTGCTTATCTCACAGGGCGCTGGGGATTATGCCGATTTTAACTAATCTAAACTCTGATAGAAATATCCACATACCGAAACTCCAAACCACATGAGAAAACGAATCCTGGTAGTTGATGACGAGCCGCAGATCACAAAAATCATTTCGCTCATCTTGCGTGGCGCTGACGCATACGAAGTGGAAACGTGCAACGATCCCCTGGAAGCGTATGCGCGAGTGATGACCAACAGCTACGATCTATTGATTTTGGACGTGCAGATGCCACTCGCCGGCGACCAGCTCTCCGCTTCTATCCAAACGGCGGTCGAAGAAGGCATGACCAATTATAAGCCAAAGATCCTTTTGATCAGCGGCGCTTTGAGTGGCGAACAGATGTTCAATATGCGGCATGACATCGACGCGACTACCTTTCTCATGAAACCCTTTCATCCGGGAACGTTGCAGCAGATTGTTGCCACCGTCCTGAACGGTTTAACCGCTCTGGTTGAACCACCCTCCATCCTGGCTGCTTGACACGGGCATCTCCGGCAAACTGTATTTGCTTTTTCTAATAAAAATTCCGACACTTCGCCGCTTCCAAGCAACGAAGACTGAAACCTTTTATATACGAAAATTATGTCTGAAAAAATTGGATTTGTCGGAGTAGGTCGTATGGGCGCAAACATGGCGCGCCGTTTGAAGGAATGCGGCTATCAAATCGCAGCCGTTTACGACGTGAATCGTCCCGGTGCCGAAGCGCTCGGTCAGGAGTTGCAATGTCCCGCCCCCGCCGATCTTGCCGAAGTCACAAAGCTCTCCGATGTCATCATCACCGTGGTCACGGATGACAAAGCGATGAAATCGATTTTCACCGGTGGATTGCTCACGCGCGCCAAAGGCAAAGTATTCATCAACTGCGCCACCGTCAGTCCCGAGATGCATGTCTGGGTGGAACAGAAGTCTGAAAGCAAAGGCGCGAGTTCTCTGGAAGCGTGCATGGCTTCGAGCATCACGCAGGCGCGCGAAGGTTCTTTGTACCTGATGTGCGGCGGCAAAGAAGACGTTTACAATCGGGTGAAACCGATTCTGGAAAAGATGAGCAGCTCGCTCAAATACGTCGGCGGTTCCGGCAAGGCGGCGCAAGTAAAGGCGCTGGTCAACATGGTGATGAATATCAATACCGCTGGTCTCGCCGAAGGACTTGGTCTCGCCGATGCACTCGGACTGGATCTCGCGGTGGTCCGCGAAATCTTCTCACAAACCGGCGCGAATTCCCGCGTGTTGGCAACCGACGGCGAAGATATGCAGAAGCGCGATCATTCCTGTTTCTTTTCGGCGTCTCATGCGGCGAAAGATTCGGGCATCGCACTCAAGCTCGCCAAAGCACAAGGCATTAACGCGCCGCTCGCGACGGCCACGAAGAAGCAATACGACAAGATGATCACCGAAGGTTTGGGCGAGTTGGACAAATCCGGTATCGCTGAATTGACCTTCAAAGGTCGCCACGTGCAGAAGTAGGCCTGTCTGGATTTAAAGTTCTTTCACGAGAGAGACGCGTTTATCGCGTCTCTCTTTTTTTTGCCGCGAGCGAAAGGTAGATCGTTAGCGCAAAGCGTCGGCAAGAACTTCCGCCATGTGCTTGGGATGGACAGGCGTGAGATGTTCGATCTGATGGCGGCAACTGGTGCCGGAGGCGACAAGGACTGTTCCCTCGGGCTGCTTCTGGATCTGGTTGACGAGCGGCTCTGCCACTTTCAGCGAGAGATCGTATTTGGATTCCATGGAACCAAAGGCCCCGGCCATTCCGCAACAGCCGGTGTCCAACAGCGTCACCTTTCGTTGGGGCAACCGCTGCATCAGTCGCGTCATGAAGCTCGGATTCACTAAAGACTTCGCGTGGCAATGTGCATGAATGACGATGTTGTCTGCGGCTTCCTTGAACTGCAACGCTTCCGGTTCCCGCTGTAACAGGTTTTCGATAAACTGTTCAAACAGGAAACAGCGCTTCGCAATCTGTCCCGCATCGGACAATTTCAACTCGCGATAATCTTCGGCGAACATCGAGTAACAGGACGGTTCCAAAAAGAGAATCGGTGTTTCGCCGCTTTCTTTGAGCAGATCCAAATTGTGTTTCCCGAGACGCGCCGCTTCGTTGAGATTTCCCTGGCTGAACGCCGGACGACCACAACATTTGCGACCGGTCGCAAGAGTTACCTCAAAGCCGGCTGCTTCTAAAACCTTTACCGCTGCCATGCCGATGTTCGGCTCGTGATAACGGACGAACGTGTCGTCCCACAAAATGACTTTGCCGCGCCCTTTGGTTTGCGGATTGCGGGCCGGGTTTCTGTTCGTAAACCATTTATCAAACCTCTGCTCCGTATATTTTGGGAGCGGCCGTTTCGCACTGAAGCCAAAGGTCTTCTCAAGAACGTTACGCAACCATTTCCATTCCAGGCTGGCGTTGGCGAGGGCCGGGGAAAGGCAACCGAGCCTTCCGAGGAGATCAACATTACTGATCATGCGCACGGACAGCGGCAGGCCATCGCGTTCCCACCGGGCATGAAGCAGTTCGGCTTTGAGCAGCGACATGTTGACGTTGGAAGGACACTCCGTGGTGCAGGCTTTGCACGAAAGACAATTGCTCAGCGCCACATCCAGTTCCTCGCAATGCAACGGATCGCCGTCAATCCCGCGGTGTTCCAACGCCGTGCGAATCGTGTTCGCCCGGCCGCGCGTGGACATAATCTCTTCGCCAGTCGCGAGGAATGTGGGACACATCGTCGGCGCGTCTTTACGGCAACCGCCACAGCCGTTGCATTGTTCCAGGTTAGCGACGAAGGATTCATCACGCGTCGCAAAGGCGAGCGTGGGTGTGAAAGGCAATTCTATCGTCGACCCGGCGCCGAGTCGAAGCTGCGCATCGATTTTGTAACCGTCGTTGTTGAAAATCTTTCCCGGATTAAAAATGTTCTTCGGATCGAACGAGTTTTTCAGTTCCTGCATCGCTCCGAGCAGATTCTCTCCGAGATGGTCTCGCAGATATTCTGTCCGCGCGATACCGACGCCGTGTTCTCCCGCGAGCGATCCTTTGAATTGTTTCACCAACGCCGAAACCTCGTTGGACAGTTGGCGAAACTTTTTCAAGTCCTCTGCGTTATGCAAATCGAGCACCGGACGAACGTGCAACAGTCCGGTGGCCGCGTGACCGTAAAAGGAAGCACGCAGATTCAGTGGGCGGAAAATGGATTCAAGTCCTGCGACATACGCCGGAAGATTCCGGGGATCGACCGCCGTATCCTCAACGCACGTGACTGGTTTGGCCGCACCTTTGCAGGCGGTCAGGAGATTCAGACCGGCTTTGCGCAAGGACCAGACGAGATTGATCTCCGCCGAGTTTTTAAGAATAGTTTTGCGCAGGCCGAGATTCTTTTTCGAGAGGGCAGCGAGTTTATCTTCAACATCCGTGAAGAATTCGACGATGAGAATCGATTCGCACGGCTTCGCATCGAGTTCGAGTAAGTCGCGCGCGCCTTTGAACGAGAGCTGACCTTTCGTCTGATCGAAAAGAACCCGGTCGAGATGTTCGATCGCCGCGGGTTGCAGATCCAACAACTCCACCGTGGCCTGCATCGCCTCGGCCACGCTCGCGAAGAAAATCAGCCCGACACCGTTCTGTTTCGGCAGCGGCACGATCTTCAATTCTGCCGAGACGATCGCGCAGAGCGTTCCTTCGCTGCCGGAGATCAGATAATTCAAATTACCCGGCGCACGGAGGCAACGATCAAAACCAAAGCCCGCCCAGCGCTTTTGCAAACCGGGCGGCATTCGAGCGCTAATCTCACCGCGTTGTTCGTGTAATATTTTCGCGAGTAGATCGCGTTGCGGCCGTAAGCAAGTTTCGGAATCGAGTCTTTCAATCCGGCCATCCGCCAAAATGATTTCCAGCGAAGCAATATGATCGGCGGTCGTGCCAAAGACGGGTACGTGCGAACCGGAAGAATTATTTGCGATCATCCCGCCAATCGTCGCGCGTGAACTGGTCGCGACGTCCGGGCCAAAACGGAATC
>JAQGOU010000030.1 GCA_028293445.1 Verrucomicrobiales bacterium | reverse complement strand
ACCAACGTACCCATATATGAATCAATCTTCTGGTGATATGGCAAACTGATTAGGAGGGCTGCGCTGCCCATTTCCCGCCGGCCGCCGCATCTTCTTCCAGACGACGAACCAATTCTTCTCTGAGTTCAGCGAACCAGGGTTTGCGACGCAACACCTCGGGCGGTTCATCTGGCCGAGGTACAGATAACACTTCTACCAACCGACCTGGATTGGCGGCCATGCGAAAGACACGATCACCAAGATAGAGCGCTTCCTCTACAGAGTGTGTGACGAAGAAGACTGTTCCTTGCTGTTCTTTCCAAAGGTCGATGAGCAATTCCTGCATCCTTAGCCGGGTCCGTGGATCGAGCGCGCCGAAGGGTTCGTCCATCAGGAGAATCTTCGGCTTTAAAATCAGAGTCGCGGCAATGGCGACGCGCTGCTGCATGCCGCCGGAAAGTTCCGAAGGATATTTATCTTCGGCTCCCTCGAGGCTGACTTTCTTGACCCATTCACATGCTTGACCTAGACGTTCTTTGCGCGAGACGCCGCGTAGCTTCAGACCGAAGGCGATGTTTTCGAGGACAGTGAGGTGAGGCAGCAGCGAATATTTCTGATCGACCAGACCTCGTTCGACGTTGGGTCCTGTCACCGGTCTTCCGAAAACGATTACTTCGCCAGTGGTAGGAGCGTGATGGGGTGCCAGTCCCGCAATCAAGCGAAGCACGGTTGATTTACCGCAGCCGGACGGGCCGACCATACTCACCAACTCGCCGACGTTCGGCAGATCATGAACGATGAACGAAACCTCTTTCAGCGCGATCTTCGCTTTAGGGCCGGTGCCAAATTGTTTACTGACGTTTCGAAACGTAACCAACTCCGGCAAATCGGAAGACTTTTTTTCCGGGGAAGAAGGCTGAGATGTGGGAGGCGTTTCCATCTTAGATATATTTATAGGGAAACAACAACCGTCCGCCCAAACGCCACAAGCGATCGCACGCGACGGCAATCACGACAATGACAATGATGATCGCAAAGATCGAGGCGGTGTGCCCGCGCCGTTCCGAAATAGAAATAAGATAACCGAGCCCTTGTTGCGCATTCACCACTTCCGCAAGAATGATCCAGCCCCAGCCGACACCATAAACCGCTCGCAGACTTTCCCAGATATCCGCCTGTGCAACGGGAAAAAGGACCTGGGAAACCAACTGCCATTGCGACGCGCCCTTGGTTACAGCGACATCGACAAACGCGCGGGGCACGTCACTGATGATTTTAAATACCATCGGCAACAACGCCACAAAGCAGCCAATGAACAGGAATCCAATCTTCTGCGTTTCGTTCAGCCCGAACCACGCAAGGGTCAGCGGGATGAACACAACAATCGGGACATAAGCGCCCACCAAGGCCAGAGGCCGGAAGAACGCTGCGACCGGCGGAAAGCTCGCCATGTAAACCCCGAGCGGCACCGCCACAATCGCGGCCAGCGAGAAACCGATGCTCACACGTTCAAAGGATTTGAGAGCGCTGCGCACCAGCGCCTGCTCGAGATGTAATCGTGGAAACGCCTGCAACACTTCCAAAGGACTTGGAAGAATCAAGGGCGACAAGACCCTTTGTTCAATGGTCGCTCCGTGCGTCAGGAACCACCAACCCGCAAACACCAGCGCGACGAAAATCCCCGTGAGCATCAGAGCATTCGTGTCCGGCAATTCTGCCCGCACGCGAAGTCCTGCCAACCGCACGACCAGGGTCAGTACGGTCACAAAGGCCACGGCAAAGATGAAGAAACCGAGCACTATTCTTTCTCCAATGGGAAGACTTTCACTTCCACGCGACGGTTCTTCTTGTTGTGTTCGGGATTGCTCGCGTCAGTCATTCCTGCGACCGGATTATCCCAGCCATTGCCGATAACTTTGAATTTGTTCGGATCGAATTTGTACTTATCCAGGATCGATTTGCGCACGGCATCCGCGCGGTCGTAGGAAAGTTGGCGAACGAGGTCAGCAGGAACGACACCTTTGCGGCTGGAGTCTGTGTTACCTTCGATGACGATATAAGCATTGCCAAAGGAGCCCGCGAGTTTGCCGATTTCTTCCAGCACCCCTGGAATCGAAGGATCGTATTCGGCATTCAAAACATTCTTGTTTGGCTCAAAAGAAACGATCACTGATTTGGTGAGGATCTCACTGGTTTCAGCTTCCGCATTTTTGAACATGGCTCCTGCTTTGAAGGTCGGCTGCGAGAGGTCACGCACCTCTTTGTATTCGGTAGCCATCTTTGCGAGGATGCTCGCTGCTTTGACTTGCGACGAAGGAACCGTCGTCGTAATCGCCCCGAGCGATTTATAAATCGTCGACGCACGATTCCAAACCACTTCAAAGTTCGAAGGATTCATCGGGTCGAGGAAGAAGTTCGAGTTCTCGCGGTAATTCGTCAGATGGGCATCGCCTTCTGCGACACCACCATCTTTGCCGATCATCGCGGTGCAATCTTCCACTGGTAGACCATAGGCCGCCGACATGAGCTTCGCCGCATTCGGGACGTCCTTCCGCACCATATCGATACCTTCAAAAATACCGCGCGCCAGGTTGGCAACCATATCCGGATGATCATGGAAGAAGTCGTTTCGCACTGCCCAGACGTCGGCGATGAGATGATTCGCGGCGCCAGTGGTAACCACCAGACGCGTGTCTTTCACCTGGTCCGTGACGGTGTAAATATCCGGGGACCAACCGACGAATGCATCAAACGATTTGTCCTGCACGAAAATCTTCGCCGCCGCCGGAGCGTCGCCAGCCCACTTGAAATCCACTTCAGCCGGATCGATACCCGCATCAATAAGCAGCGACATAATCAGGTAATGACTCGGTGAGTTCTGGGCGAGCACAACTTTCTTGCGCTGTCCGTTTTTCATTCGGAAATCATTAATATTCCGAATATTGCCGCGCGCAACGATACCGTCGCCGCCGCCGGACCAATCGATCTGTTGGCAGATGACGGGAACGGTGCGGGAGTCTTTCGTTAGTTCAGGCGCGAACAGAGCCATCATGTCGAGTGTTCCCCAGAGCACATGGCTATGGCCGCTCGCGAAAAGATCGCGGGCCTTTACCGGATCATCGACCAAGGAGAGGCGTAAATAGAATCCGTACTTCTTGAAGAAGATACTGCCTTCGTTTGGTTCCATGCCGTTGTTGGCCACGATGAGCGGTGCCCAGCCAGGCCACACGTTGATTGGAAACTCGATCGTGAGCTTTCCGTTCTTGTCCGGCTTTTCGTAATCGCTGGTTCCAGAAACCGGCGGGATGGCTGACCCATCCACCAAAGAAACGGTCTTGTTGCCTGCGAGCAATTTACTGCTTACGTCCGGAGATCCGGCAGCGGCTTGCTTGGCCAACGAATCTTTGACCGCCTGTGGATCAACAGAAACAATCGACGACTTTCCTGAAGGCGCGATTTTGTCCCACCAGCGATAAACGCCGAAGCCTACGACGCCAAGGATGAGAAGGGTGAAGATGAGTTTTCCGCGTGTTGTCATAAATTACTCCAGTGTAGTGATCTTAATTACTCCGCAATTTTCTGTCGTTGTTCCGGTGTACTGACTGCGGCGGGCTTCGCGGCAGTATCCGCCTGCACCATGCCCATTTTCTGTTTTTACTGCTGAAACAGTTGCGCTCCGCGGGCTTTGCGCATTTCCTGCTCGCGCGAAATCCCTGAGCCCATTTCTTTAGCGAGATCCAGCGTGGCGCGCATCTGGCCTTCGCCGGAAGCCGCCGATTGACGAAGCTGTTGCATCGATTGTCCCAGCTCGCCGCCCATCATTCCCTGCAGTTCGGTGATCGAACCTTTCATCAACGTCGAGAGATTCTCCAGTGAACGGCCGATGGCGACTTTCGTCTTCACGGTTTCGAATTCGCGTTGGAACTTTTGAATCTCACGCAAACTCTGCGCGATGATCTGGGTGTTCTGCTGGTAAAGCTCTTCGAGACTCTTCGCCTGCGCCACATTGTCGGCGAGGTCTTGCTCGAGCGATGCCAGTTCTTCGGCGTAATGCGCGCCATTGGCATCGTCATTCGCGGCCGCCGCAGCCTGGAGCATTCCTTGCAAATCTTCCTTTTTGCGCTCCTGCCGCTTGATCTGATCTTTAAGCAGGGAAATTTGGCCGGCGAGCTGGCCGTTGGCATAGTGCGCCTTATCAGCCTTCACCTTGGAATCGCGAATGCCGCGTTCGACCACTGCTTGGTTGATGGCATCGGTCTCAGTGGCTTGTTCAGCCATCAGACCCAGCCAGATAAATACTCGTTTGAATGCTCGGAACATAGGTTTCCTTTATTTTTTCTCTTTTTTTACCGGCGGCTCTTCGTCCTCCAGCAAAATCTTTTTTTCCAGGATGAACGAGAGTTGTGTATTCAACTCCTGCTCATTGGCGGCGCCCACAACGGTCGCTCCAAGTTTTTTGACAGGCTCGAAGACCGAGGCCTTGATATCAAATGCGATAAAGTGAAAAGAAACACCTGTTTCTTTTTTGTCGGCAGCCTTTTTCAACTGAGACATCGCAGCGTCCGGCGACATGCCGGCGTTGCTCAATCCATCGCTGATCACAAGGATATGCTTGTGTCTGCAATGTGAATCCAGGAGCGAGGAAGCTGCCACCTTAATCGCTTCTCCGAGGGGAGTGCCGCCCTCAGGTTGTGAAAAGTTCTTTACCCATTGGCGCATTTTGGCCGCATCAAAATCTCCGAAAGGAACCACTTCCTTTCCAGTGGACCCGCTAAAGGTAACAATGCTGGATTGTATTTTTCGTGCGTTCTTCGACGAGACCTTTTCCAGTCGATCAATGACTGCATTTAATGCACGATTGGCGATGACATACTTTGCAGCCGTTTTGCCTGTACCGTCTTTGACCGGTTGACGCATGCTCCCCGAAGTATCATAAACGATAGCGATTCCAACGCTGTCATTCGAGGGGGAGATATCTTGCGCAAATCCGGTCGCGGCGAATGAAAGGAAGGCGGCGCACAAGGTGAGGACTTTTTTAATCGCATTCATGCAATTTCGTTGTTCTTCCCGAATGGCCGGGACGACTATCTTTAAATGTGGTTTTAGTGTCAATCGTGTTTGACCCGACCAAACCTGGCCGCAGTTAACTCCGTTCACTCCACATCACGCGGCTTACAGCCATTCGTTTCTGGCGCAACCTTCAGTTTTAGAACCCATTGAGGCAATTAGAAACAGAAGCTTTATTTCTAATGACGTGACGCGACGGTGATGACTTCCACGTTATGTTGACCGCGACGAAACAGGGCAGAACTCAAACATCACAAATCCGTACCGCCTGATTAAGTGACGCAATCTTGTCCCGTATCGGGATAAATTCCTGTCCGACAAACCCTTTGTAGCCGCTGTCCGCAATTGCCTTCATGATTGGCGGGTAATTAATCTCCTGCGTGTCATCGATTTCCCCACGACCTGGATTGCCAGCCGTATGAATATGGCCGATGTAAGGCATGTGTTGCTTCACACGGGTGATGATGTCGCCATGCATGATCTGCACATGGTAAATATCGAAGAGCACTTTTAACCGCTCGGAGCCGATCGTTTTGCAGACCCCCACGGCGGTTTCAATGTTGTCGAGAAAGTAGCCGGGGTGACCTTTCATTTGCACGTCCACACGAGAGTTGAGCATCTCGACGCAGAGCGTGACTTTCTTCTGCTCGGCATAACCGACGATCTTCTTTAGCCCTTCAATGGTGTTCTTCAGGCAGACTTCATCAGCAAGTCCGTTGCGAAATCCGGAAAACGTAATCACGCTCGGGACGTGGGCGTCCGCAGCGTGGTCAATACTCTCACGCAGTATTTTGATGCACTCGTCGTGCTCCGTCGGTTGTGCAAAGCCCTTCGCAAAACCATGACTCGGTGCAATGGCGCAGGTCAGCCCGAGTTTCTTCAGCATCGGCCAAAACTCCGGCTGAACCAGTTCCACCGACTTCATCCCCATCTTTGCCGCACTGGTCGCGAGTTCTTCGGGCGTCAAAGGCTTGAAGCACCAATAAATGACCGATTGATTGATGCGACCGTTCCGCACCTTGTAAAAAGTGTCGTCTGCGGCGCCCCGTGAAATACGTGGAAAGCCAGCGAGAGCGCCCAGAGCCAGACCCGCTTTGAAAAGGTTGCGACGATTGAGCTTGTTGGATGTCATGGAAATCGAAGTCGCTTTGTTCATAAGTGATCTGGTGAAGAGAATGTTGTAATCCGTTTCGGAGCAGTTCACCAGCAGCAAAGATTATTTCATCGGCCGCTTTAGCACGGCGATAACATCCCGAGTGGTTCCCGGATG
>JAQGOU010000019.1 GCA_028293445.1 Verrucomicrobiales bacterium | reverse complement strand
TGTGAGACGTAAAAGTGGTGACATTGGGGATTCGTTTTCGGTCGAATGCTTTTAGGAAAGGAAGTCGGTGGATGGCCCGAGCGGGTGATTAAACCGGAAAAGCTCCAGACGTTATTCCTTCTCCCCGGGGGAGAAGGTTAGGATGAGGGCGAGCCTTTATCTAACTCTTCTTTTCAGGCCCCGATGTGATTGGCCGCGTATAGTCCGGCAATGGATGCGGTGCGCGTGTCTGCAATTCATTGAAAATCGTGTCACGAATGCTTTGGGCATCGCGACGCAAATGTGAATTCCAGAATCGCAACGTCTTGATGCCGTTACTTTGCAGAAACTTTTCGCGTTCCCCGTCGTGTTTCTGTTGGTCTGGAAAGCCGTGCTGGCGGCCGTCCAGTTCAATGTTCAATTCTGCTTCCTTGCAGAAGAAATCCAGATAGTAAATCCCGACCGGATGTTGGCGGCGAAATTTGTAGCCGCTAAAGCGCCGATCGCGCAGCCACCGCCACATAAGCTTTTCAGCCCACGTATCGTCCGCACGAAGCTGGCGGGCGCGCTCAATTTCGGCCATGAGTGGAACTTAGGGAAACCATCGGCAATGTGAAAGTTAGTTTTTAACGCTCGCCCTCATCCTAACCTTCTCCCCCGAGGAGAAGGAATAGCGCAAGCCTATCGCTGATTTTGCGGAGAACCGTCCGGCAAATTCCGTCGCGGAGACTTCCAAAAGAGCGGCGAACGATTCCCCCTCTCCTCGGAGGAGAGGGCAGGGGTGAGGACGAGCGTTTATCTCACTGTTTCCGGCATCATTCGTCGCCGCACCTCGACATAAAACAGCATCTTCCCTCCCGCTTCTGTCCTAAAAAATTCGTGCCAATCTGTGAAATTTGACTCGTTCGCTCCCGCTCGCTCGGTCCGATGCGGACCTGCACTAACCGTGCATTCCTTTCAGCGCTTCCCAAGCGCCTCAAGTGTGTCTAACGTTCGCCCGGCAAATTCCCGGGCGGGACAACCTTCACGGGCTCACCGGGGTAAATAAAAAATATGAAACTGGGTAAACCAAAGAAATCCTCTACGTCCAAAACCTCCTCCGAAACCAAAATCAAAAACGATAAAGCGTTATGGTCCGATCAGCGACGCCAGGACGGGCGCATCTTCCTCATCAATCGCGCGTTAAACAAATTGAAGAAAGGCCAATTCCTCACCGCTGATAAACTGGGCGAACTCTGCGGAGTCACACGGCAGGCCATTGGGCCTTACATCAAGCACATGCGCGAGTTCCTCCTGCTCCCGATTATCAAAGGCCCCAGCAATCGCGGCATTGCCTACTCGGAAAAGGTCGACATCGTTCCGCACCTGCTCGTCAGCCAGGACCTCTGTTACAATTTGATGCTGGCGCTCAAAAGCTCCAGCGGGTTCTGCGATGAAAAACAAAGAAAGTCCCTCAAACGCATTTACAAACGCATCGCCTCATTGATGCATGAACGCGGCGACCTCGACTTCGTGGCCATGGACAACTGTCTTTCCTTCAGCAGCATTCTCACCCCGCGTTTCGATCCCAAGCTCATTAAATTCTTCTGGCGCTGCGCCGTGGAAAAGATCCAGGTCGAGTTATTCTACGACACGCCCGCAACCGGAGAGAAAAAGCGCACGCTCAATGTTCTGCATCTGCGCAAACTGCTCCACGACTGGATCGTCTTCTGTGAAGACTCGCTCAGCGGCAAGGTCAAACGCTTCTCGCTCGCGCGCATGGACGAGATCCGCCTCACCGGCAAAACCTTTGTTCCCAAGAAACCCTTCGTGCTTAGTGAACACAACGACGGCGCCTTCGAAGTTTTTGTGGGCCCGAAGATGTTCGACATTCAACTCTATTTTCGGAAGCCCGAGGCGCACATCATCCGCGAAAACTATGTGAGCTGCGAAAGCGCGCGCAAAGATCTCTTGTGCGGCGGCCTGGAATTGAGCCTCTCCGCCTCCAGCTTCGTCGACCTCCTGAAACTCATGCGCAGCTTCGGCAACAACGTCGTCCCGCTTTCGCCCCCGGAGCTAGTGCAAGAATGGCATACCGTCGCCGACCTCATGTCCGCCGACGGCAAAGCCGTAGCCGCCGGAAAATTCCAATTCGACCCGCCGCGGAAAAAAGAACCAGAGGCCAAGGTTTGAAGTTAAAAGTGTGAAGACAAAGCGAGACGGCGGTCCGCTGCCGCCTCGCACTCACACGCAGTCCCGAAGCAACGACCGACAATAGCCCCGGCTTTCAACCGCTTTCCAAGCCGGGGGTGTAAAGTCCAATTAACCCATCGCTGCGCGAGGCTCGAGAAAGCGCACGAATTTGGAGCTTCTGTTTATTCATTCGGGGGACAAACCTTGACAACATTGTTGGCTCTCAGGTCTGCTTCGCTGCGAGTTCAAACAATCTTCTATCCTTATGCGACATTATCTGCGGTTGATTCCCTCCTGCTTCGTTCTGATTCCTATTTTAGCCCTCGCCCAATCGCCAGTGATCGAGATGCGAGACTTGCGCATATCGTGCCTGGAGGCGATCGACACCGCGGAAACGCGGCTCTCGGATTTGAGCGGATTTGTCCAGGAGCAGGAGAGACGTCACGAAGCCGTTGGCCGGCGCGTCGTGACCTTGTCGCAAACGCTCACCGAGGCCAGGCATCAGGCGCGCAATCTCGGGCAATCGCAGAGCAATCAGATGGCGACGCTCGAACAGGTGCGAGGCACGCTCGATCGTGTGACCACCAGTTATAAGAAAGCCACCGAGGTGCTGCCGACGGGCGAGGCCTGGGCCGCCGATGGCGCCGCTGCGCTGTCGGAACTGCAGCGGGCGGCCTGGACCAATTCAGCCAGCATTTGGTTGCGCGATCGGTCGCAATCTCTCGAGAGTGAGCTCAAAGAGTCTATCGCCCGTTGGCGGAGTGCGAAGCGACAGTTTCAGCAGGTGGGCTTTGACCTGCAGTTGCGGGGGACCCCGGAAATTCTTAAACGCATTGAAAGCCAGTTTGGATCCATTGGCCGGGACGTGCAGGGCCTGACTCAGGTGATTGGCAAACAGGAGGGCGAACTCGCGACGTTGCGGAAGAGCGACGATCAATGGAATGAGGCTTTGCGCGATTTACAGAAACAGGGACAAGCCGCGCGGGTCCGGCAGATGCAGGCTGCTTACAGTTTTCATTTGGTTGACCTCAAGTTTGCCGCCTGGCGTCTGGCTCAACCGGCTGACGAAACGGGGATGGCGTTTGTCTTGCCCGATGTTCGCGAAGAATCAATAAACGGACCTATTGCGACGGATTATGAATCTCTTCCAAGGTCTGCTTCGCATGACTCGATGGGGATTAGTCCGCAGAGTACCTCGGAGGGTGGGGGGGCGCCGCCTCAGATTCCTCAGGAGCAAATCGATGAAAGTCTTCGCGAACTGGTGAAGCGGATCACCCTGGCAAAGGCGCGATTGGATCTTCTCTCCGGACTGTGGGAAGGGGAATACCAACAGGTGCGCGAATTAATCAGCAAGCTGAATCGGTCCGAAGATTCAGCCCGCGACCTTGAATATCAAACCGGAAGACTGGCCGCAGATCTGGAAGCCAGTCGGCGTTCGGCTGCCAGTCAGCGTGAGGAACTGGCAGCGGGCCTGCAAACATTGGAGCCGCTGCAAAAGCGCTTTTCTGCTGATCTCAATCAGGTCAAGAGTTTAACCGACAACGTCGTCGCGCGGACGTCCGACCTGGACAAGAAGTTAAAAGGCTTAAAGGAAGCAAAACCGTAATTGACCGACAAAGTTTGAATGCTAGCCCGCCGCGAAGGTGATCTTGGCCAAGGTAGAACGAGTTTGAACTTGTTGATCTCGACGTTGGAACGCGCTGAAAACAATGTGAGCTGCGACAGCTCGCGCAAAGACCTCCCATGCGGCGGCCTGGAATTAAACCTCTGCGCCTCCAGCTTCATCGACCTGCTCAAACTCATGCGCGGCTTCGGCAACGACGTCGTCCCGCTTTCCCCGCCTGCGTTAGTGCAGGAATGGCATACTGTCGCCGACCTCATGTCCGCCGACGGCAAAGCCGTAGCCGCCGGAAAATTCCAATTCGACCCGCCGCGGAAAAAAGAACCAGAGGCCAAGGTTTGAGGTTTAAAAAGTGTGAAGTCAAAGCGAGACGGCGGTCCACAGCCGTCTCGCACTGACACGCAGTCCCGTAGGAACGACCGACACTATCCTCATCCAGATCGGGCGAGAACGTCGCCAATACCTCATCGATAAAGTACGGACAGGACTCACGTTTGGTTTACAATTGTCCTGATCGCGTCTACCTAAACAAACGGGGAAACAACATGGACGCTGTAGTTTTTGTCCTTTTCCAGTTCTTCACTGGACTGGAAAATGCGTAGCGATAAGCTCTGTTGATGAAAGTCCGCAGCAAAGGAAAAGTGAAGCAACAGCAGCGTGTGCTTTTGGTCGCGCTCTATTTGCTCAAGAGATTGGAGGGCGCTGCTAATCCGCCAAAGAGGCGAGTCCTTCGTTTCATTCAGTCAAATCATCTGGTGCATATTCGCCCAGAAGACGAAGAAATGCGGGAAGCAGGCGAACCTATATGGGCACACGACCTTTCATGGCAACGCAATGCACTGAAAAATAACGGATCAATCCGGATGCCGGAAATTGGAATCTGGCAGATAACCGAGCATGGCGAACGCGATGTTGAGCAATGGGCGAAACGAGTAAAGGAACATGTCGAAAGCAAGCCAAAGTGGGTCAATGATTTCAAATTGCATTCAAGCCCCGAAGCTGAGTTCGATGACGAATTTCACTACGAATATTATATCACTGAGGAAACAGTCCGTTGGGGAGTGAAAATCGCAACAACGGGGATTTGATGCCTACCCCTAGTCATCGTGTAGTATTTGAACGAGCCGCCAATCGAATAGTAGGGCCATTTGCTCGAATTGATCCAAACGATTGGCCATTGTCCACCATTTCGCCTTCGGAAGTTCTCTGGCGTTACATGAGTTACAGCAAGTTTGAGGACATCCTAATTAAATCGGCTTTATATTTCTCCCGTCCCGATCAATTCGAAGATCCGTTTGAAGGTCGCTTTTCGCCGGCGAACGCTTCAAAAATGTCCCTCTCGGATCAGGCATTCTATTCGGCGTATAAAAATATTGCACCACATTCTGCGCAGTCGGAAGGAGGAAACGAGGTGCATCGTCGTTGTGTCTTCATTTCCTGTTGGCATCGGAACACGAAAGAAAATCGCATGATGTGGGATGCTTATACGCGTAAATCGGGGGCCGAGAGCGTGGTGATCACCTCTTCGGCTAATGCTTTGCTTCGCTTTCTGCCAAAAGAGATTATGAAGTCCCCTCTGAAATACCACGATCATGATTTTCCCAGGACAAAGTTTTCTCACAATGCTTTGTTCTTCTACAAGCCATCGGAATATGGCTTTGAACGTGAATTTCGCCTTTTGCGGGGGCTGCAACCAAATGAATCGGTTTCATTCGATGACCCCAAAGATCGTGGACGATATGCTTCTATTACTTTGAGAAAGATAATTCATCGAGTCATCACGCATCCAAAGGCAACGCGGGATTTCAAGCTAAGGGTTGATGGAATGCTTCAAAAGTTTCTCAAGCATATTAAACGAGAAGATTCTTCATTGGTTGTATAAGAATTAAAACAGATGACGCCTCACTGCTGGACAAAAGCCCATTGTTCGAAAAGATGTCAGTCCGTAGTATTGACACTGAATTCACCTTACAGAGGACATCCAGGCGGCCGGCTAACTACGCTTGTAATGTTTAACGAGCTTCTCAAATTTCTCAAAGCCTGGTGGAATTGCCACGCCAGCTTCCCCGGCTTCCTTGACGGCCTGAAGAATTTGTTCTGAACAAATAATCGAAGGTTTGTGGGCGGCTGAAGATAGAATTCTATCGAAGTAATTATGAATTGGCGGCGGCATCAAAATGCACGTGTTCAGATGATCAAACAATCCAAGCATCAATGTGGCTAAGCTTTGGCCGGATCGATCTTCGTTCGTAAAGTCTAAATTTGTCCAACTGAAATCTTTGTCTTCCGCAGCAGAACATTTCATATTCACTTCCTTAACGGACCAGGCCGTTTTGTCTTTTGAAAAGCTTGTCTTAACAATTACGGAGCCATCCAAAAACAAGCTGACTTGCGGAAGGAAAGTATCCTCAATTTCTGCATATTGCTTCACGACGCCCCCTTGAGTTCTATCACCTTTTTCACCAAATAGAATGAACGTGAAGAGTGGGTTCCGATATTTTGCCGCAGTAAGTGGTTTAAATTCCGCACTCAAAAACATGCCGTTGCCAATATAATTTGGCGGCGTCAATTCACGTTGAAGCTCCGTTTTGAGTTTTTTGATATTCGCGGCGAAGGCCGCGATTTGATTCTTCGCCTCCCAATAAGTATTCTTGATCTCTCCAACTGCATAAACCGACTCCCAAGGAAAGAATTGAGTGCCGTTTTCTCCCTCAAATAGAATTGGAGATGTCGTGGCGTCGGCAAGAATTATGTCGAATTGAGGGCTGACATGCAGATTTCTATCTACGATGTGCCCATGCCCAATGAAGAAGCGAGAAGGCAATCTTCGTCGAAGTAGCTCTCGGACCAAGTTTTCCAATTCGTCTCCACTCGCGTGTATATCTCCAGAGGCGTGAATAATCCGCGCGGTTGCGTGGGCAGATAGAAGCCTTCGCGCTTCTTCTTCATAGATTTTGTCAATTTGGAAATCTGGTGCTTTCATGAACGAATTAGTCGCTGCGAATAGCCGCAGGATACTTTGAAAACATTAGACCGACGAGTTTTTTTGAAAAGGCTCCTGATTATTTACACAAACAAAAGATGAAACTCGCTACCCTCGCGCCTGCGGCAGAATGATGGGGTTTTGATGACCGATGATCCACCGTTCCTTTAATGATGTATGCGTAGCCACCCAAAGCACAGACAGTGTGGAAAATGGTAACCCAAAGCGCAATCGAAACCGTGCTGTTGTTTGAGATTACCAGGATCAAACAACATCACGCCGAAGCGGTTTGGAGATTGCGAATTTTGGTCGGCGCTTTAGCCTCCGCACTCATGAAGCGTGCTCCTAAAGGTTTGAAGGGTTTCAAAGAGATTTCTGAAAGCGAAGAGTTGAAGGCATTTTTGCCGCCGGGTTCACAGATTACGCCCGGGCCTTACGGCGGGACCACGATCATCATTCCCTACCCAGGTGGCTTCTCACCGCGCATTCCCAAGTTTCGTGGGCCGTGGGCAAAGTTTCGCAAGGAGATTTATCGCTTCGAAGTGTTGGCCAGTTGCGACGGCAAGACTCCTCTCCCTCGCGCCAAGAAGCCGGGCAAGACGATCAATGCGCTGTGCGATAACTGGATCATGGAGTTCTACGAGGACAAAGATCGTTGGAACCGAACGGTGCCGAAGGAGATTGCGCCGTGGATGATTGCCCGGGCCACGATGGCGGCCGGGTTTGTCGCGATGGAGGATGCGCATGGAATTCCGGCCCCAGAGGTCGCAGTGGAAAAATACGTGTGTGAGCTGCTGATCGATTTTTGGTACGACGGCGGACAGGAGAACTGGCACGGGATTCATCCCGACGCCTCGAATCACGCGGAGTAAGGCTCAGGTGCAGCACGAGATGCTGTATTTATAGGAAGTGCAACTCGGTTCGCTCGCGCCTGCGGCAGAGTGATTGACTTGTTTTTGTCTTAACCGACCGTTTGAAAGTCGGAGCCGGTATCTCGGTCGAATGGGCCCATCCCTTATTCCCAGGAAAATTTTATGCCAGCGAACCCGCTGAGCGCGTTTTTCATCTTTGCATCACCATAACCAATTAAGGAGTCCTGCCCCAGGCCGCAAATGAAGAAACGTTTGTCGGGATCGGCTTGTTCAACGAGCGTCTGGAAATTTGAGTAGAGCATGGGATCACACCAGTCATCCTTGACTTCCAAGTTCCATTTGATTCTTTCGTTGCGCAAAGAAAAGGCTAACCACACTTCACCCGCCTCTAAATCGATATGGTCTTTAATATCGGAAATGGGCAATGCTCCTTTTGTAAGGGCGGCAAATCGTTTCGCAAGGGCAATGTAATCTCCATCTTCAATAATGCATTCGGCGTCAGAGTGCCAGATGTTGTCCGAAATCCATTGATGAGGCTTGCGTTCAACTTGCCCACCTAGCACGCACAACAAGGTGATGGGGTCGGTTGGGGAATCCAAAGAGCCTTCAAGAGAAAACAACAGGTCATCTATCGTTATCTCAGATCGAGTGCGAATGCCAATCTCGGCAACTCGTTCAAGCGCTTCGCGCAGGGTGAGTTGTTTCGCGGGAACAGGGGCATCCTTCTTTTTCTTAAATGGCCACATACAGGTGAGGCTTCGTGGTTCGGGCGCCGTTCCTTTCGATCTTACTGCATGTAATACATTGCGTCGTCGCGCTCGTAGCACCACATACAGAGTGCCGAGCCTTGGCGATGGCCTCCGCGCTGAGGACTTCCGCAACTGCACTGGGGTTGTTTTTCTGCGGCGGTCCATCCGGCGGTAAATGCTTGTCTCAGCGCCGCTTGAAACTCGGCTTTCGTCTTTGGCTGTTTGAATGCCTTAAACTCCGCGCTTTCAGGCCATTGCTCCAACGCAACGGCGAACCAATCGACAACCTGGTCTTCCGCGAGGTTGGTTGCGTTAATCATGTCGCTGGCGCGTGCGAAGGTTGGTTTCTTTTTACGACCTGGACTGACGGATTTTGCCATAGTCAGGTGAGTATTGTTGAACAGGACTAAACGACAATCCAAAATTCACATCCCGTTTGGCAGCGCGCATCTTGGCAGTATCACCCCGCCGACTGAGGGCAGTCGGCCTACAAAAGGACGATGTAGGCCGCGTGCCCTCACGCGGCGGGATTTAAAAAGACGGTGGCAGTGTCAAGATGCGCTGATGGTGTCTTCTTCTTAAAAATTCGTGTTAATCTGTGCAATTCGTGTCTACCCGTCTTGTTTTTCCCTTCTCCGGCTCCCAAACGATCCAAAACCGGTCAGAAAAAACGAGATTTCTGCATTTATTTTTCATCATCCTCAGCAAAGCACTGCAAACAAAGGGTCAAACGACGGAAAGTTTTTAAATGTCCTGTAAAGCGAAACCTGACAGGACGATTGCTAATCTCATCTCGTTCGATTGATTCGGGTTCGTGACCGGACAATGGCTCGTGTTGAACCGGGATGTTCCTGGTTGCACGTCAAAAAGATCGATTCTCTGCATACATAGTATCGGAGAAATCTGGCCACCCGGGGACTGAACCGCGTTGATCGAACAAAAATAAAACATATGACAAATCCAACACCTAATAAAGATTCCGATCTCCTGACCTCGTGCCAGGACCTGGCCACCGCAGAAGAGGCGCTCGGAAATACAGTGGGCTTCGCCCAAAACAAAACGCAGTTCATCATGGCAGATATTGCCGGTTTGCTGACTGCACGTGAGACGCTGGAGGTAGGCAAAGGCCAACTCAGTGTCTATCGTGAAGTAATCCGTGAAGTGGCAGGCACCAGCCGCTTGTTCATGGGCTTCACCCGTGACGTCCTCAAGCCACGCCTCGGCGGCCAATTCTCCGAACCCTGGAAACTCCTCGGCTTCGAAGATTCCCTGACTCTGCTCGAGACCCCGGCAGAGTTACAGATCGCGATGAAGACTATTCAAAAGTACTTCGAAGCGAATCCGACACATGAGGTCGCGGCGTTGAACATCACGGCGGCACGCGCAGGGGCACTGTTCGCGGAACTGTGTGCCTCGCGTGGGGCAGCCTATAACCAGGAGATGGTTGTGGGGACTCTGATGGAGGCACGTGATGCGGCGTCGGAGAAATTGCGACGTCGTTATCGCGGGTTCATCGCGGAAGCCACTCAGCTTCTCGGGCCTTTGGATCAGCGCTGGAGGGCGTTTGGTCTGAACCTGCCCGGGGCGCAGCAGACGCCGGATGCGGTCGAAGGACTGATCGTCACGTTGATCGGGCCGAACGCTGCGGCGGCGAAATGGCCGACCACGGCGCGCGCGGAGCATTATCGCGTCTGGAGACGTGTGCTGAATGTGGATGCTGAGTACATCGCGATTGGTTCACCGGTAGATCTCGATTTCACGATCGAAAATCTGCCGTCGAATGCGATGGTCGATATCGCGCTCTCCGCTGTGAATAACGGCGGCGAGGGACCGCTCTCGGAACCCGTGCGCATTGTGACGCATTAGCTGGAGTTCACGCTTTAGCGTGCGGGGCAGGGGACAACCTCGGCACCCGCGAGCGGTGCCAGCAATTATCTAGTTCTGACTGAGGTTGAACTCCAACAAAGCCGCCCGGGAAACCGGGCGGCTCTTTTTATTTGGATGATCAACCTAAGGATCGCGTCGGGCATCTACCTGCTGATAGCGACAAATCACTGGCGTTGTTCCCAAACCCAGTCGCCTTCTTCCTTTGATTTACCCACCGTGCCGCCGTTGTCCTTTTCATCCCAGCCAATGGAATAGAGCTGGTATCCTCCGCCTGCGGTCCGGTGATACTTTAAAGGCTGGCCGCTGATGAGATCGTGCGGGAGTTTCTCGATGAATTGCGGCGTCAGTGCGTCGAGCGTTTCCGGATAGTCTCCCTTGGCAAGGTGTTGGCGTTCCAGTGCACAGGCCAGCGAGGCCTCGTTCACGACGGTTTGATTGTGTGCGGTGGTTTGCAGGGCTTTGACAAAGTTGGGCAGACTCCACGCCACTAAAAAAGTATAGGGCGAGCGTTTTTCCCCGTGCAGTTGCAGATAGCGTAGATATATCTCAGTCTGGTGCGGCGTCACGCGCTGTTTCCCCAGGTCCACACAGTCGAGCAACTCTTGTTCAGCTTGCGCGCCCACTACCATGTTCTGGTAATACCAACCGCGTGGCATCAAGGTCAGGACCAATCTTAACGACACTTCTTGCCAAGGGCTTTTATCAGTCCCGACTTTCATCAACTTGAGCAGTTCGCTGGTTTTAATCGTTTCGAAGGTGTAGCAGCTCGCCGCGCGTTCTTCTTTGAAACCCTCCAGAACCGGCGCAAGCAAGTCCGTGGCTTTGAGTTGTTGTTCAATGGCAACGAGCTGAGGTTCGCGCCACGCGTGCAGTCGAAGGCCGTCCTCGACGACATTCGGGTAAAGTCCATGGACAGCGGTATTGATCATCGCGGCTACCAACGTCATCGGCTTGCCGGTTGGCTGGCTTAACAAGACACGGCAAAGATCGTGAACCAGGGACAGTTCGTGCCACGCCTCCTCCGGTTGGCCGAGAAGCAAATGGCATTGTGTCCGTTGCGACAAGATTTGCGCCGCGTTCCGGACGGTAACGAAATTCGGAATCAACATGAGAAACGGTTGCGTGTAGTCGCAGTCAATTCGCGCAAAGGGGCGCTCCAGAGCTTTGCGCAGCACATCAAAATCTGACGTCGTCGAATCCGTCCACTCGAGATATTCAGCCGCCCCGCACGCTTGATCTCTTAGTGAGACACGGAAGGTGTTGCTTCCCGCCGAGTCGACTCGAAAGATACTGGTGTCAGAGTAATCCATGGTCAGATTGGTCAGGCTGGCCGAGAAAAAGGCCGCGAGTGCCTTCGCATCTGGAGCGGTTCCCGCCTGTAACGTCAAATGCAAAGGCTTGAATTGGTCCAACGGGTGCGCCAATAGAACGTAAGCTTTGGAACCAAGAGCGCAGGGTCCGATGGCATCGCGCAGCAGCGTCGCCACTTGCTCTCGCGCCGCGGGATCATCGAAGCGAAACGTCGCGTCGGCAGGTTGCGAAGCAGGCGCGGCGTTGGGAGCGACAATCGTCACTTCGGCCACCATCAATTTAACCTCGTTCCGTGGCGAGAGCGCGAAAGGGGAAGGCGTTGTCGATTGCGGGGTCGTCGGGGATGGCCTCACGAACCATTCCTGCATATGCGGCGCTTTGAAAATATTCTGATCGTCCGGCACCTGCGCCGGAATGCATTTCGTCCAGTCGATCACCTCACCTTTGGCTTCGAGTTCGCGTCGGCTATTTTCCCACGCCCGTTTGCCACGCCAATTTTCCACCGTGTAGAAAACAGCGATGAGCGTTGTCACTGCGGCCGCGGTCACGAGAAGGCGGCGCGCGATGCGCCAGCGGCGAGGAGTGCTGGAGCTATTGGCGGTCGAAGAATTGGTTGTGTTCATATTCAGGTTGGTTGTGACTTAACAGGATTTGAGAATGGCCGGACGCTCACTGCGCGGGCGGGTGTTGGGACGTGGTGCTTGCATGGGTGTCGGCGCGAGGGGCTGAACAAGCTCCGCCAGCATCCGTCGCTGCTCCTCGACAGCCTGCGCGACCTCACGCGCGGGTGCCGATGAATTGGTCCGGGACGTGGCCTTCATTTGCAGGTTTGCCGCCAGCACCAACAGCCAGAGTGCGGCCATGCCCGACCAGGCGCGGCGCGAGGGCCAGATGAGTTCCTCCCACACATTCCGAAGCATCGTCCAAATGATCCGCTTCTCGTTCTGGACGGGGTGACGTGCGTCGGCGTTTTGCAATGTCGGGAGGGCAGCGATCGCCTTTTGCCGGATGTCATCGAGCTTCGGCGTGGCATGGCGATGGCGTTCGAATAAAATATCTCGTGGTGTTTTCATTCAGCGTTCCTCTCCATCAATTTTCTTAACGTTTTCTTGGCGTAGTGCAGTCGAGACTTCACCGTGCCTGGGGCAGTGCCGATAATCTCGGCAATCTCCTCAATCGAAAAATCTTCCACGAAATACAACAGCAACACGGACCGTTGTGGCGGAGGCAACTGATTAAGCAGATACATAAATTCTTCCTCTTGTTCCTGGCGAATGAGAAGGTCGTCGGGGCTGGCCTCAAACTCGGTTGGACTAGCGCCGACTTCCTCCAGCGCGATTTCTTCTCGTGTTTGTTTGCGCCAGCGTTGCACGCATTTCTGGTGGGCGATGCCAAAGAGCCAGCCGCCAATTTTGTCGTCTTCCCGCAGGCCATTGATGTGCCGCACCGCACTGATGAACGTCTCCTGGACAATGTCCAAACTGGCTTGCTCGCTATGGACCAACTCAAACACATAGACATACAGCGGCAGTTGGTAACGACGAAACAGAACGTCCCAGGCGGACGAATCTCCGGCTCTGGCTTGTCGCACCGGCAGTTGTTCGTTTTCAGGCATTACCAGCATTTCTAATCAGTGGAATGTCACAAGCGGCAAAAGGTTCAAACAAAATATGTAGGTGTCATAAAGGGGCGTCCCTTCATATTTAGACCACCTGTTAATAGAGTTCGCGCCGCAGGCGTGAGCGTAGCGCGTTTAGATAGGGATAGAGAACCGTCCGCGGCCCATCGCGTCAACGGCTCCAGATAAGGAATAACCTGCTATAGGGACGGGAACAGGGAGCCGGGGCCACCTTTTATTTTTTCGGTGGATGCTTGCCGTGTTCTTTCAGGATTGCTTCAAAGGCCATGTCTACTTCCTTTGTTCCTGCTTGACCACCGCCGAGGTTGGCAATTTCGGTTCGGGTCAGCCCGGTTTTCTGACGATGAGCCGCTTTCAGGCATTGCAGAGCGTCTTGCGCTTTCCTGACGTCGGAGACTGTCTGCAAACGCAACGGAGGCACACCGGTGCTCTGGCTGAAGAGCTCGACACGTTTCCGATGGGCATCGAGCAAGGTCGAAAACGGCGTCACCGCAGCCATGTTCAAGCTGTCGACCTCCGTGGGCTGACTGAGTGCGCCAGCAGTCTCAGCATTGTTCGTGCAGACAAAACAGCCGTTGCTGAATTGTGTTTCGAGGTCGAGGACTTTGAACTCTTTCATGCCCAGCAGGCGTTTCACCGCTGAGGGTTTGAATTGATAGATATCGGCCATGATCGTGCCATTGGCGCCCAGCATCACGCGGATAAACGTATTGGGGTTGTTGGCGCTATTTCGCAGGGTCACGTTCTCGACGTCTTCGAGATGCCCAAAACCGGACGATTCCAGAAATTTTTGAGTATCGTTATAGAAGGCCAGGTCGAGATGACGAAAACGGGAGGGATCTGCCATTTCATATTCGTGCTGTGAAACGGTCAACGGTTTCAGTTGTTGTACAATTTTAACGGCGCTGTCAGCGGCGGTCTCACGTGCATGCTCGATTCGTTCCTCTTGCGTAATGGGTGGGCCGTTACCGTGCTTTGGATTTCGCACGAAGATCACCAGCAGCACCGCTCCAAACAGGGCGAAAATCGAACCGGTGACGATCTGACCCCAACGAATCTCAATCGGATCGAGCATGATGACGTTCGGATCGGATGGGAGGTAATGAATGGTGACATTGGGTCTTCCCTCCGTGCGTGCGAATTCAGGATGGAGCACCATGATCTCCTGGGTAATTTTCTCTTTCGCCTCTGTTTCAAACCCGAGGGTGAGGTAATAAGCCAGCTGCTTCTTGTAAAGAGGACGAGAGTCGCGGCTGACAATGGTCGCTACGGTGGTTTTTCCTTCGCGCTCTAATTTTTTGCCAGTGAGGAGCGCCTTGAGGCCAACTGAAGTGAGAACGATACCGCCGATTAAAAAGACGGCGACGAGGACCCATTTTTTTCCATGCATGGCTAAGTAATTGTTGTTTTACCGAAGAAGCACGCGAAGCATGGAGTAAACACGAAAAATGTCCAGTGTGGATGCGATCCGGGTGAATCTTGATGCTATCACCATGGTTGGGAGTGATCTAGCTTCTTTGGTGCTGTATCTAGATGATCCCCTGAAACCAGGGCAAACTTTTTTTATATCAATAAGCATACTCTTAATAGTAATCTGAATATTTCAATGGAAACATTCCCAATCTTGACGTAGAGCACCGGAAAAGATTTCTTCACAAGTGCGGGAACCTATGAGTCCAGATAAGAAAACCCTCGACGATTTGCGAATTGATCGCTCCGGCAACGCGCCTCGTGAGAAGTCGCGCCTGCCGCTCGTGGTCGGTGTATCGATCCTCATCGTATTGATGGGTGGGTTGGCTCTTTGGTTTAATCGCCCCAAGATTGCCACGGTTCGCACCGTGACCGTTCGTGAGTCAGCTTCAGGTGGAGACAAGACTTTGCTCAATGCTTCTGGCTATGTGACGGCGCGACGTGAGGCGACGGTTTCGTCTAAAATCACCGCGAAAGTCATTGAAGTTTTAGTCGAAGAAGGAATGAAGGTTGACGCCGGTCAGGTCTTGGCGCGATTGGATGCTTCCAACCTTGAAAAAAGTTTTAATCTCTCGGAAGCGCAAGCCGAAGCAGCTCGCAAGTCGCTCGATGAAACCAAGGCGAATCTCACCCAGGCTGAAAGTGAATTGAAACGCACGACCCGGTTGGCCAAGGATCAAGTGGCCAGTCAATCGGACCTCGACCGTGCGGAGGCGCTGGCGAAATCGCTCCAGGCGCGGCTCGATCGTCAACAAGCTGATGTGGCCGTGGCAGAACGGGAAGTGGCGGTTTGGAAACAACAACTAGACGACGCCGTCATCCGTGCCCCATTCGCGGGGATCGTCACGTCGAAGAATGCGCAGCCGGGCGAAATGATTTCGCCGATGTCTTCCGGCGGCTTCACCCGCACCGGCATTTGCACCCTGGTCGATATGAGCTCACTCGAGATCGAGGTGGACGTCAGCGAGAGTTACATCAACCGCGTCGAGGCGGGGCAACCGGTCGAAGCGACACTTGACTCCTACCCCGACTTGCGGATTCCAGCGAAGGTCATTGCGATTATTCCCACGGCAGATCGACAGAAAGCCACGGTGAAAGTGCGGGTCGGTTTCGATAAGCTGGATCCACGCGTTCTCCCGGACATGGGAGTGAAAGTGGCGTTTCAACGTGCAGACGCGGGTCAGGCAGCGCCAGTGCAAGCGGCCGGTTCGGTTCTTCCGAAGACAGCCGTTCATCAGAGTGGCGGTCAGGACGTCGTCTGGTTGGTGCGCGATGGACGTGTCGAACGACGCGCGGTGAAGATTGGCATGACACGCGGCGATGACGTGACGATTATCGCGGGAGTCAGTGACGGCGATCGTGTGGTGATTCAAGCACCAGACAATTTGGCGGATGGAACCAAAGTGAAGGAACAACAATGAGTGTAAACAATGGAACTCTCGTTCGCATTGCGGACGTCGATAAAACGTTTCGGCGCGGTTCAGAAGAAATTCATGTGCTCTCGGGGTTGAACCTTGAAGTGCCACAAGGAGAATTTCTCGCGTTGATGGGGCCTTCTGGCTCGGGCAAATCCACGTTGCTGAACCTGATCGGTGGACTCGATCGCGCCACCAAAGGATCTGTGTCGGTCGGCGGCGAACGCATCGACCAGATGTCGGATCGGCAGCTCGCCGCCTGGCGTGCCCGTCATGTGGGGCTGGTGTTTCAGTTTTATAATTTGCTTCCTGTGTTGACGGCTGAGCGGAATGTGGAGTTGCCGTTGCTCCTGACGCATCTCTCAAAGGCGGAGCGCCGCAAACATGTGGAGACCGCGTTGAAGGTCGTGGGGTTGACGCATCGAAACAAACATTTCCCGCGCACGCTTTCCGGCGGTGAACAGCAACGCGTCGGCATCGCGCGCGCCATTGTCACCGACCCGACGATCCTTCTCTGCGACGAACCGACTGGCGATCTTGATCGGAAATCGGGCGATGAAATCCTGAGCCTCTTGCAGGCATTGAATCGTGAGCACGGCAAAACCATCATCATGGTCACGCACGATCCGCACGCCTCGGCGCGTGCGACGCGCACGGTCCATTTGGATAAGGGGCAATTGAGCAAGGAACCGACGCAATGAGTTTGCGTGCAATCATCTTTGTCGCATGAAATTCCTTTACCTGGTCTGGAGTAATTTGAAACGCAAGAAGCTGCGCACGTCGTTGACGTTGCTCTCCATTTTCGTCGCGTTCATCCTTTACGGGCTGCTTTGCACCATTAAAGAAGCATTTACCGGCGGTATTTCCATGGCGGGAGCAGACCGCTTGATCGTGCGTCACAAGATTTCACTGATCATGACGCTTCCGGTGACCTATGGGCCGCGCATGGAGAGAATTGCCGGAGTGACCAAATCGGTCCACACCACGTGGTTCAATGGCATTTATAAAGATGAACCGAAAAACTTCTTCGGCAGTTTTCCGACCGATCCGGAAGGGCTGCTCTCCATCTATCCCGAAATTGTGCTGCCGCAGGATCAGAAGCAGGCGTGGCTGACGAAACGCAACGGCGCGATCGTAGGCCGCATGCTGGTGGATCGATTCAAATGGAAGATTGGCGATCGGGTGTCGTTGACCTCGCCGATTTGGCCGAACAAGAGCGGTGGGGCGTGGGACTTCGAAATTGTTGGCGTCTACGATGGAGCCAAGAAAAATACGGACACGTCCGGTTTCTATTTTCGCTACGATTATTTTGACGAAGGACGTTCGAGGGGGGAAGGGACGGTCGGTTGGTATGGGGTACGAGTGCAGGATCCCAATCGCGCGGCGGAAATTGCCAAGGCGATTGACGCGGAGTTCGCCAACTCGCCTTACGAAACCAAGGCCGAACCAGAAGGTGCCTTTGCTCAAGGCTTCATCCAGCAAATGGGCGACATCGGCACGATCCTGATCGCGATTCTTAGCGCGGTGTTCTTCACCATTCTCCTCGTTGTCGGCAATACCATGGCGCAATCCGTGCGCGAACGAACGGAAGAACTCGGCGTGATGAAGGCGATGGGTTTTACGAACGAACTGGTGCTCGGGCTGGTGCTCGCAGAATCCTGTGTGATCACGATGGTTGGAGGAATGGCCGGGCTCGGTGCGGCGTGGCTTTTCACAATGGGCGGCAGTCCTGTGCCGCAGATGTTGCCCGTTTTCTATTTGCCGCCACAAGCGTTGCTCATCGGTGTCGGGCTTGTTTTCGCCCTGGGTTTTGTGGCTGGAATCATGCCGGCCATACAGGCGATGCGTTTGCAAACCGCCGTGGCCTTGAGGAGGAATGGATAATGTTTAACTGGTTCTCACAAGTTGTTGCCGTCACGCTTTTCAATTTGCGCACCGTTCCGGAACGCAAAGGCGCGGCATTCGCCGCAGGAGTCGGCATCGCCGGAGTGGTCGCGGTTCTCGTCGGTGTGCTTTCGATTGCGGAAGGTTTCCGTGCCGCGATGCGCGTGACGGGGGCGGAGGATATCGCGATTGTTTTACGCAGCGGCGCGGATACAGAAATGACCAGCGGCCTGTCTCGGGAGGAGACGCGCTTGATTGCGGATGCTCCCGGCATCGCACGCACCGCGGATGGCCCTTTTATTTCCTCTGAGTTGTTTGTTATTATTAATCTTCCCAAACGTTCCACCGGCACCGACGCAAATGTTCCGTTGCGTGGCGTTGAGAAATCAGGCGTGTCGGTGCGCGGCGACATTCGGATCGTTGAAGGTAGATTGTTCCAATCAGGTCGCAGTGAAGTAATCGTAGGTGCGGGCGCGGCGAGGGCGTTTGCCGGACTGGACGTCGGCAAAAAGATCCGTGTCGGCCAACATGAATGGGAAGTGGTTGGTGTCTTTTCGGGCGGCGGTGGCTCGGCTGAATCTGAGATATGGACGGATGCCGGTGTGTTGCAGCCTGCCTATCATCGAGGCGATTCTTTCCAGTCGGTTTACGCAAAGCTTACGTCGCCGCAAGCGTTCCAGCAGTTCACGAATTCTTTGATGACCAATCCTCAACTAAAGGTGAAGGCCTTGCGCCAATCTGAGTTCCTCGCCGAACAATCCAGTATGTTGACCGGCTTCATCGAAAAGCTCGGGGTGATGATTGCAGCTCTCATGGCGTTAGGTGCCCTTTTTGGCGCGCTCAACACGATGTACAGCGCTATCTCCGCGCGCAATCGAGAGATCGCGACGTTGCGGGCGCTGGGTTTTGGGGCCAGTCCGATTGTCTTGTCCGTGATGTTTGAATCACTAGCGTTGGCGCTCGTTGGCGGGGGAATTGGAGCGGCCGCCGCGTATTTTGCTTTCGATGGATTCAAAGCGGCGACGATTAACTGGCAGACGTTCAGTCAGATTGCTTTTGCTTTCTCCGTAACACCGAAACTATTGATCATGGCAATTATTTGGGCCGCTGCGATTGGTTTGATTGGTGGATTGTTCCCGGCGATTCGTGCGGCACGACTCCCCATTGCGAGTGGCCTTCGCGAGACTTAAGTAAAAGCATGAAGCGCGGAGCGCCTTGTTCGCGAGTTGTTGTTCGCTGTCCTTTAAAGTCGCCGTGGAGAAGAAATTTGTCATAGTTCACCCAAGTGAGTTCACTGGCGCTAAGATTATTTCTGCTCCTCTCCTTGTTCTGCTCCAGCGCGCATGCCGATCCGGAAAATATATTGGTCGAAGGCTACACCTTCATACGCCCAAAGAATTGGACGTGGGATCCAGCGGATAAAGGATCAGCGCTAAATCGGTTTACCGTTCCCGGTTCCTCTCCGAGTCGCACTGATGTCCGGTTTTACGTGTTCCCGCAAACAGAGGAACAAATTCGGCAGCGGCTCCTGGGCAACTTTGAACAGGATGCTGTCTTACATGAGACCTCTGCGGCGGTGAATGACACCAAGCTCAATTACGTCACTGTTTCGGGAAAAGCGTCTGACCAAGTGAAGAAGACGCCGGGCAAACTCAAAGTGGTCGGAGCCTGTTTGCGGACCGCGAATGAGAAGAAAAAGTTGCTGGTCCGTATTTACGGTCCGCCGGACGAAGTCGATGCGGCGACGGATGATTTTAAACACATGGTCGAAAAGGCCGTGGAAGAATTTGGTAAATGACTTTAACAACGTGCCTTTCTGAACATGAATAGGATAACATTTCGAATACTCATCCACAGTTTTCTGTGCATCGCTGCCATCGGACTGCTGAGTTCCTGCGCCACCCACCACCATCGGCCAATCCGCCGGGCCGGCGATTCTTCGCCGATCCGAGTAGCATGCATTGGCGACAGCATTACTTACGGTTACGGAATCGCGAATCGTGAAAAGGATTCGTATCCAGCGCAATTGCAGGCGCTGCTGGGCGACGGCTGGCAGGTGCGAAACTTTGGATTCAATGGAGCTACTGCGCTCAAGAAAGGAACAAAACCTTATTCGCTCCTGCCGGTGTATGGGGAGGCTCTATTGTTCAAGCCTGACGTTGTCGTGATTAAACTCGGCACCAATGACACCAACGAAAAGAGTTGGCCGCCGCATAAAGAGGACTTCGTTGCGGACTATTTGGAGATCGTCCGCGGCTTTCAAAATCTGGAGACGAAGCCGCGCATTTATTTGTGCCGGCCCGTTCCTCTTTTCCGGGATCGCGGAAAAGTATTTGATACCGACAAAATCCTGACGGAAGAAGTCATTCCGAAAATCAACGAAATTGCCCGGAAGAAACATCTCCCGGTAATTGATCTTTATGCGGCATTGGCAGGCAACGCCGGTATGTTTCCCGACGGTGTTCATCCCGATGCAGCAGGTGCCAAGATCATGGCGACTGTGATTCAAAAAGAACTTTCCCATTGATCATGACAGGGAAGGTAAGGTTTAACTCACACCGACATGACCACCGGTAGAGCCTCAATCTTGGAACAATTCAAAGCGCCGCTCGTGCTGCGCAACTTCTCTGTGTCTGCAGAACCTGAGCCCGGCGCTGTCCTCGTGCGCACGGAAATGGCGGGCATCTGCGGCACGGACGTGCATCTCTGGAAAGGCGAACTCCCGATCACGTTGCCGGTAATCCTCGGCCATGAAACGGTCGGACACATCGAAGCGCTCGGCGAAGGCGTGGATAAAGATTGGTCAGGGAATCCGTTGAAGAAGGGCGATCGCGTGACCTGGAGTCCCGGCCTGACCTGCGGCACCTGTTATTACTGCGCGGAGAAAAAGATTCCGACTCGGTGCGTGAATCGACGGGCCTACGGAATCAGCCAACCGTGTCAGGCCGCCCCGCATTTCCTTGGCGGTTACGCTGAACTCCATTATCTCAAGCCTCACACCTCCATCTTCAAATTGCCCGATGATCTTCCGACCGAGGCAGTCATCGGCGCTGGTTGTGCTTTGAATACGGCTCTGCACGGGGTGGAACGCACTGGAATTCTTCCGGGCGATATCGTGGTGGTGCAAGGCGCAGGCCCGGTTGGGATCGCGGCGCTCGCGGTGGCGAAGCACGCCGGAGCAGGGGAAGTCATCGTAATTGGCGCACCGAAACATCGGCTCGAAATGGCGCGGCGTTTCGGAGCGGATCACATCATCGACATCGAAGAAGTGAAAACCAGCGGTGAGAGAATTGCCGCCGTTCGTCAACTTACGCGCGGTTACGGCGCGGATGTCGTGCTCGAATGTGTTGGTGCGCCGCCTGTTGTTGTTGAAGGAATGGAGATGTGTCGCGATGGTGGAAAATATTTAATTCTCGGACATTACTGCGACGCTGGAACGGTCGCGTGGAATCCACATGTCGTCACCCGCAAACAACTTCAGGTGATAGGTTCATGGTCGAGTGAACCACGCCATATGAAGATCGCGCTCGAATTTTTGCGGGCGACCCAAAAGCAATTTCCATTCGCCGAGATGGTGTCGCATCGGTTTTCTTTGGAGCAAGCCAATGAAGCACTCGCGGCGTCTGCTTCTGGTAAATCAACCAAGAGCGCGATTGTTCCGGCACTCTCGCGACTCTAAGATCGTTCACGTCACGATATGAAAGCAAAACGTTACGCCCCCTGCATCCTGGCCACCTGTTGCGTGCCATGGAACGAAGACCGCTGCTTTGCAGAAGATATTTTCCGACGCCAGGTTCGAAACCTTCTGACGAACCTGACCCGCGACCTTTATATTTTCGGAACCGCTGGCGAAGGTTATGCGGTCACCGATAAACAGTTCGATCAGATCGTCCGGGTGTTTCGTGAAGAGACCAGTCAGCCTGATGTTCGCGGCATGGTCGGGGTGATGGGCCTTTCGTTAGGAACGATGATCGAGCGCATTGAACGGGCGAGGGGAATGGGCATCCGCTATTTCCAGATCTCGTTGCCGAGTTGGGGCGCGCTCAACGACGGAGAAATGAAACAGTTCTTTAAGGAAATTTGCGCGCGCTTTCCTGATTGTTCGTTCATGCATTACAACTTGCTGCGCACGAAACGCATTGTTACGCCTGACGAATA